>NZ_CP077093.1:2250769-2568461 GCF_014268755.2 Pseudomonas vanderleydeniana | reverse complement strand
CCGGAGCTGACCGCTTTCATTGCCATCGCCGAGCACCAGAGTTTCAGCGGCGCGGCGCGCGTGCTGGGGCTGTCGCCCTCGGCCCTGAGTCATTCCATGCGCAGCCTGGAAGCCCGCCTGGAGATGCGCCTGTTCAATCGCACCACCCGCTCGGTGGCGCTGACCGAAGCCGGCGAGCAACTGCTGCAGGGCGTGCGGCCCCTGCTCAATGACCTGACCCGGGTGGTCAACGACGTCACCTCGGCGCGCCATTCGCCGTCGGGCACGATCCGCATCAGTGCTTCCGAATCGGCCCTGCGCCCATTGATGCGCCATGTGGTGCCGGACTTCCTGAAACAGTATCCGCAGATTCACCTGGAGTTCGTGGCGGACGGCAAGCTGCAGGACATCGTCGCCGAAGGTTTCGACGCCGGCATCAGGATCCTCGACGACGTCCCCCGCGACATGATCGCCGTGCGCTTCGGCCCCGACATGCGCATCGGTGCGGTGGCCTCACCGGACTATCTGCAGCGCCATGCTGCGCCGCAGGCCCCCCACGACCTGCGGGAACATCGCTGCATCCGCTTCCGTTTCGCCAGCGGTGCGCTGTTTCGCTGGGACCTCAAGCATCTGGAACAGAGCGCCAGTGTCGATGTCGACGGGCCGATGACCCTGGACAACATCAACCTGATGATCGAGGCCGCACTGGCCGGCATCGGTATCGGCTGGGTGCCGCTGGAGCAGGTCGAGGAGCATCTGCTGGCCGGACGCCTGGTGCAGGTGCTCGCTCAGTGGAGCCCGGTGTATGGCGGGCTTTGCCTGTATTATCCGGCCAACCGCCATCCGCCCATTGCGTTGCGTCTGTTCGTCGAAGCCGTGCGCGACTGGGCGCGCCGCGAGGGGCAGTCCCCCATGAACACCCCTGAAGACAGGAGCCTTGCCAGTGCCATCCGTGGACATGAATGAGCTTCCCAAGGCCGGTACCGGCCATGACGAGAAGATGCGCAGCAAGATCCGCACGGCCGTCACCACCAGAAACCTCGCCAGCGCCGCCAACAACACCCGGTGGGATGAGCTGATCAGGCATTTTCGCGAGCTCGACGGCTGGTCGCCTTCCTATCGATTCAAGTACGTCACGGGCCATATCTCGGGCTGGGATGTCGAGTGGTTCTACCATCTGCCGTTTTCCTTCGCGGGGGTGGAATGGTTCGATATCGGCTTGTGGCAGATGGCACCTTCGCTGGGTCGGCTGCTGCCTCGTACGACCATCGACCACACCGAGGAGATATCAGCGGTCGTCGCCCGCATCGGTTTCGAATTCGAGGTGCGCGGCGACGTGTTGCGAATCTGGGGCTACCTGCCCAAATCCTACGAGGACTTCCCGCCGGCCTGACCGGCAGGTCGGCTCGGGTTGGCCTGGATGTACTGTTCCAGTGCGTCGATGAACACCCGAACCTTGTGCGGCACCAGTCGTGAGGTGGGGTAAACCGCCCAGATACCCAGAGGCTCGGGTTCGGCGTCCGCCAGCACGAGCCGCTCGACGACACCGCTGGCGAGCGCGGGCTCGACGTACCAGCTGGAAAGGTTGGCAATGCCCAGGCCACCCACGCAGGCCTCGTAAAGAGCATCGATCGAACTCGCGGCAAAGCGCCCCGCCACCCGCTGCCGGACACTCTTGTCCGCGCAGACGAACGACCAGTGCGAAGTCCCCGAAATCACCAGGCAATCATGGGCCGACAGCTCTGCCAGCGTACCCGGCTGGCCATGTTTCACCCGGTAGGCCGCTGCGACGCACAGCACCCGCGGGCTGTCGGCCAGGCGCCGGGCCACCAGGCGATTGTCGCGCAGCGGGGCGATACGGATCGCCACATCGATGCCCTGCGCGACGATATCCACCTGCTCGTCCGTGGAAAGCAGGTCGACCCGCAGCGCCGGGTGCCGGGCCATGAACGCGGCCAGCATCGGCGCGACCACCTTGCGGGCAAAAGCGGCCGATGCGGTGATGCGCAGGTGTCCGGACAGCGCATTGCCATGGGGACGCAGATCCGCCAAGGCGTTGTCCCGGCCCTCGAGCAGCGCCTGTGCGTGCGGCAGGAACGTTTCGCCATCACTGGTGGGTGACAGCGAGCGGGTCGTGCGGTGTACCAGCCTGACGCCGAGTTCGGCTTCAAGATTGTTCAGGCTCCTGGAAGCGGCCATGGCCGTCAGGGAAAGCCGACGGGCTGCTCCCGCCAGGCTGCCGACCTGCACCGCTTCAACGAAGACCTCGACATCTTCGAGTTTCATTACGTCGTTTTCCGTTAGATTGCCGTATCAGTTTTAACATCTACACCAGTTTTGGTTATAGCGCCATAGTTGCCCACACATCACGGCGCCCTCACAGCCTCAATGTCTGAGGCCGGTGGAACGGGTGATCGCGCAAGGGCAAACCATGAACAGCACAACCGCACTCGAGCAAGAGGCCAGCGTCCCGTCGCGGATCAACACGGGGCTCACCTTCGCCATGGCCACCTCCGCCGGACTGGCAGTGGCGAACATCTATTACAACCAACCCATGCTGGGCATCCTGGAGAACGAACTCCCCGGCAGCCTGACGACGCTGGTGCCAACCGCCACGCAACTGGGCTACGCCATCGGCCTCTTCGCCCTGGTGCCCCTGGGCGATCTCATCGAGCGGCGTCGCCTGATCATGACCCAGTTCGCGCTGCTCGCCGCCACCCTGATCGCCGCCGCCCTGGCCCCTACCGCAGCGGTCCTGCTGATGGCCTCGTTCTTCCTCGGCATGACCTCGACCGTCGCGCAACAGATCGTCCCCTTCGCCGCACAACTGGCGCAGCCGGAAAGACGCGGTGCGGTGGTCGGCACGGTGATGTCAGGGGTGCTCTGCGGCATCCTGCTCAGCCGGACGCTGTCCGGCTTCATCGCGGCGCACTATGGCTGGCGAGCCATGTTCTGGCTTGGCGTACCACTGGCGCTGTTTGCCGGCACGCTCATGGCCGTGGCCCTGCCGCGCAGCCTGCCGACCGCCAAAACCACCTATACCCGCCTGATCGGTTCGATGCTGCACCTGTGGCGCGCCCATGGTGAGCTGCGTGTGGCGGCCATTACCCAGGCGCTGCTGTTCGCCGCCTTCACTGCCTTCTGGACCGTGCTCGCCCTGCGCCTGGAGGAACCCGGCTTCGGTCTGGACGCCCAGGCCGCCGGCCTGTTCGGCATCATCGGAGCGATCGGTATCCTCGCCGCCCCGCTCGCCGGGCGTATCGCCGACCGTCGCGGCCCACACAAGGTGATCATCGTCGGCACGCTGCTGACCTTCGCCTCGTGGATGCTGTTCGGCCTGTGGACCTCCCTCACCGGCATCGTGATCGGCTGCATCCTGCTCGACTTCGCCGTGCAGAGCGTCCTGGTCTCCAACCAGCACATCGTCTACACCCTGCAACCCGAGGCCCGTGCCCGCCTGAACACAATCTTCATGGGCTCGATGTTCCTCGGCGGCGCCGTCGGTGCCGCGGCCGCGACACAGGTCTGGCAGAGCAGCGGCTGGTTCGGCATCTCGGTTCTCGGCGCAGCCCTGGCCATCGCCGCCACGCTGGTGCAGCTCAACGCCATCCTGCGCCGTCGCTCCCGCTGAGTCCGCACGAGCCATCCATTCGGTTCGACCATCGAACCGAATGGAACGCCGGCCCGCGAGCGCACATTCCCTTACACCCATGACCTTTTACACATGACCTTGAAGAGCTCAACCATGAACATTCCGGCACGCATCATCGGACTCGCCAGCCTGGCCCTCATCAACCAGGCCATGGCACAGGCACCCGCGCAGGTTCAGCAGCAGGTTCCCGGGTACTTTCGCCAGGCCGTCGGCGAGTATGAAGTCACCGCCCTCTTCGACGGCTACAACGATCTTTCCCCTGGCCTGCTCAAGGGCCTGTCTCCCGAACAGATCCGTGGCCTGCTCAAGCGCCAGGCGATCGGGTCGGAGCGGATGCCAACCACCTTCAACGCCTACCTGGTCAATACCGGCAGGCACCTGGTGCTGGTCGACAGCGGGGCCGGCCACTGCGTACCGCAAACCGCCGGGCAACTGGTGCCCAATATCCGTGCTTCCGGCTACCAGCCGGAGCAGGTCGACACGATCTTCCTGACGCACCTGCACCTGGACCACGTGTGTGGACTCGTCGACGCCGAGGGCAAGGCGCTGTTCCCCAACGCGACGGTCTACATCGCCCAGGCCGAGGCCGACTTCTGGCTGGACCCGCAGCACAAGGCCAGCGCGCCGGAAAATGCCCGGGAGTATTTCGACATCGCCACACGCGCCCTGGCGCCCTATCGGGATAGCGGTCGCTTCAAGACCTTCACCCCGCCCGCTTCGCCGATTCCGGAGGTGCAAGCGGCCTATGCCATCGGCCACACCCCGGGCAGCACGGTCTACCGCTTCGCCTCGAACGGTTCGGCGATCAGCTTCATCGGCGACCTGATCCACAACGCGGCCGTGCAGTTCGACCATCCCGAAGTCGCCATCCGCTTCGACATCGACCCGCAGAAGGCCATCCAGGCACGGGAAAGCGAGTTCTCGAAACTGGCGGCCGATGGTGAATGGCTGGCGGCCGCCCACCTGCCCTTCCCCGGTATCGGCCATGTGACACAGGCCGGCAGGCGTTTCAACTGGGTGCCGGCGCTGTATGGCCCCTACACCCGCGCGGCCGACGTCCCCTTGCTGAAATAACCCACTCGTTCAAAAGCAGGTGCAACATGAAAAGCTATACCGTCACTGCCAACGGCATCCGTCAATTCGTGGTCGAGGAAGGCGAAGGCGCCCCGGTCATCCTGCTGCACGGCTTCCCGGAAACCCACTTCGCCTGGCGCTATCAGATCCCGGTGCTGTCCAGGCACTTTCGCGTGATCGCACCCGACCTGCGCGGCTATGGCGAAACGGACAAGCCGGCTTGCGGCTACGACAAGCGCAACATGGCTCGCGACATCCGTGAACTGATGCGCGAACTGGGTATCGAGAAGGTCGCGCTGGTCGGCCACGACCGTGGCGCCCGCGTGGCCACCCGCTTCGCCAAGGACTACCCGGAGCTGGTGGATCGCCTGGTGGTGATGGACAACGTGCCGACCCGTATCGTCGCGCGGGATCTCAATGCCGCGATCGCCAAGGCCTACTGGTTCTTCCTGTTCCACCTGGTGCCGGACCTGCCGGAAGCCCTGATCGCCGGTCGCGAACACATCTGGCTGCGGCATTTCTTCTCGGATTGGACCTACGATCCCTCGACCATCAGCGGCGAAGCATTCGATACCTATGTCCGGGCGTACCAGGCACCGGGCGCGGTCAGGGGTGCGATGGCCGACTATCGGGCCAATGCCGAGGATGTCGCCCAGGACCTGGAGGACGCCGAGGTGAAGATCGCCTGCCCGGTGATGTCGCTATGGGGCAACGACTTCCACGCTGTCGGCAAGCTGTTCGACATGGCCAGCGTCTGGGCGGAGATGGCCGATGACCTGCAGGCCCACCCCATCGAGCAATGCGGACACCTGCCACAGGAAGAGCAGCCGGAAAAGGTCAATCAACTGCTGCTGGACTTCCTCGAGGGCTGGTGCGGGAAGTGACCCATGGATCGGGTCATGTCCTCACTCGGTGCTGTGCACCACCACCAGCAGCTCCGCCTGCTCCGATGAAACCGTGCGGATGCGATGGGCCTTCTGCGCATTGAAGTGCAGGGCGTCGCCCTCCTCCAGGGTCAGGCGCTCCGTACCGAAGTCGACCTCGACACTGCCACGGTGTACGTAGACGAACTCCTCGCCCAGGTGTTCCTTGAACGCCGAATGCCCGAACGAGCGTGGCGGATAGACCAGGAACGGCAGCAAGGCCCGCTGGCCGATGTGTCGCGCGAGCGGTACATGGGTCGGCGCGGGCTGGTCACCGGATGCCTCATGCGGTTGCCGGCGGACCAGGCTGTAGCCTTCCTCCGGCACCGCTTCGGAACTGAACAGTTCCTCGGCCGGGGCATTGAGCGCCTTGGCCAGCTTGAGCGCCACCGCGATCGACGGCGAGCTCATGCCCCGCTCCACCTTCGACAGATAGCTCTTGGTCAGCCCGGTGTGCCCGGCCAGCTGCTCCAGGGTCATGCCCATCTTCTTACGCAAAATTCTCAGCTGCACCGACATCCAACGCCGTTCCTTCAAAATTGATGACACAAGTATTGTACATGACACAAAGTGTCATTAAGATCACCGTGTGTCCTGGCGCCGTTGCAGCGGCCACCAGGTAGACATCGCCTATTTCCCGTTCAGGTACCGACCGTGACCACGACCTTGCAGACCCCGAAGGACCAGCTCGTCAAGCTCGCCGAGAAGCAGATGCTGACGGCGCTGATCGATAATACCTACACCCCTCGGCAGAAACTCGCCCTGACCTGCCGCATCCTGTTCGACGGTGGGCATGATTCGGGCCTCGCCGGCCAGATTACCGCCCGTGCGGCAGAACCGGGCACCTATTATACGCAACAGCTGGGCCTGGGCTTCGACGAGATCTCGGCGTCCAACCTGCTGGTGGTGGACGAGGACCTGAACGTGCTCGACGGCCGCGGCATGGCCAACCCCGCCAACCGCTTCCACAGCTGGCTGTACCGCGCCCGCCCCGATGTGAACTGCATCATCCACACCCACCCGCTGCACAGCGCCACGCTGTCGATGCTGGAAGTACCGCTGCAGGTGTCGCACATGGATATCTGCCCGCTGTTCGACGACTGCGCGTTCCTCAAGGACTGGCCGGGCGTACCGGTGGGCAACGAGGAAGGCGAGATCATCTCGAAGGCCATCGGCGACAAGCGCGCCATCCTGCTTTCGCACCACGGCCTGTTGATCGCCGGTGGCTCGATCGAGGAAGCCTGTGTCCTGGCCCTGCTCTTCGAACGCGCGGCAAAAATGCAGCTGCTGGCCATGGGTGCCGGCGAGATCCGTCCGATTCCCGAGGCGCTCGGCAAGGAAGCCCACGACTGGATCTCCACGCCCAAGCGCCACGGTGCCGCCTTCAGCTACTACGCGCGCCGTGCCTTGCAGGCTCACGGCGACTGCCTGAGCTGATCGACGCGGTACTCATTTCCAGAAAACAGTAAGAGGTGCCTTGCATGTCCACCCCTCAGATTCGCGGCGTTATCGGCTACACCATCACCCCCTTCGCAGCAGACGGCTCGGTCGACCTGGCTGCACTGGGCCAATCCATCGAACGCCTGATCCAGTCCGGCGTGCACGCCATCGCACCGCTGGGCAGCACCGGCGAAGGCGCCTACCTCAGCGATAGCGAGTGGGAGTCGGTGGTGCGCTTCAGCCAGGAAAACATTGCCGGGCGCGTGCCGAGCGTGGTCAGCGTGTCCGACCTGACCACCGCGCGCACCGTGCAGCGTGCACAACTGGCCCAGGCCTGCGGCGCCACGGCGGTGATGGTGCTGCCGGCGTCCTACTGGAAGCTGACCGAGACCGAGATCGTCGATCACTACAAGGCGGTCGGGGCGGCGATCGATATTCCGATCATGCTCTACAACAACCCGGGCACCAGCGGCACCGACCTGTCGGTGGAGCTGATCCTGCGCATCCTGAACGAGGTGAAGAACGTCACCATGGTCAAGGAAAGCACCGGTGATATCCAGCGCATGCACCGCCTGTACAAGGCCACCGGCGGCCAGGTGGCGTTCTACAACGGTTGCAACCCGCTGACCCTCGAAGCCCTGGTGGCCGGCGCGGCCGGTTGGTGCACCGCCGCGCCAAACCTGATTCCACAGTTGAACCTGGCCCTGTGGGACGCCGTGCAGAAGCACGACCTGGAACAGGCCCGCAGCCTCTTCTACCGCCAGTATGAACTGCTGGAGTACGTCACCCGCCGTGGCCTGCCGACCACCATCAAGGCCGGCCTGAAAATGCTCGGATTGGACGTCGGCGCCCCGCGGCTGCCATTGCAACCGCTGGACCCGCAGGGCAGCGCCTACCTCAAGGGCCTGCTGGACGAGTTGGCCGTCAGTCGCTGAACCCGGTCTCGCAGAAGGTCTGGCACGAGCAGATCGCCGGACCTTTTGCCCTCCAGTCATTGAAGAGAACACCTCATGAAAGTCCACTTCATCGTTCACGAAGCCTTCGAAGCGCCTGGTGCCTATGACACCTGGGTGAAGGAACGAGGTCATGCCGCCAGCTACTCGCGTGTGCATGCAGGCCAGGCACTGCCCGCCCATGCGGACGCCATCGACCTGCTGGTCGTGCTGGGCGGCCCCCAGGATCCGGCCACCACCCTCGAACAATGCGCACATTTCGATGCAGCCGAGGAATGTCGCCTGATCAGCCAGGCGATCGCTGCCGGAAAAGCGGTGGTCGGCGTCTGCCTGGGCTCCCAGCTCATCGGCGAGGCGCTGGGCGCCCGGTTCGGCCATAGCCCGGAAAAGGAAATCGGCAAGTTCCCGATCAGCCTGACCGAAGCCGGCAAGGCGAACGCCAAGTTCGCCCACTTCGGCGACATGCTGCAGGTCGGCCATTGGCACAACGACATGCCCGGCCTGACCGCCGACGCGACGATCATCGCGACCAGCGAAGGCTGCCCCCGCCAGATCGTCGAATACAGCAAGCTCGTCTATGGATTCCAGTGCCACATGGAATTCACCCGTGAGGTCGTCGAACTGCTGATCGCCGCTTCCGAGCGCGAACTGGCCACCCTCCTCGATCGCCGCTTCGTCCAGCAGCCGGCGGCCTTACGGGCCAACGACTGGGAGGAGATGAACCAGAAGCTGTTCGTCTTTCTGGACAAGTTGGTTGAGGAGTACAGAGTCGCCCAGGCCGAGTGAAAGACTTCACTCCAGCAGCGACACCAGCCGAGACTCGATCGAGTCCCCCCGCACCTCCAGCAGCGCCAGCGTCACCGGTAGTTTGAACCGTCGCGGACCGGCACTGCCCGGGTTCAAGTACAGGCACTCGCCACGCCACTCGATCAGCGGTTTGTGCGAATGGCCGGTGATCACGACTCGGGGCATCTCGTCCAGCAGCGCTGGCACATCGGCGATGTCGTGCACCAGCAAGGCCGACCAGCCGTCCAGGTCCAGGCGCAGAACATCGGGCAGGTGCCCGGCCCAGGGCAGGTGCTGGTCGTTGTTGCCACGCACGACGGCCAGTGGCGCGATGGCCCGGAGCTGCTCGAGTACCTCGGCCTTGCCGATGTCACCCGCGTGAATGATCCGCTCGCAACCCTGCAAGGCGGTAACAGCCTCGGGACGAAGCAGGCCATGGGTATCGGAGATCACGCCCACTTTCATGTCATTTCCCCACCGACGCCACTCGTCGTCGTTTTTCCAAATTATTCAAACTTTGCCTTCCTCGCCCTCTTCCAAAGATCAGGGACGACACGATTGCCCCCCACCCGTCGGCCAGGCCGCCTGCGCGAGAGGAATGACGGCACGGGACGCCGGACAGACAATCCATTTTGTACGAGGAATATCCGATGAAATCATCCATCGCAAGACTCCTGACAGCAGCCGGCCTGGTATGTGCCTTCAGCACTGCAGTACTCGCCGCAGGCACCACCGGCACGGGAACAAACGGCACCATGGGCAACACCGGCAATGGGGCCTCCTCATCGACGCCGGGCTCGACCGGTTCAGGTTCGGCCCTTCCGCCAGGCTCCTATCCGGGCAGCTCGCAAAGCGGCAACGGTGGTAATCCCAGTGGCACCAGCACCAACCCGGGCTCCGGCAACACCAGCGGTGGCGAAGGCGACGGTGGTGCGGGCAACGGCGGCAGCGGCGGAACCGGTTCGGGCTCGGGCTCAGGCGGAGCATCCGGTGGCTCTTCCGGTGGTGGTGCCGGTGGCGGTGCGGGCGGCAGTTCGGGGGGTTGAGGTCGTATAGCCCTGGGCCTGGTGGCCGGCCGAAGTACCGGTCACCCGCGCCCCCGGAAAGAAGCCCTCAGGTGAGCGCAGTTCCCGCGTCCCAGCCCTTCCCGGCTCGTGTTTCGACAAGCGACCCGGCCAGCAACCCGGCGACAGGGTCATGACAGACCAGTGCCGCAGCAAAAGAAACGTCAGCCCAAACCCGCAGAACTTGCCCATGGTTCTCCTTCAGCCATCATGTCCTGAATGGACACTCCATTTCCCTGCCAGCGTAGAGCGGTTTTTGCCAGCCCTGGCGCGCTGAATCAAAAAAACCGGCACAGAGAATCAAGACATCCGCCGCGCCAGGGCTCTTAATGGGAGCCATCGATGACAGAGTCTCCCGGACTCCCTGCCTTGAGCTTTCCTTCACTTTTTCAGGCTGCGCCATGATCAATATCGAAACGCCCACCTACTACACGGCCACCAAGAAATACAACCTCAGCTTCCCGACCCTGGAACAGGATGTGGAAGCCGACGTTGTCGTCATCGGCGGCGGTTTCTCCGGCATCAACACCGCCCTGGAGCTTGCCGAAAAAGGCATCACCAACATCGTCGTGCTGGAAGCCCGCTACCTGGGCTTTGGCGGCACCGGGCGCAACGGTGGGCAGATCATGGCCGGGATCGGCCACGACCTGGAAAAGATCAAGAAGGACGTGGGTGAAGACGGCCTGCGCCGAATCTTCGAGATCAGCGACCTGGGCGCCGACATCATCAAGGGCCGCATCGCCAAGTACGACATCGACGCCGACTTCTGCCACGGCTACGGCTACATGGGTTTCAACGCCCGCCAGGAAAAGACCCTGCGGGCCTGGGAAAAGGATTTCAAGTCGATCAACAGCCAGCACGAGATCCGCTTTCTCGCCGGCTCCGAGGTCAAGCAGATCATCGGCTCCGACGCCTACAGCAGCGCCCTGCTGCACATGGGCGGCGGCCACGTGCACTCGTTGAACCTGCTGCTCGGCGAAGCCAAGGCGCTGGTCGGCCATGGCGCGCGGATCTTCGAGAACAGCCCGGCCCTGGAAGTGCGCTACGGCGAACAGATCACCGTGCGTACCGGGCGCGGCTCGGTCAAGGCCAGCAAGCTGCTGTGGGCCTGCGACAGCTTCCTCAACAAGCTGGAACCGGAACTGCACCGTTCGACCATCAACACCTACGCCTTCCAGATGATGACCGAGCCGCTGTCGGAGGAACTGATCAACCGCATCAGCCCGATCCGCGGCGCCTACAGCGACATCCGCCCGGTGATCGACTACTACCGCGTCACCAATGAAAACCGCCTGCTGTTCGGCGCAGCCACGCCGTTGGTCGAGCACATCCCGCGCGACCTCAAGGCCTGGAACCGCAACCTGATGCTGAAGATCTTCCCATACCTCAAGGACGTGAAGATCGACCTGGCCTGGGGCGGTCCGATGGCCTGCAGCCCGAACCTGTTCCCGCAGATCGGCACCCTGCCCGGCCGGCGCAACGCGTTCTATGTCCAGGGCTACTCCGGTTTCGGCGTGACCCCGAGCCACATCATCTGCAAGGTCCTGGCCGAAGGCATGAGCGAAGGCTCGGCGCGCTACGACCTGGTCAGCTCGATCCCGCGCCCGACCATCATCGGCAAGGACCTGATTCGCCCGCTGCTGCTGACCGGCGGCAAATCCTGGCACCAACTCTCGGGCTACTGGAACGGGCGTCGCTGATCGCCAAGACGCCCTTCCCTTTCACTTTCACTCATCAGGAGCAACTGCCATGACCCTCACGACCGTCAAGAAAGATGTCCAACTGTCCGAACTCGATGCCTGGGGCACCGTTGCCGACCTCGGCTCGCAGATCCTCGAAGGCGAAGTCCGCGCCTTCGGCAAGATGACCTTCGGCGCACCGACCGATCCGGTCAGCAGCGCCTACTTCGGCACCACCCAGGGCAAGTTCCGCATGGTCTATCCTTTCGCCGAACAGGCGACAGTGGTCACCGGCGAAGTGATCCTGACCGACGAGAACAGCGGCCAGAGCACCCGCTACAAGGCCGGTGACAGCTGGTTCGTGACCAAGGGCACCCCGGTGCTCTGGGAAGTCGTCAGCGAGAGCTTCGTCAAGCACTACTTCGCGGTCGCCTGATCACTGCGGCTGCCGGCTCCCCCGGCAGCCATCGTCGAGGCCGGGCAAGCATGAACAGCATTCCCCTCCAGGAAGTCGCGCAGCAGTGCCTGCACGCCTTCACCCAGCTGGTCCCGGCCAGCCGGGCAGCCTTCTATCGCGTCGACCGCCAGCTGCAGGCCCGTGATTTCCGCCTGCACGGCATGACCGGCGAGATGCACCGCGACTACCTCGACCACTACCGGCAGTTCGACCCGCTGCAACCGCGCAACTGCCTGTCCAGCGGCTTGACCGTCGTCCCGATCGAACTGGCCATGACGCGCCAGCCCAGACGTGACAACCAGCGCTATCGCGATTTCCTGCAACGCCACGGCATCGTCGACGTGGTGGAAGTCCTCGCCCACCGCGCCGGCCAACCCCAGGCGGCGATTTCGCTGCTGCGCACGGCCGAACAGGGTGCCTTCAACAGCGAGCAACTGGCCCGCCTCGAAGCCCTGCAGTCACTCCTGCAGATGGCGGTCGCCAACCTGCAGCCCTGCGAAGACCCACTGCTCGACCTGACTCCCAAGGAACGCCAGATCGCCCACCTGCTGCGCCAGGGCGCCAGCAACAAGCAACTGGCCCAGGAACTGGGCGTCAGCCTGGCGACGATCAAGACCCACCTGATCAATCTGTTCCGCAAGACCGGTGTCAGCAGCCGCACCGAACTGGTGGTCAACCTCTTTCTCTAGGCGCTCAACCATCCGGTTGATAGGCGGGCAAAGCCGCCAGCGGCATGATCCGACAGGTCCATCCAACCAATCGGAGTCTCAACATGACCGCAAACAACAAAGACTGGATCACCGTTGGCGCCCTGGCCGACGGCTTTGCCCCGCAAGCCTTCATCCTGCCCAACCTGGCCGACCTGCAGGGCAAGACCTTCACCCTGCATTTCGCCAATGGCTGGCAGATCGAGCACCGCTTCGAGCGCGAAACCCTGTCCTGGAACGCCGCCGATGGTCACTCCAGCGGCACCGCCCACTACCGCGCGACCTCCGTGCGTCCCGGCCTGTACCTGGTGGACTTCATCAAGCACGAAGGCGGCCAGGCCTGGTCGATCAGCCTGGTGCTCGACACCGCCCAGGCCGCCTTCACCGCCGTGATCGGCCGCATGCCGAGCGCCGAGCAGACCCGCGAGGGCCTCTACAGCCGCGCCCTGGCCGGCAAGGACCTGACCACGGTCGAGGCCGAGTTCCTTCATGGCAGCCTCGACCGCCCATGGCAGAAAGGCCTCTGCCCGCATTCCCCGACCAGCGAGCTGAGCGGCCTGCGCAACCATTACCGCTACAGCCCGAGCGAAGTCTACGAACACATTTATCTCAACGACCAGTTCTACACCTGGCAGTGCCTGGAAGGCGTGGAAAAGGGCCTGTGCGACACCGATCGCTGCCATTACTACAAGATCGCCGATGAACTCTATCTGTTCGTCTGGCGCGAAAAGATCGTCCCGACCCTCGGCCTGGTACTGATCGACCTGCAACAGCACCGCAGCGACGGCAAGATCTTCGGTTATGCCGGTGCGGCCTTCGACGAGCTGTCGAACTTTCCGGTCAGTTCCTACTGCCAGGTCCTCAACCGCACGGAGTACCCCGATGCCTGAGCCACGGACCGTCGTCATCACCGGTGCCGGCACCGGCATCGGTGCGGCCTGCGCGCGGCTCTACGCCGCGCAGGGCGACAACCTGGTGCTGATCGGCCGGCGTCGCGAGCCGCTGGAGCAGATCGCGGCAGAGACCGGTGGCCTGGTCCTGATCGGTGATGCCGCCTGCCCGGATACCTGGGAGGACTTCATCGCCCGTATCCGCCAACGCCATGGACGCCTCGATGTGCTGCTGGCCTGTGCCGGCGGCCACGGCCTGGGCAGCGCCACCGAGACCACCCCGCCGGGCTGGCAGGCGGCATTGCGCAGCAACCTCGACAGCGCCTTCTACAGTGCCCGGGCCTGCCTGCCACTGCTGCGGGAAACGGCCGGCAACATCGTCCTGATCGGCTCGATCGCCTCGCTGGCGGCAGGTCCGGAGGTTTGCGGCTACACCACGGCCAAGCACGCCCTGCTCGGCCTCAACCGCTCCCTCGCCAGGGACTACGGCCCCCACGGCGTGCGGGTGAATGCCGTGTGCCCGGGCTGGGTACGCACGCCAATGGCCGACCAGGAAATGCAGCCGCTGATGGACCGGTACGGCGACACCCTGCAACAGGCCTATGACCGGGTCTGTGCCGACGTGCCGCTGCGCCGCCCGGCCAGCGCCGAGGAAATCGCCCGGGTCTGCCGCTTCCTGGCCTGCGACGACGCCTCGATCATCACCGGGGCGACCCTGGTCGCCGACGGTGGCTCGAGTATCGTCGACGTGCCGACGCTGGCCTTTGCCCATAGGGAGCCCGCCGATGCCTGAAGACCTGAATTTCAGCGGTCGCCGTGTGCTGGTCACCGGTGGTGCCCAGGGCATCGGCCGGGCGATTGTCGAGGCCTTCGCCCTGCGCGGCGCCGAGGTACTGGTCGCCGACCTGCGCCTGCCCCAGGCCCAGGCGCTGGCCCGCGAGCTACGGGCCAGCGCTTGCCAGGTCGAAGCCGTGTGCGTCGACCTGGCGGACGCCAATGCCGTGTTCAAATTGGTCGGGGCACTGGACCGGCTGGATATCCTGGTGCACAACGCCGGGTACTTCCCGCTGACGCCGTTCAGCGAGATCACCCCGGCAGTGCTTGAACGGACCCTGGCGGTCAATCTCTCGGCACTGTTCTGGCTGACCCAGGCCGCGCTGCCGCTGTTCCGTCGCCAGGGCCAGGGCTGCGTGCTGGTCACCTCCTCGGTCACCGGCCCGAGGGTGGCCTACCCGGGGCTGAGCCACTACGCGGCGTCCAAGGCCGGGGTCAACGGTTTCATCCGCAATGCGGCGCTGGAACTGGCCGCCGACAACGTCCGGGTCAACGGGGTCGAACCGGGCATGATCGCCACGCCGGCCATGGCCAACCTGGGCGATGCGCAACAGAACGAGGCGATCGCCAGCCGGGTGCCGCTGGGACGCTTGGGCCAGGCTTCGGACATTGCCTCGGCCATGCTGTTCCTGGCCTCGGACCTGGCCGCCTACATCACCGGACAGACCTTGGTGGTCGATGGAGGAGCGACCTTGCCGGAAGTTTGACCAGGTGTCTGTAGAAACGCGAAAGGGGCTGAACAGCCCCTTTTTCATGTCCGCTCGATCAAGCCGCGCCCAGCGCCTGCTGCAGCCGAGTGGAGCGGAAGTCCTTGGGGGACAGCTCGAACTGCTTCTTGAACGAACGACTGAAGTGCGCCGAATCGGTGAAGCCCCACTTGTAGGCGATCGAGGTGATCGATTCGCTGCGCAACAGCGGGTTGGTCAGGTCATCGGCACTGCGCTTGAGGCGTGCCCGCTGGATATAACGGCAGACACTGTCATCCTGCTCCTCGAACAGCCGGTAAAGGTGCCGCACCGAGATATTCAGGCGATTGGCCAGACCCGCAGGGCTGAGCCCGGGCTGGGTCAGCGACTCGTCGATGACCTTCTGCACATAGCTGCGCAGGCTGCTGCCCTGCAACGGCGTGGCGTCCTCGCCCGGTTCCGGGTCTTCTTCGAACGCCGAACCGAGCAACGACACGAAAGCCGACTGCAACGCCTCGCCTTCGGCGGCCACGCCGGCACCCACCCCGCCATCCTTGCACAACTGGTCCACCAGCACGTGCAGCATCCGCCCGCAGGCCTTGCTCGAGGAAATCTTGCCGAAGGTCCTGGACTGGCCGCCCAGCTGCCGGCAGACCTCGCTGCGCGACAACGACACCGAAACGTGTTCGATCAGGCCGAACGGACTGATCTCGATGGCCGCCGCCGAGTCCATCAGCAGCAGGTCACCGGGCGCCAGCCGAATGCTCTGGCCATGCTGGGTAATCTGGCAATAACCGCCACGCTGGCTGACCAGGAAGCAGTCCTGCTCGTTGTCGTGATCGGCGTTGGGCCGGTCACGCCTGATCATCCCGGCGTTGGTACGCAAGGTCGCCAGCGGCAAGCCACCGCGGGAAAACTCGGACACCTCGCCGATGAACAGCGCACGGTGGCAGGCCAGTTCCGTTTCGAAATGACCACAGGCGGCACGCAGGTCGCGATTCCAGGTTTCCAGACCGTCTGGCACAGATTGATGGATGCTCATGGGGCTCTCCATGGTGGCTTTTTGTTTTTGTTGCGCAATAGTTAACATGTTATCTATATAGGCGCAACAAGTACGTGAGTGCCACTCTGCACAAGCACTAAAGGTGCCAGGTCGGTCTGGGGATCAGCAGGTACGCAACAGTCGCTGCAGCCCGGCCAGCGCCTGGAACAGGCTGTCGCGCTGCTCGCGGCTCAGGGCGATGTAACGGCGAAAGGCCGGCATCCGGTTGACCACTTCGCTGCCGCCCATGTGCTCCAGCCGCACGCACCACTGCCGGTCCTGCAGGTCGATACGCAGGCGCTTGAAGTCCAGCGGCATCAGCGCCTGATGCAGCGCACTGCCCGGCTGCAACCCGGCCTCGAGTGCGACCTGCAGCGAACGGTCACCGGAGCGCTGCCGACAGCGAACAGCGGTCCGCCGAATCGCCCCGCCATGGTGCAGTTCGAAGCAGGCGGTGCCCTCACTCAAGGCGGGTACCCTGAGCACGAACTCGGTCATGACCAGGTGCATGAACAGCTGCGACTCGGTGCGTTCGCGCACCTCCAGTTGCAGCCCATCATCCAGCCTGACCTGCGCGCTGGCCGGCCCACTCTGTTCGAAACCGTTCACGCCGAGGTTACGGCGCAGATGCTCCAGGGTCACTCCGGGCCGGTAGCCGGTCGGTGCACGACCTGCACCGAACAGCTCAGACAGCTTTTGCAGCATGGTCGGTATAGCCGTTGTGAGACTGCCCAGGTTCATTGGCGAACTCCTTGGCCAGCACCTCTTCCACCGATGCCGGCTTGAATGGATTGACCCGTTGCACCACCAGCGTCCAGAACAGCGCATAGGCGGCGGTGCCCCCCAGCATCACGCCGAACGGGATATAGATGTCCGCCGGATTCATGCCAGGTGGGGTGATGAACCACATGCCCAGCAGGATACCGGCACTGGAGACGATCTGCGGCAGCGGGAACAGCGGCGAACGATAGGCCCGTGGCAGGTCCGGACGACGGATGCGCAGGATCACCACCGACAGCGTCACCAGCAGGTAGGCGAAGCTCCAGGCACACACGGCCGCCAGCACCAGGTGCATGATGTTGTCGGTGTTGCCGCCCAGGTACAGCGCATGCAGGCAAGGGATCAGCATCGCCACCAGGATGCACAGCAGCGGCGTCTTGAAGCGCGGGTGCAGGTAGGTGAACACCTTCGGCAAGGCGCCGTCGACCGCCATGCCGTAGAGAATCCGCGGCACCCCGGCCATCAGCGTATTGATGGTCGCCGCCCCGGCGAACAGGAAGCCCAACCCCAGCCACATCGGACCGACATGCCCCATCACCTGCTCGGCGAAGCGTGGAATCGCCATCGGCGTATCCAGCAGGTGCACGCCGGCAGTGGCATCGAGCAGCACGTTTTCCACCTGGCGCTTCATCGCGGCGCCATAGATGAACATGCAGGTCGCGACACCGAGCAGGCCGAGCACCATCGCCCGCGGCATGACCCTGGCCGAGTTGCGCAGGTCCGGTGCCAGCGGCGTGACGAACTCGCAGCCGACGAACATGAACATCGCCATGCCCACCAGTGACAACACCGTCACCGGGTCGGTCCCCACCAGCGACGCGCCGAACCAGCCATCGAGCTGGACCGCCGGCGCGGCGATCAGGCCCAGCACGCCGAACACCATCAGGGTGGTCCACATGCCGAAGGTCAGGATGATCTCGGCCTTGCCGAACACGCTGACGCCAAAGGCGTTGAGGATACCGAAGACAATGACGAAGCCCACGCCCAGCAACCAGGAACCGCCAGCCGACTCGGCCAGGGTATTGAGATGCTCGAAGTTCACCAGCGCCATGACCCCGGACAGGATGGTTTCCGCGGTGCCGGCGAACACATGGACGATCAGGTAGGCCGACAAGGTCCCGGTGATCGCGAAGAAACGGCCCATGCCGCAGTTGATGTAGTCGTAGACCGAACCGGTGGTCGGCAGCACCGACGCAGCCTCGGCGAAGGTGGTCGCCTGGGCCAGCATCATCACCACGGCGATCAGGATGGCCACGGCGAAGGTACTGCCGCCGATGCCAAAACCCATGGTCGCGGTGAGAATGACCGGGCTGGCCATGATCAGGCCGATGGTGCTGGCCAGTGCGGTGGGAAAACCGACCGTGCCACGTTTCAGATGCTCGGTGAGTCTGTCGTTGATCGACATGGTGCAGATCCTCGAAAGCGAATTGTTATTGTGTATTTCGCGAACCGTTCGAGGAGTCGGCGATCCCCCTCCCTGCCTGTCCCTGAGCAAACGGCGCCTTGTACCCAGGCACTGTGCGCCCCTCCCACCCCGACCGTCTTGCCCCTGTCTGCCGGGGGTTTTGTTGCTGCCTGCCACGACACGACGCCTGGCCGACAGGATCAATTATCTGGCACGCAGGAGAAAGACTTTGCCCTTTGCGGTCGCCCTAATGCGCACTCGATTCAGTGAGCTGTCCAACAAGATCGGGGAAAACAATAATGAAGCAAACACCGAAAACACGGTCGCTGTCCAAGGCCGTTGGCCTGGGGATGGCGCTCCTGCTCGTCGACTCGTCGGCCGGGGCCTATGAGCTGTATGCCGATGGCGACACCAAGGTCACCGGCAACTTCCTGGCAGTCTACGGGATGTTCAACAGCCGCAAGAACTACGACGGCCGAAGCGGTGGATCCAGTTGGCGCGAGGGCTTCATCAAGTATGGCCTGAGCATCGACCAGACGCTGGGCAACCTGGGCAGCGCCTATGGCACCGCCAACCTGGTCAGCTCCGGGACCTGGGGCGACGGCGATCCGGCCGGCCTGAGCACCGGCACCGAGCGCACCACCAAGTTCGACGAGGCCTTCGCCGGCTGGCGCTCGGGCGACCTGTTCCCGATGCTCGGCAAGGATGGCGTGGACGTCTCGTTCGGCCGCCAGATCATCACCCTGGGGGACGGTTTCATCATCAATGACGACGGCCTGAACTTCGGCAAGGGTCCGGCCGACGGCGAACTCAATCGCGGCGGTGCCTACTACCTGGCGGCACGCCATGCCTTCGACCAGACGGCCGTCCTGCGCCTGGGCGGCAAGGAAGGCGTGCACGGCAGCGTGATGTGGATCAAGTCCGACAACCGTGCCCAGGCCAAGACCGAAATGGCCGCCGGCACCCTGGAGTACACTGCCGATCCTGGCACCCTGGGGCTGACCTACATCCACGGCATCAGCGTCGACGACCGTTATGCCAGCGACTTCCAGAAACAGCGCGAGGGCATGAACATCTACAGCCTGCGCGGTGCCGGCAACGCCGGTATCGAGCACGCCCACTTCGGCTTCGAGTACGCCTGGCAGGACAAGGATGCCGGTGCGCAAAAGGCCTGGTACACCGAGGCCGGCTACACCTTCGCCGACCTGCCCTGGTCGCCGGACCTGACCTACCGCTACAGCCGCTATTCCAAGAACTGGGACTCGATGTTCAACGGCCTGAGCCGCGGCTACGGCACCTGGTTCCAGGGCGAGGTGACCGCCAACTACGCGGGGCCTTTCAACACCAACACGGCGATCCAGCATGTGGCACTCAAGGTCAAGCCGGTGGAGCCGCTGACCCTTGGCGTGCTGTTCTTCGACTACAAGACCCTGCACAAACAGGACATGCTGAACCTGGACGGCCGCGAGCTGGACCTGTACGCCGAATGGGCAGTGAACGAACACCTGATCGTCACCCCGCTGCTGGGGCTGTACAAGCCGGACAAGGACGCCAGCAACGGCGGCAACCAGGTCGGCGGCAACGGCACCAACGTCTACAGCCAGGTCACTGTCGCCGTACCGTTCTGATCCCCCTCCCGGGAGCGGCCTGCGCGGCTCCCCACCCAGCCCGGCAGCCACAGTCAAACTGCCGGGCAGGCACAGTCAAGCCAATCCGGCTGGCCTTCAATACCCTCGGGTTTTTCCGCTGTTTCCACAGGAAAACCCCATGAGCGATATCGCGCTGCTGCCCCAAGTCGAAGCCTTCCTTCGCCGAAGCCCTGCCCTGTTCATCGACGGTACCACCGTCCCGAGCCATTCCAGCCGGACGCTGGAGGTGATCAACCCGGCCACCGACCAGGTCATTGCCCAGGTCGCCGATGCCGACCAGGCCGATATCGATGCCGCCGTGGACTCGGCCCGGCGCGGCTTCCGGCAGTGGTCGCAGACCGCCCCGGCGGTGCGCGGCAACGTGCTGCTGAAGCTGGCCGACCTGCTCGAGCGCAACCGCGAGGAACTGGCGCAGATCGAAACCCTGCAGTCGGGCAAGATCATCCAGGTGGCACGGGCCTTCGAGGTCGACCAGGCGGCGCACTTCCTGCGTTACTACGCGGGCTGGGCCACCAAGATCAGCGGCCAGACCATCACCCCGTCGCTCCCCTCCTTCGCCGGCGAGCGCTACACCGCGTTCACCCTGCGCGAGCCGGTCGGCGTGGTGGTGGGCATCGTGCCGTGGAACTTCTCGACCATGATCGCCCTCTGGAAACTCGCCTCGGCGCTGGTGACCGGTTGCAGCATCATCATCAAGCCCAGCGAGTTCACCCCGCTGACCATCCTGCGCATCGCCGAACTGGCGATCGAGGCCGGCCTGCCGGCGGGCGCGCTGAACGTCCTGACCGGTGGCGGCCTGGTCGGCAAGCGCCTGATCGAACACCCCGGTACCGACAAGGTCTCGTTCACCGGCTCGGTCCCGACCGGCATCGCGGTCGGCCAGGCGGCCATGGGCGCCAACCTGACCCGTGCGACCCTGGAGCTGGGCGGCAAGAACTCGGCGGGGTTCCTGCGCGACGTAGACCTGGACAAGGCGGTCAACGGCATCATCGAGGCCGGCTTCCTGCATTCCGGGCAGATCTGTGCCGCCGCCGAGCGCTTCTTCGTCCACCGCTCGCAGATCGAACCGATCATGGACAAACTGTCCCAGCGCCTGGGCCAGTTGAACATCGGCTCGCCACTGGACGAGCGCACCGAGTTCGGCCCGGTCACCAACCGCCAGCACCAGCTCAAGCTGGAAGGTTTCTTCGCCAAGGCCCGTGCCGAAAACAACAGCATCATCCACGGCGGCAAGCTGATCGATCGGCCCGGCTGCTATGTCGAGCCCACCGTGATCCTCGCCAACAGCGTCAACGATACCCTGCTCAACGAGGAAACCTTCGGCCCGATCGCCACCTTCCTGCCCTACGACACCGAGGAAGAACTGCTGGAACTGATGAACAACACCCCCTACGGACTCAGCGCCAGCCTCTGGACCAACGACCTGGGCAAGGCCCTGCGCATGGTGCCGGCTGTCAATGCGGGGACCGTGTGGGTGAACATGCACACCCTGCTCGACCCTGCCGTACCGTTTGGCGGCAACAAGGCCTCCGGCGTCGGACGCGAGTTCGGTGATGCCTTCATCGAGGACTACACCGAACTCAAGTCGGTGATGATCCGGTACTGATTTACCGCGCGCCGTCTCCGAGTGAAATCCCTGGGGCTCCTGAAACAGTGGAGCCCCCTGGCATCGGCATGAACAACCTTCACGAAAATGTTAACTCTTGCGAGGCCCCTGCAACGCCACAGCTCTATATCATCGCCCTCTGGAACGCTGGGGTCCGCCCTGGATGCGCCCCTTCTCGCAAGGCCGGCTCCAGCCATCCGCCACAAGAGCAATGGAACGAGCGATGTCAAAACTGCAGATCAACTCAAAACGCACCTGGCTGGCGTCTGTCGCGATCATCGGTATTGCCGCGACACTGACCGGTGCATTGGCCTGGACCGCCGGCTGGATCGGCACACGCCCGACCAGCAAGGGCCTGGTCGGCCAGGCACCCGCCTCCTTTCCTCCCGGATTTCGCCGTGCCCACGGCAAGGGCCTGTGCTTTGTCGGTACGTTCAGGCATCACCAGGATGCGCAAGCACTCTCAAAGGCGCGGGTCTTCACGCAGGCAGAAGTGCCTGTCATCGGCCGTTTCTCGATCGGCGCGGGCAATCCCCACGCCGCCGACAACTCGACCGGCACGGTGAGCATGGCGCTGTTGCTGACCACCGACGACCAGCAGCAATGGCGCATGGCCCTGAACAACCAGCCATACTTCGCCACCCACGATGCCGAGGGATTCAGCGCCATGCTCAAGGCGACGGCTGCCGATCCGGCGACCGGGCAAGCGAACCCCGAGCGCCTGGCAGCCTTCCTGGAACGCTACCCGGAGGCGAAGAAATTCCTCGCCTGGCGGGCAGCGGCTCCGGCGCCCGCCAGCTTCTCGGGTGTGGAATTCTTCGGCATCAATGCCTTCTACCTGGTCGACACCCAGGGGCAGCGGCAGGCCGTGCGCTGGTCGATGCGCTCGCAAGTGCCCTTCCAGCCGCTCGCCAACGAGCAGCGGCAAGCGGCGCCCCATGACTTCCTGTTCGACGACATGCGCCAGAAACTGGCGCAACAGCCACTGCACTGGGACCTGGTGATGCAACTGGCCCAGCCTGGCGACCCGGTGGACGACCCCTCCCAACCCTGGCCACAGCAGCGACGGCAGGTGGTGGCTGGCACACTGGAGGTGACCCAGGTCATCGAGCAGGCCGTGGGTGCCTGCCGCGACGTCAACTATGACCCCTCGATAGTGCCAGCCGGCATCGAGGTCTCGAACGACCCTGTGCTCAGTGCCCGCTCGGGAGCCTATTCGCACTCGTTCAACCTGCGTGTGGGCGAGATCGGTCATGGCCAGGCCAGCGAAGCCATCGGCAAGCAGGAGGAACCGTGAAAATGACAGCCCCTAATCGGCATTTCAACGGCCTTGCGCGATGGCTGCACTGGTTGATGGCCTGCATGATCCTGACCATGCTCTTCATCGGCGTGGGCATGACGACGTCCCTGAACCATCGGATCTGGCTGATCGACCTGCACCGACCGCTCGGTATCGCCATCCTGGTGCTGGCCGTGATCCGCCTGGCCAACCGCTGGCGCCATCCGCCGCCGCCACTGCCAGACAGCCTGCCGCGTTGGCAGCAGTGCGCAGCGATCGCCTCCCATGGCCTGCTGTATGCGCTGATGCTGGGGCTGCCGGTGATTGGCTGGGCGTTGCTGTCGGCCGGTGGCTATCCGATCGTGTTGTTCGAGGGATTCAACCTGCCTGCGATCATACCGGCCAACCCGGTTTCATATGCCTGGCTACGTGATGCGCATGGCGTGCTGGCCTGGTTGCTCTACTTCGTCGTCGTCGGGCACCTCTCGGCAGCCCTGGTGCACGCCTGGATCCATCGGGACGGGGTGTTCTCCAGCATGGCCCGGGGTGCGAGGGATTCCGACTGAACAGTTGCGGCCAAGATGAAATTTCACGCCGGGGCCCCCAGCCGTCTGGACCGTGCCGAATTATCTGCAATGATTGGCGCGCACTCGTCTGGCGAGCCCAAAAGGGGCTGGCCGTGCCAACCACCCAGGGAAAATGTGATGTTTGGAAAACTGTCTGTCGCAGTGCTTGGCCTGATGTGTTCCTCGGCGTATGCCGAGTCGATCGACCAGCCTGCCCTGAAGGCCGGGGACAACTGGGTCTATACCGTCACGGTGGAAACCGGGCAGCAAGGTTTCTCGCGCAAGGAAGAGCTGGTGACGGTCGAGCGCGTCGACAGCAACGACGTGCTGATCAGCACCCGGCAGAACGGTTCGAACCAACCGCCGATCGAGGCCATGATGGGCCGTGACTGGAGCCGCTCGCGGGATATCAACGGCAAGCAGGAGGTGGTCAACCGACCGTTCGAATTCCCGTTGGTCCAGGACAAGAAGTGGACGGTCGACTACACCGAACAGCACCCCAACCGACTGCACACCAGTGAGACCTTTCACAACGACTACGTGGTGACCGGCTGGGAAGACATCCAGGTACCCGCCGGCACGTTCAGGGCCATGAAGATCGAAGCCCAGGGGCAGTGGACGGCCGTCGTGGCCCCCACCGCGCTGGTCGGTGCGCAGGCACTGGCGACGCCCGGGGCGGTCACCACGGTCGCGCAAGCCCAGCACACCGCCTCGCGCACGGCCAGCGGGAGCCTCTACAAGGCATTCTGGTACGTGCCGGCGGAGAAACGCTTCGTCAAGTCAATCGAAGAGTACTACAGCAGCAAGGGCATCCGCTCCGAACGCTACACCATGGAACTGAACTCGGCCAAGGTCAGTTGATACCCTGAACAACCCGGGGCCACCTGGCGTGCAATGCACCAGGGCCCCGGGAAGCCAGAACCATCAGGCGCTGCCCCCGGTCTCCCCCTCGCGGACAATCCACAGCCCCGCATAGGCACCAGTGTTGATACCATGGTCGACATCTACTTCAGGTCGAACCTGGTCCACACACCTGCCTGCGAGACTCCCATGACGGATGAAACCCTGCGTCGTTCGGTTGAAGGCGCTTCACCGGCCCGCCTGCGCTTCGCCCAGAAATTCAAGCAGGCCCGTCGGGCTGCCGGGCTGACGCAGGCCGACGTGATGAATCGCTCCGGCGTGCAGCGCACCACCCTCTCGGATATCGAGCAAGGCAAGCACAATGTCACCATCGACATGATGGACCGCCTGGCGAATGCGGTCGGCTATCCGCTGGCCGAGCTGCTCTGAGCCCCACCCGGTCCACGCCCATAAAAACAGCCTGAGTGGCTTGTCGCATCAAAATGTAGGATATAACCTACATTCAATTTAAACAGACGACACACCCTCGAAATGCAAACCCGTCGAGTCCCGCGCCATGCCCGAAACCGCCGAGCCATTGCCTGCCAGGCTTCCAACAGCCGCCTTCCTGCCTTTTCTGATCGCGGGCGTCATCATCGCCGCCGCCTACGGTTCCAGCTTTCTGCTGCCGGAATACCTGCGGACAATGGCCTTCGACAACACCAGCATCGGCCGCGTGATATCGGCTGGAATGGTCACCACCCTCTTGTGCTGTTGCCTGGCCGGCTGGGCGGCTCAGCACATCGGCGTCATGGGCAGTATCACCGCAGCTGCCGTAGCGATGGCCGGGGCGATGGTCGCGTTTGCCTGCGTGCCTCTGGCACCGGAGGCGGCGTATGCCGGCGGACTGTTGCTGGGTGTCGGCTGGTCGGTCTTCTATATCCTGGCCCCGCTGCAGATCATCCATCACCTGCAACCCAGCGCTCGCCTGCAGTACTTCACGATCCTCTCCGGGGCGCAGATGGCCGGGCTCGGCTTGGCAACCCCGCTGGGCCACCTGATCGTCCAGGCAAGCGCGAGCTACGGCCTGTTTTATGAGTTGGCGGGCAGCGCCTGCCTGGTGTCGGCGCTTTGTCTGGTGATCGCGCAGCGGGCCATGGCGCAACTCCCGAAGTCCGCCACCCGGCAGGTCTCGCTGCGCCTCACTGATCTCAAGGCCCTGCTGGGCAGCCAGGCGGCCTTGCCGATTGCAATGATCTTACTGGGGGCATGCATTTTCTCCGGTCTTTCCACCTACCAGGCCAGCTATGCCGAGGGCCGCCAGTTGCGAGCGGACAATTTTTTCATCACCTTCACCCTGACCAGTGTCCTGCTGCGCTTCTCGGTCGCACGTTCAATCGGACGCCTGCCGCTGCAGCGCCTGGCGGTCGGGCTGTTCCTGTTCACCAGCCTGTCGCTGGGCATGTTTCTGCTCAACCGCGGCAGTACGTCGCTTTATCTACTGGCGACGGTGGTCTTCGCCGTCGGCTACGGGCTGAGCTACTCCACGCTCAACAGCCTGGCGGTCAACCAGGCGGAAGCGAATGGCCTTTCCCCTTCGGTCACCTCGCAGGTCTTTACGCTGGCCTACTTCATCGGGCTGTTCGGCTTTCCATCGCTCGGCGGTGCGATCATGGGTCATTGGGGCATCGACTGGGTATTGGTGTGCCTGCTTGCTGCTGCGCTGATCAATCTGCTGCTGATAGCGAGTACCCACTATCGCCGGCTGCCGAGCATTTGAGACCTGGTTGCCGATCGCGCTCGGCAGCCAGGCGCTCGAAAAACGCCGTCGCACGCGGATCGTCGGCATAGGCGACATTGATGCGAATCCAGTCGCTGTCCTGGCCGTCCAGATAGTAGGCATCACCACTGGACAGCATGACGCCGCAGGCCGCCGCGACTTGATTCAACCGGGCAAAGCCGAACGGTGCGCAACGCGCCCAGACGAACATTCCGCCGACCGGCTCGGCGAAGGTTTCCCAGCCATAGGCTTCCAGGTGCCTGAGGGTCTGGGCCATTGCCTTGTCGAGGCGCTCGCGCAACCGTTGCAGCAGCTTGCGATAGGCACCGTTACCAAGCAGCGTGGCAACCACGCTCTCGACGAACCGGGACGTACCCAGGCTCGTCACCGACTTGAACTGAGCCAAACGCCGCACCTGATCGGCACTGGACACCAGGTAGCCGACCCGTAGCGACCCGCTCAGGGTCTTGGAAAAACTGGCGACGTAAATCACCCGGTTCTGCGAGTCCAGGCTGGCCAGTCGGATACCGGCACCATTGTGCAAGTCAGCATAGGTATCGTCCTCGATGATATGGAAGTCGTGGATCTCTGCCAGTTGCAACAGACGATGCGCAGTCGCCGGGCGCAACGAGGTACCCGTGGGGTTGTGGTACATGCTGTTGATGAAGAGGCATCGCGGCCGGTGCTCCTGCAGCAACGCCTCGAGGCGCCGGATGTCCGGCCCGTCCTGCGTTCTCGATATGCTCAGCAGGCGCACGCCAGCGGCTTGCAACAGATTGAACAGGTTCGGGTAGCCAGGCGACTCGACCAGAACGCAGTCACCTGGCTTGAGCAGGCTCCTGACCAGCAGGTCCATGGCATGGCTTACCCCCTGGGTGGTGAGGATCTGTTCGTGACCGACCCGGACATCCATGCGCTCCAGGCGCTGTTGGATCTGCTGGCGCAAGAGCGGCAGGCCCAGCGGCGAACTGTAGCTGAATAGACTGTCGGGGTCGGTCCTGGTCACCTGGCGGATGGCAAAACCCACCACCTGTGGCTCGCGCCAGGCGTCGGGAATCCAGCCACAGCACAGGTTCAACCGATCCTGGCTGGGCTGGGTCAGAGGTTGCCAGGACGCATCGTTGACCTGCGGCGTGTCTGCCGCATCGTCGCTCTGCGCGGCAAGCGGCTCAGCCAGGAAGAACCCCTTGCCCTGGCGGGACTCCAGAATCCCCAGGGAAACCAGTCGCTCATAGGCTTCAATCACTCGCGAGTGGCTGACCTGCTTGTCCCGGGCCAGCTGGCGAATCGACGGCAGGCGTGTACCCGGCCGAATGCGCCGTGCCTCGATCCACCGACAGATACCGTTGACCAGTTGCTGCGTCAGGGACAGCTCATCGTCCTTGCTCACCCGGAAATCTTTCACTGGAACGTCCACTGTTCGGTGTTATTGGGAGAACAGTTAAACATAAATGAGTCGGAACTGTTACTTGTTGCAACATGAGACACCCTCGATAGTGAGCCCCACGACAGGGCCCTGCGCCTGTGGATAAAGGGCATGCCCTACGTGAAAGACCGAATATCGCCGAGGTGTCGATGCTTGAAGTGAGCACAGAAGAGTTGGACAGCAGGCCGACAAGTCCAGCCCCGGTATCGGCCGCCAGGTACTGCGAGACACAACTTGAGGCACTGGGCCGGCTGTTCACGGCGGCGCAGGACTTGAGCCTGGAGGCCTCCCGCTGTGCCTTGTTTCTATTGGGTTGGTACTACCCTGCCGAAGTCGGCGGCGTCGACCTCTCGCTGGTCGGCTGGAGAGTCTCCTCACCGGTGGCCACCGACATGGCCCTGGTCTTCCAACTGATGCTGCACCTGCAGCAAAGCGGCGCCGGTGTGTCCCAGCTCGGTTTTGACACTCAGGCCCGCTCCTTGCTGGCCATATGGTTTCCCGAAGCTCTCGGCATGCCCCCCAGACCGGCGACCGGGCCTGAGCTGAAGGCCTTTCGTCAACGTCATGACCTGACCCGGCAAGCCTGTGCCGCCTTGGTCAGGGTACCAACTTCCGTCTACAGGGAATGGGAACAGGATCGCTACCCGATTCCCATGGCGCTGTGGATCGAACTGCGCACCCTGATGGGTGAGCGTCGCCTGCGCTCGACCCCGCGAGGGGCGGCGGCAGAACGGGTGGTGTGGGGGCGTTTCGGCTGACGCGATAGCCCCTGTCGCGCCGGCATGAATGCGTTGTCGTCCACTGGCCGTTTTCCCTGATCAAGGATCATCGGGCCACGCCCCTCAGAGCAGCGTGGGAAGACCGTTCTGCTGCCTGACAATGTTGATCAGTGTTTGCAGAGCGGGATGGTTGTAGCGTCGGCTGTTGTAGTAGATGTGGATCGGGTCTTCGTCTAACGCGTGCTGAGGAAGCACCAGACTGAGGGCCCCCTCGCGCAACTCTTTCTCGACACGGCTTTCGAGCACGTAGGCAATTCCCAATCCCGCGCGCGCGGCGTGAATCGTCGTCACGGTGTCATTGATGGTCAAGGACCCGGGCACCCGAATCCTGCGCATCTGGCCACCATCGCTCAACTCCCAACGGAAACTCGAATTATCCCCCAACAGGAGCTGCAAACAGGTGTGATTGGCCAAGTCATCGATTGACTGTACAAGCCCCCGCCGGGCGATGTATTCGGGCGAGGCCACCAGCACCCAGCGCTGACGTCCGGTCAACGGCAGCGCAATCATGTCCTTGGGCACATGGTGTCCGTAGCGCAAACCTGCGTCGTACCCCTCTGCGACGATATCAATGGGCCGGTTGTCGACCACGATAGTGAGGCGAACCTCGGGGCAGCGTCGGACAAACTCCGCCAGCGCCGGGGCTATCAGCAGTTCAGCCGCATCGGCAAATACATTTAGGCGAATTTCACCCAGGCTTGCGGCCCCTGGCGCCGCCACTGTCTCCAACGCCCAACCGATCTGGTTGAAGCCCTCCTCGAGGCGGGCAGCGAGCTCCGCGCCTTGCACGGTTGGAGACACTGCGCGGCTTGAGCGATTGAGCAGCTTCGCGCCTAACCGATCCTCCAGCCGCCGTAAGGCATGGCTGAGTGCCGACGGCGTCTGCCCCAATTCACCCGCAGCTGCCTTGAAACTACCGCGACGCACGATAGCCAGGAATACCTTCAAGTCGGCGAAATCAACCCGATCTGTTTTTGACATGAGTGACCCAAGTTCATCGAAGGACTGAAATTCATTCATTTTATTGCATGCGATCATCCCTGTCTCAACGTCCAGGGCAGACCCTGGCTACATCAGCGGCCAGACAATCGAGGCCAACGATGGACAATCGATGCCATGCAAGAGGAGAAGAAGATGCACAGCAGACCATTCGGCAACACTGACGTAGAGGTTTCCGAGATTGGATTTGGCGCTTGGGCCATTGGCGGCTCCTGGGGGTCGGTTTCCGAAGAGGACGCTAGAGCCGCATTGCACGCGGCGTTGGATAACGGGGTCACTTTCATCGACACAGCGGACGTCTACGGCGATGGCCGCTCCGAACGCATCATCGCAGACGTCATGAAGTCTCGCCCCGGTGATCGGCCCTTCATTGCAACAAAGGCTGGCCGCCGGCTGGATCCTCACGTGGCCGGTGGGTACACCCGCGCCAACCTGAACGCGTTCGTTGAGCGGTCACTGAAGAATCTGGAAACCGAGTGCCTGGATCTCGTTCAGTTGCACTGCCCGCCGACCGAGGTGTATTACCAACCCGAGGTCTTCCAGGTGATGGAAGACATGGTTGCCGCCGGCAAGATCCGTCGATACGGCGTATCAGTGGAAAAAGTTGAGGAGGCACTCAAGGCCATCGAGTTTCCCAACGTTGCTTCGGTCCAGATGATCTACAACATCTTCCGTCAGCGGCCTGCTGCACTGTTCATGCAAGAAGCCAAGCGGCGCGCAGTAGCGGTGATTGTCCGAGTCCCGCTCGCATCAGGCCTGCTGACGGGGAAAATGAACGCGTCCACGGCCTTTGCCCCTGATGACCATCGACTCTTCAACAGAAACGGCGAAGCATTTGACAAGGGCGAAACCTTCGCCGGCGTACCGTATGAGCTCGCCCTCGAGGTCGTGGAGCAAATCCGTCCGCATGTACCCGATGGCGTGACCCTGGCCCAATTCGCCCTACGCTGGATTCTGATGGAAAGCGGAGTGACCACCGTGATCCCCGGAGCCAAGAACGCCCAGCAGGCCCTGGGCAACAGCGCGGCCAGTGACTTGCCGCCGATCTCGCCGAGCACGATGGACGCGCTGCGCAGTCTTTACCAGAGCAAGATCGCTCCCCATGTGCATCATCAGTGGTAACCCATCCAGCTCGCACCCGGGCTGATCGGGGCAGCATGGACCCCGACGATATGGCGCCGATGCTTTTGAAGCTGGTTTTGCCAGGCACCTGCAACAACGGCTGATCGCCGCGCAATACAGTGCCCACTGCCAACGGCTTCAACGCCCCGACTCGTTCGGGGCGCTGGCCTTGTATCGTTGGTGGCTTTCGGCCCGGCATCTGGGCCACGCCATATTCTGATAAACTCCCGCCATCAAGCCCCACACGCCACTCAAGCCGACGCCCTACCCCATGCGCCGGCTGCGCCCACAGCGACCGATTTTCCATGCCCTTGAACGACGCTACACCTACCCGCTCCGAGCCCTCGCGCCGCTTCAGCGTTGCGCCGATGATGGATTGGACCTATTTACCCTAAAACCCTTTCTCTACATGCCTTACAGACGAACCGATAAGGATTCGTACCATTTTTGTACCACCAGCCCAACTAGTGCAGGGTAGAAAGATAGCAACCCGCTGCACGGAGATGGTGTTCAGTCACAGCCTGAAACAACGACTCAACCAGCACCCGCAGGCGCTCTACCTCTAGAGGAGCCGCGTTGGATTTCGCAATCTCGTAGCACCGCAAAGCATCAATAGCCTGCTGGATCAGCAACTCACTTGCCCTGATTTCTCGGTCCAACTCTCGTTCCATCTCCTGCCCCCACCCATGCGACGCCATCAACAAGCTAAGCCCACCCACCACCACCGCCATCAGTCCTGTCTGTGAATAGCTTCAGGCAAGCCAGAAATGGGTAATGCGAAATTTCCCTATAGGCTGCACTCGGTCGACTCAGCCGAAAAGTCGGCCCTAGAGCAGAAAGCAAGCGCCGAAGATTGGATCTGCTCTAGAGCATACTTGTTACTCTATAACCCCGCCAAGATGGCAAGAGGCCATTGCGCTTACAGTTTAGCTTTAGGTACAGTCGGAGCTTAGATCAAGGAGAGAGCGACCATGAAATCAATGCGCGACCAGCTATATGGAATCAAGAGAAAAATAAAGAAGGACTCTAAAGTTACTCTTGTACTACCAAGCGAATTCACCTTCAATAGAAGCGAAATAAAACACTTTGACCAAGTATTGTCAGTATTCAACTGGAAGCTACGAAACGTTCCAGTTGAAATTGACTTTCGCTCATGCAGCAGTGCAAACTATCAGGCCGCATCTTTATTAATCCTGTATTGCTGGAGACTAAAACAGCAAGGGTGCACTGTATCAATTCTATTAGAAAATGAAGCAGATCCTAACGGCAGTAGAGTTTGGAGAATGCTAGGCGCGCAAGGGTTGTTTGCAGTTTGCACGGACCCAAAAGTAAATTTCAATTCAAACGAGCACAAACCTCTTTTTGCCATCAGAAACTCAGACGACTTTAAGTCAGCACTGAAATCTATGGACGACTTCACCCTAAACTTCGGGGTCGAATATCAGAAAACCTTAAGATATGTAATATCTGAACTTTTATATAACGTACATGAACATGGCGCATCAGACTTTCACTGGAAGGGCAAAAGATACCCCACACCATCACTATTGCAATTCACATGGTATGAAAGAGCAAACGAACTACACTTCATTGTTGGCGACATAGGAATCGGCATAAAAAACCATATCAGCAAGGCTTACCCAGGAATTTCAACTGACGAAGAGGCTATTCGACTAGCCATCCAACCTGAAATATCTGGAACTTTCACCACCAAAGATCCATACGAGACACGCAACAACGCGGGCATGGGGCTATTTATATCATCAAACATTCTAAAAAAACTACGCGGCGACATGCACATCATATCTGGCCGCGGAGCCGTCCATATATCACCAACAGATACAACTGCAAAAACCTTAGAGACAACCTGGCCGGGTACATTTGTACTGGTAACAGTACGACTTGATCGCGGTACGGAATTCGCATTAGATGCAATGATGAGTGAGTTCCGCGATCATGCCAAAGCTGAAATCGCCGCGAGAACCAATGCGGCAACCACACAGCAATTATATGTCGGCATGTATAATTATTTTGGGAAAAATGCAGACCTCAAGTCGGAAGCCATTAGATACAGAGACAAATACATAATCCACGCACTCTCTGAAGGAAAATCACTCCTATTAGATTTTGTAGATGTAGACTCATCAACGCACAGTTTCCTTAACGCCCTACTAGCCACACCAATAAGGCGCCTAGGCTTAATTGCATACAAAAAAATCAGAATAATAAACGCAACAAACGAAATCAGGGAGACAATAGATTATATTCTTGATGACAACACTAGTGATGGTGTCGCGCCAAATTCAAATCATGAAGAGTAACTTCACCAACACGAGCAAAGTCTATGAACAACAAGAACTTCTGTGCCCTCTGTGAAAAGCCAATTGAAATTTCCAACAACTCTCGCGAGCACATTATTCCGCGATCAATCGGTGGTCGACGCAAAATCCGCTCATTCATTTGCATCGATTGCAATAGCCGTTCGGGTGACAGTTGGGATGCTGAGATCTGGCAGCAGTTTTCCCACGTAGCCATGATGCACGGTGTTGAACGAGAAAGAGGAGACCCGCCGGATATCAAGATTCAGACTATCGACGGGAAACACTACCTCTTGCTTCCTGATGGCAGTATGACAATACCAAATGCAATCTACCAGACCGAGCCGAGCGAAAAAGGTTTGAGAATCCATATCACAGCAAGGGATGAGTTAACAGCTCATAAAATGGTTCGTCAGGTTGCGAAAAAGAACCCTAAGGTAGATGCTGCTTCATTTTTGAGAGGCATGACAGTAACTGAGACTCCCCTTGAGACCCCCATAACCTTTTCAGCTCAATTTGGCGGAGAACTTGCGGGGCGCTCAATGGTCAAAACTGCTGTCGCATTAGCAGTAGCTTCCGGTGTTAGTGTTCAGTCCTGCGATACAGCGATGCAGTACTTAAAAAACGATACTGCAACACCGCCCTACGCTTTCTTTTATCTGCGAAATTTGGTCATGAACCGACCATCAACTCACGCCTTTAATTGTGTAAGCGTTCTCAGCATCCCTTCTAAGCGAAAACTTTTAGGTTATGTTGAGTATTTTTCCATGTCGCGAATCGCGATCATCCTAAGTGAACAATATGATGGCCCCATGGTGAATGCCACTTACTCCTTCAATCCCGCCAGTAACTCTGAGCTCGACCTTAACGTGGACCTCAACCTTTCCGAAAATGAGTTAGAGCTGATCAGAACCAATCAAGCATTTACAACTGAAACCTATGCTGCCGCTCTCAAAGCAGGATTCGACATAATTTATAACCGCAGCCAGTCTAGACATTTAGAACGAGAGGCAAGCAATGCTTTCGAATACGTGTGTAAAACCATGGAAATTCCGAAAGAAGGCATAATTCCACTCGAACGTGCGCAAGAATTCTCTAAGCTTTTCGCTGATTATTTCGTATCGAAAATTTCGCATATGATTCGCCATTAATCATCACTCCATCTTCAACTCTCAGACCTGCTACAACTTACGGGCACAGGTTTTACAGGACTCGCACATTGATAGTTAAAACAACCCGCATAGCGCGGCCGGCTCCCAGTTCATGATCACCAGCTCACCCGTCACCTCGGCCTTTCCCTGCCGCTGATTGGCCGTGGTGTAGCGGATATCCACCGTCTCGAAATGGAAGCCCGCAAACACACGCCGAATGTCCGGGTGGTCGTTGATGCTGACCATCACCTTACCCTTACATCGCCGCATGAAGTCCGCCATCCGTTCGTACTCCTCGAACGGGAAGTCGACACCATAGCCGGCCGTCTGCCAGTAAGGTGGGTCCATGTAGTGGAAGGTGTGTGCCCGATCATAGCGCTCGGCGCACTCAAGCCAGGGCAGGTTCTCGACGTACGTGCCGGCGAGACGCTGCCACGCGGCCGAGAGGTTCTCCTCGATCCGCAGCAGGTTGATGGCCGGCCCGGTGGTCGCGGTGCCGAACGTCTGGCCAGAGACCTTGCCGCCGAACGCGTGCTGCTGCAGGTAGAAAAACCGGGCCGCGCGCTGGATGTCAGTCAGCGTTTCGGGGCGGGTCATCTTCTGCCACTCGAAGATCTGCCGTGAGGACAGCGCCCACTTGAATTGGCGCACGAACTCCTCGAGATGGTTCTGCACAACGCGATACAACGTCACCAGGTCGCCGTTGAGGTCGTTCAGAACCTCCACGGGCGCAGCCTGGGGACGCATGAAGTAGAGCGCGGCACCGCCGGCAAATACTTCGACGTAGCATTCATGGGGAGGAAAGAGAGGGATGAGGCGGTCGGCCAGGCGGCGTTTGCCGCCCATCCAGGGAACAATCGGAGAGGACATTGAGAGCAAGACCTTTACTGTATAGATAAACAGGTGCTAGGCTCCTCGCGCTTTGTGCACGAAGCAGGAGCCTTGGCTGGACCTTGCAGGGATCAGCTGCGGGGGACGGCGGCCGGAACGGGTGCAGCAACACCCAGACCGGCCGCTCCTTTTATTGCGGAGTTGAAACTTCCTTCACGTAGGCCTGACAGGCCTGCAGCGCGATCAGTCCTTGATCGCCGTCGTCGGTGATTCCGACAATTCGTTGAGCATGCGCCGGGTCAAGTCTGGCGCGCGGGGCTGCATGAACCACGCTGCCGGCGGCGGTGGTGGTTGGCACCGCACATCCGGCGGCAGGGTCGCTCCGATCGAGGAGGACTGACAGCCGCAGATCGGCAGTAGCAAGGCGATCGCGCAGGCGAGCCTGATTCTGTTGCACATCGTTCAATTCCTTCGAATGGATCTGATCACTGGTCTGAAGCCGCTGCTCCAGGGCCAGGCGCTTGTCCTGCTCGGCAAGCTGCAGCGCGGCCGAGGCGAGGGACTGCTCGTTGAGCGCGTCCGCCTGCAGTCGGGCCTGATGCTCCAACTGCTGGCCGTAGCGCCAGTTCTGAACCTGCCAGGACGCAACCGCCGAACCACCGGCCACCAGGGCCAGCAGCACGACGAATGCCGCCAGGCGGTAAGGTGCTGGGATCAGTTCGAGGAGGCGCATAACACTGCCCTCGCCCGCGCCCAGATCTGCAGGCGATCCTCCAGACCGTTCAGACCGCCATTGATCCGGCGGGTAATGCTGTTGAACTGGTCGGCATCGGCCAGCTCGTTGAGCCTCTGCTGCTGCCAGAACCACGCGGCCGACTCAGCGGCCCACTGTGGCTGCTCAAGCAGCTCAGGCTGCTGCAGCAGACGTTCGTCGCCGAACAGCGCAACACTGCACTGGCGATAGTTGGAACGGCCAGTGATCTGGATCAGCCCGCGACCGCGATAGCGCTGGCCATCACCGTCGGCGGCCGGGGTGTTGCCCAGGCGAGCAGCGAGGGTACCGGTGTCGTACTTGCTCAGGTACTGGTCGCTGCCCAGCTCGCGCACGTAGAGCAGTTGCGCGGACTCGTGACCGACCTGGGCCAGGAACGCTGCAGCACGCTTGGGAGTGTCGATCTGCCGGCGGTCCATGGCCGCGTTGAGGGCAGACACAAAAACGCCGGCTTTCTTGCCGGCGTTCGGGAGGATCTGCTGAAGCTGTTGCACGGTGACTGTCATTGCTGTGCTCCTGTATTGGCCGACCCGTCAGGTCGGTTTCACGTCGACCACCTTCAGTGGCTTGGTTTCCTTCTTTTTCTTGCCCTTGGCTTTCGCCTTGCCCTTCTTGCCACCGTTGCACTCGACGACGGTCGTCCAGCCCGAGGCGTCGAAGGTCTGCTCGACCTTGTCCACCAGGTACTCGCCATCGAGGCCGACCTTGAAGCCCTGGGCGTTGATCATGCGTTCGGCAAAGAGGTCGGTACGCCCGGCCATCTGCAGGCGCACCCCGGCGGTGCTGCGGTTGAATGCGGCCAGCTTGGCCTTGGCGGCCTGCTCGGCAGCGGTCTTGTTCGGATAGATGTGCCGATCAGTGTGGACACCCGGCAGGCCGGAGGGAGCGTCGTCGTTCCCCAGCTCGACCGTTACCAGCTTCCCGTCCTTTTTGTGCTTGGTCTTCACCGCCTTCTGCGAGCTGCGATCGCCGAGGTGGAACTGCCACCGGCTGACGTCGGCCGGGGCGATCGTGATCGCCGCGAATGACTTGCCGCTTGCGCTTTTGCCGGCTTCCCGGGGCATCACCAGCAGCTTGCCGTCGGCGACCTTCGCCGTGCAGTCGTACAGCTTGGCCAGGCGGGTAATGAAGTTGAAGTCCGATTCGTTGCGCTGGTCGATCCGCTCGACCTTTGTCTGCACCGGGCATACCGGCGTCCAGCCGTTGCGCGCGGCCACGTCGCTGACGATCTTCGAGAGGGGCACGTTCTCCCAGGAACCGCTACGGGTGGTCTTGCCAGAGCCCCGCATGTCGCTGGCCTTGCCTCGGATGACCACTGTACTCGGCGGACCTGATACCTCGATCTCGTCGACCGCGTATTTGCCCAGGCGGGCCAGCGCCTGCCCGGCATACCCCATGTAGATCTCAACGCCCGCCCCACGGCGCGGCAACGCCACTGCCGCGTCTCGATCGTCAATCCGCAGCTCGAACTCGTCAGAGTCCATGCCGGGCTTGTCGGTAGTCCGAAGCAACAGAAGCCGGTCATTGATCAACGCCGTGATGTCCTTGCCGTCAGCGACAACACGAAATGTCGGTTGCATGTGCACTCCAGAAAAGAAAAGTCCCGCACATGACGGGGCTCAGTGAATGAACGAGATCAATCCCAAAGCAGGACAGTCTCGGTGGATGGTGCCGGCAGGTCCGGCAGTGTGATAAGGACGCCGGCACGGTACGGCTGCGGCTCGTCGGCCAGGCCCTGATTGGCCTCCAGCACCGCCTCCATGGTGCCGTTGAGGTGCCCGTAGTAGCGGTAGCACAGGGTATCGAGCAGATCCCCGCTAGACGTTCTGCATGTCTTCGCCATATTTCACAAACTCAAGTGAGAAGCCTTGTTTGCGCGGGATCCCGCCGGCCAGGAATGCGCTCTGCTCTTCGTCGATGCTGACCAGGCACCAGGTGCCGAGCACTTCGCCGTAGCCGGTCACCAGGCTCACTGGTTTCAGCGATCGAGCGATCGAGCGGATCTTGTCCAGTTGCTTGAGCCCGCCCTTGAATCCCGGGTAGATGGCCCCCTTGAGGCTCAGTTTGTCTTCGCCGTGGCCCACCGCCTGCTGCGCGATATCGCGGGTCAGACGCTCCTGTGCGGCCCAGCGCGCCGAGGTCTGTCGCCGCAGCTCGTCAAAGGTCGCCGTATCGAGGTTGAAGTAGTACGGCTGCAGCTTGTGATCCAGCGGCTGCAGGATCAGCAGATGCGGGAACGGCTTGATAGCTGCCGCTGCCGGCGAGCTGCCCGCCGTGATCGCACTGGTCGGCAGGATGCCGGTAAGCGATGGACTGACCTGGCCGGCGATGCGATTGATCGCCGCGCTGGCCTTGCCCGCCTGCTCGCTCAACGAACCCAGGCGCTCCTGCACGGCAGTTGCCCCAGTGGCCACCCGGCTGTATGTCGATGCAATCTGCCCCACTGTGGACTGCGCCGCACTGATAGCCCGCATCGTCCGCTGCAGCTTCTCCCCGACTGCAGGGCCAACCACCGGCAACCCCTCCAGCTCGTCCACAGCCCCAGACATGTCGCTGACGGCGCTAGTCAACGGGACAACCATGCCGTCGAGGCTGGTACGGCCAGCCTCCCCCGCTGCAAACAACGACGAGAGCGTTGACTGCATTGACTCCATGTATGCCATACACCCTCCTTAAACATGGGGTTCATCGAACAACTGGCCGGCCGACTGCCGAGACATCGACTCCCGCGACCACTGCTCCCAACTACTCCGGAGCCGCGATTCAAGAGAGCGGAACAGCTGATCCGGATCCTTGGCATCGCCCTGTACAGTGACCTGCAGGTTCGGCGCGTACGAAAACTGCTGGTCGACCCGGGGCGATTGGCTCGGCTTAGCCTGCTCCAACGCCTGGGCCACGACCGGCGCCGTCGGTGCCGGTGCGGTCGCCGCGATCGAGCGAGCGATATCACCAGGTGCTGCCGCCTTGGCCTTCTCCGCATCAGCGACCTGCTCGTCTTCACCGAACCACTTCTTGCCGAGCCAGCTACCCAGGCCCTCGCCGCCCATGCCGCCCAGCGCCGCACCGATCGCGCCGCCGATCGCGGTACCAATGATCGGCACCACAGAGCCAATCGCCGCACCTGCAGCACCACCGGCCAGGGCGCCGGCCAACCCGCCTGCTGCACCACCGTAGCCCTCGGCTTTTTCGTCCTGGGTTTTGGCGTTGAGCGCGGTATCGAGGACAGACATACCGGCGTCAACGATCTTGCCGCCGGGCAGCTTCGCCGCGACCTTCGAAGCCCCTTTCAGCGCCCCGACGACCCGCCCCATCCGGCCAGCCTCTGCAGCGACCGGGACGATCGTTGCCGCCCCAGCAACCGCAGCACCCACACCACGCCCGCCCCGGCGCCGACGACCGCGACGGCGGCGCCCTCCAGGCTCGCCTACACCACCAGTGGACCCGATGCCGCCGATCTCCCGGGCGTTCACAACGAAAACCCGCTGCGGCTCGCCGAGAGCGGCACCGACGTCGTTCGCAGCACCGTTCCCGAGCACCTTGCCCAACGCGCCCAGGCCTGCGTCGACCACCTTGTTACCGGTCTGTGGCACCTCGCCGTCACCAGCTGCAGCACCACGACCGCGTCGGCCGCGAACCACATTCAGCATGCCGCGACCAATCTTCGCCGTGCTGTACAGGGTGATCAGCCCACCGACCGCCGCCGTGATGCCGGCGATGCCCATGACAACCTTGGGCGAACTGTCCGACAGCTCTGTCAGCTTCTTGGCCACGAACGTGATGCCCTCCGCGACCTTGTCAGTAGCCGGCCGGATGGCATCACCGACACTACGCATGCTGTCGTTGATCGACTGCATCGTCTCGGCCCACATCTGCGAGGACGTCTCCCGGCGCTCCGCCAGGTTCTTATCCAGAATCCCGGTGGCATTGGCCGAATCACTCTTGAGCTGGGTGTAGAGGTCCTTGTTCTGCGAATACGCAGTCAGCGCGGCCTTGACCTGCATGTCGGCAAACAAGTCACCGGTACGCAAGGTCTTCTCCAGGGCATCCAAAGCCGCTTTCGCCTTCTCCGGATCCGCTTCCTTGCTGATCGCCGCCTTCGCGTCCTTGATCTTTTTGGCCTTGGCCGGATCCGTGGCCTCGACGTACTTCATGGCCAGGGCCATCGACGACTCAATCGTCGACATCCCTTTCTGGATGCCCGTGTTCAGGGAGGCCTGATAGTCGATGCCCGCATCCTTGTAGGCCTTGACCACATCACCCGCGCCGATCTTCTCGACCCAGTTCTTGAAGTTGTTCGCCGCCTCGTCAGAACTACCGGCGGTTTTCATCTGTACCTGCAGCATCGAGCCAAGCGACGTCACCGCGTCCAGGCCGGTGCTGCCGTTCTTCTCCATGCTCGCCAGCAACTGGGGGAACCAGCGGGCCATGTCCGACGCTTCGAAGCTACCCGCCTGGCCTTGATACGCGATCGCCTCCAGCGCCTGCTGCATCACCTTCGGGTCGTTGATCTTGGCGTTCTGCTGCAGCGCCATGATCATCGACGCCGTGTCGACGCCGCTGGCCCCCTGGCCGACCGCGAACTTCGCCGCGATCGGTGCGTAGGACAAGGCCTTGTCCAGCTCCATGCCGGCGCCAACGAGTTGGTTGACCAGGTCGGCCACGTCATTACGAGACATGCCCGTGTCTTTCGACGTGTCGAGGACTGTCCGTGTCAGTTGCGCTTCCTCGGGCTTGTTCGCGACATCCGCCTTGATCGCGATGTCGCGGACGATCGCCTGGTAGTCCGCGCTGACCTTCGTCGGGATCGCGGCCATACCGACACCCACGACGGCGGCCCCCACCGTCGACTTGAGCATGGACCTGCCCGAGTCGATCTGCTGCCGGCCCTTCTCCTGCATTTCCGCCGCTTTCACCTCGCGGCCGAGACGCTGGTACTCACGTGACAGGCGCCCGACTTCGACGCCCTGCCGCTTTAGGGCATCAAGATTGCCCTCCAGCTTGCGCAACAGCCCTGCGGCGGATGCGGCCCCGCTGTCATGGGCACGCTTCCACTCGTCCCGCAGCTTGATCGTTTCGCCGATGGTGTTCTTCAACACCTTCGCCTTGCTGCCCGCGTCTTCCAGTTTCTTGATGTGGCCCTGGGCAGTACCAAAGGCGGCGCCGAGCGACGACGCCACGGCACCGCCAATTTCCAACGCAATCGCCAAACGCGCCATGCGTCACCTCCTGCAGGCTCAATCCGTGAGCCACCAAATCATGTCGCTCCACGGCATCACCGAAATCTCGGCTGCCGAGAAGCCCAGCTCGGCGGCCAGCCGTTTGGCCAGCCGCTTTTGCGTGCCAGGATCAAAGCTCGTCGTCTTGCACCAGACGAAAATAGCCGGCCTGCAGACGGTTGTAGTCCTTCAGCGGGAGCGCTTCGAGATCCTTCACATGGATCTCAGCCAGCGAGGAAAACAGGTTCAGCTCGCGCACCTCATCATCGCCATTGGCGGTGGCTTGGGCGGCACGCACGTCACGTACGGTCGGGGCTCGCATCACCAGGGTATCGACCCGGATGCCATTGGCCTCGGCGGGTTTGCTCAGTTTCACAACAACGCGATCGGCATCGATCTCGAGGTAGGTAGGAACTTTCTTGCTCATTGAATTGTTTCCTTACGGATAGAGGGACAGTGGTTACAGGCCCAGTGCCTGACGCGTTGCCGCGAGTTGGTCGACACCGTTGATGGTGCGCTTCATGCCGAGCGCATCGATCTCGTAGATCTCGCGACCGTCTACTTCGAGCCGGTAGTAGATGAGCGCCACCGAGTGCTTGATCTCGGCCTTGTCGCCGGGCTTCCAGTCGCCCATGTCGACCTCTTTCAGGGTGCCGCGAAGGGTGACAATCACCGGGGTGATCTTGCCCTTGAGCCCCTTGTAGGCACCCCGGAACGTGCCGTTGAAGGCCGAGCCATCGGCCAGGCCGAAGAACTTCAGCGACTCGCGCCGAACGCCGGTCGTGGTAAAGCCGGCCTCCTGCTTTTCCATGCCCATTTCCAGCTCGATCGGCACGTCCATGCCACCGCCCCGGTGTTCGTCCATTTTCAGGGTCAGTTTCGGGAGGGTCAGACTGGGGACATCGCCCTGGAAGCTCACACCGTCCACAAACAGGTTCAGGTTCGACAGGGTTTCGGGAATCATTGCCATGATGTGGGTCGCTCCTTAGGCGGCGGTATCGAGGACTTCGGTCAGCCACTGGTTCGTGACTTCGACGAGGAAGTTGGGGTTTTCGGCAGGCGGGACATCGGTAAAGCGAATGACCCAGTACACCTTGCCCTGTTCGAGCTGGGAGGCCGTGTTGCGATCCGGATCGGCATAGACCTCGAAATTGATGATCGCGCCCTGGTTCTTCAGGTCGCGCATGAACGCCTGCAGGCCTTCGGTTACGTCCTTGACGTAGGTCGCGGTGATCGAGCGGTCGACCGCCCACTTGTGCCCGTACAGGATCGCGTCCATGACAATGTCCATGGTCCGCACGCGGGTGACAAACGCCCATTTCGGATCGCTCGACAGGGTTCGGTTGCCCCACAGGCGGTAGCCGTCATCACGAATGATCGTGGCGATGTTCGCGTTGTTCAGCAGGTTGGCACGGCAGGTTTCGTCGCCGTCGAGGAACTCGATCGGGCGGGTCGTGCCAGTGATGCCGGTGAACTCCTTGTTCGACGGCGATGCCCAGAAGCCGTACTCGCTGTCAGTCCAGGCGAACAGCCCAGCGACCCAGGCCGAGGCTGGGGCATCAACCGTGGCACTGGCGGTGGTGTCCCAGTACTGAACACCGGGGTCTACCAGGTAGGCACGCTTGGCACCGAAGTTCTTGGCGTAGGCCTGTACTGCTTCGTCGGTGGTGTTTGGCCCGTCGAGGATCGCCAGGCCACGCAGCTTGTCTGCCAGGCCAATCAAAGCGGTACCGACCGGCAGGGCCGAGCTGTGCTTCGGGGTGATCAGCAACCGCGGCTGGGCGTTGAAACGACTCTTGCCGTCGAGCAGCGCCTGCAGGCCGGTTCGCTTGCCGTCGGCCAGAACGCCGCCGATGATCGCCGAGGTCTGCTGGGCCGCGTCGGCGACCTTCGCCACGCCACAGGCGACGATGACCGCCTTCGCACGCTGGTAGATCGCCTGGCAGGCTTTCGTGATCGCCGCGTCAGGCCCCCAGGCCGCGATCGCCTCACTCTCGCGGGTGATCAGCACCAGATCATTCGGCTGCGCGGTGTACTCCGGCGCCGGGGTGAAGGTGTCGACAAGACCGATGATCGAGGACGACGGCAAAGAAATGGTGCGGCTGCCGGTGTCGACGTTCGTGACGGTAACGCCGTGGAAGAAACTCATAAGCTGTTCTCCAGAAACGACAAAGCCCCGCAGTGCGGGGCCATGAGGGGTTTAGAAGCGGGTAAAAAAGTGCCCCAACAATGCAGGGCGGTTATTCGGCCTGATCAACATCCCAGACTGGGGCGACCGGCCGCTTCGCCTGATCGGGGAAGTCTGGCGACTGCGGCCAATCGCGCAAATCCTGGATGTAAGCCAACAGCTCAGCGAACTGATCGGCTGTCAATGTCGTTGCCACGCCAAGCTCAATCTGATCGCGGTGACGGTCACGCAGCCAGACTTGCTTCGCAAGTTCAGAGTCCCGCCAGGCTCGCTCTGTTGTCGCCGAGGTATCGACCTGCAACAGCTCCAGCTCCTCAACTGACAGCCACTCCTCAGCGAAACCGGCCTGGCGATTCTCGAACTCACCGACCACAAGCCCCTCCGCATCACGTTGTACGTATGGCATGGTTTACTCCTCAGTCCAGCCTTGGGTGTACAGCCAGGCCTCCACCAGCGTGTAGCCTCCACCGACGTAGACCTGCGCAACAACCTGTCCAGCGGTGTTCGTGCGTGACTCACAGTAAGCAGCCAAGTTCTCACCAGCTAACGCAGAGTTACCGGTACCAATGCCTCCGGCGTAGGAATTGGTCACGTTGTTCGCAATACCCCCCAATACAGCTTCATCTGCATCAGGAGACCGGACGAGGATCACGCAGTTTTCAGCCGTTACAGCAGCGTAATGCCGAGACACAACGGAAACACCTGGAGGGACGCTCACCGTTACTGTTGTGCTGCGAGTGACACCACCGGTAATCCGCATATCACGCTGCAACGTCTTGAAGTCAGTGCTACGACCGTAGTTGAGGAACGGGACAATATTGCCTGTGGCGTCGGTCTTGATCGACCGCCCGCGAAGTCGGAGCACCAGTTCATAGCCATTCGGTACAGAAGGTGTCATCGAGCTGGACAGCAGCATGTCCCTCTCTCCTCCTACCACCTTTCGGATCACGTAAGCGTGATACCAGGCGCCAGCAGCTCGGCCACCTACGTCAAGCTTGTTACCTCCAGAACCCGCCGACCAGGCACCAGCCGACTGCAACACGCAACTGATTACTGATTCAGACCAGGCAGCACTGCCAGACCCTCGTGCGCGCCCAGGACCAAAGTCGACAACACTTAGGGGTGAGGTAGCATTCATCGACATGATGAAGCCGGATGCAAAATCAACCGGGATCATCTGGATCCCCTGGGTGATTTGCGCCGCAAGTGCAGCAATGTCGATATTCCCTTGGTTGATCGGCGCGTTCCAGGCCTTGATGCACCACATCACAGCCAAGTTACGCGGCCGGGTTTCAGTACCACCTTGGAGCTGGATATATGCGGAACCATCATCCAGTTGAGTCCCCGACGAATACATAGTGGTGAAGCCACCACCTGCAGCCGCCTCTTTCGTTTTCAGACCGTGGGAGTGCGCTTTGAACTGATCCGCCTGCCAGGTGCCAATACCGCGCCCAGCATCAACCCCACGGCCATGATCCCAACCACGCAGGAACTCACCGCGAGAATCAGGCAGCCGGAAGTTACCAGCTCCCTCATCGCCCTTGTTGAACGATGTACCGAGGTAAGCGGCCAGATCCGGATAGGTCGCAGTACTCTGCACGCTGCCATCTAGCTCCAGAAAACCGGGCGGTACCGTTCCCTTGGGAAACGCCACCATCGAGCCAAGCGGCAGCGAGGAAGCCTGCGCGACCTTGGAATCGACCTCGGTCTTGCTGTATGCATCGGTGATACCGTAGCCGGCCAGCGTCGTCGGGCTCGTACCCGCGATGACCCGGCCGTTTTTATCCACGGTCAGTTTCGTGTAGGTGCCAGCAGTAACCCCTGTCCGTCCGGCGATCATCTCGAACGCCAATGGCGTGGTACCCAGTGTGATCGGCGCATCGGTGATCAGTTGCCAGACGCTGTCGCCACTGGCAACACCCTGCTCGACATGCACAAATAACCCGGGCGTGACCTCGATGCTCGTATCGGCATCGGCCGCACGGGGCCATGCCCCTGCCGCCACCAGGTAGATACCGTTTTCCTTGCCAGCAGCCTGATCCTTGACCAGCACCCGAGCACCGGCCGCCAGCGCTACACCGTCGACCGTCTGCAGGCCACTCAGCGCGATCTGCGCGGTGGTCGCCACCTGCACCGAGTGCTTGAAGTCCTGCTTGTTCAGCGCCGCGACAATCGAGGTGTCGACATACTCGCGCGTTGCCAGCACCACCGCCGGGTCAATCTTGAGCTGAATGTTCGCCGTGTTGCTGGTGACGATGTGCATCCGCACGACCTGGTTGCGGCCCGAGCCCTGGACCAGCAGCGGCTTGTAACTCGGCGCGCAGTTCGCCACGGCCGAGAACACGCCGTCGATATCCTCCAGGGCCAATTCGCGGATCCACCAGCCCCCGACGTCCGGAGGCAGCACCAGTTCCGCAACCAACACATTCGCGTCGGTCGGAGACACGTACAGCTGATTGAGCGGGGCCCGATAGACCTGGTTGATCAGCTTGGCCTGCGTGGGTGACGGCACCGGGTCAGTGCCATTGGCATCACCGATCAGCATATGGCTCGGCTGCCAGGGGATGCCCAAGGCATCGCAGTTGGTTTTCTTGGCGGCACCGGCATTCGTCAGCATGCCGCCAAAGATGGAGTTTTGGTTAACCATTCAGGTACACGTCCTGTTCGTCATTCGTGATTGTGTGGACGCCGTAGGTGCCCAGCACCTGCACGTCGATATCGGGGTTTTCCCAGGGGTAAACATCAAGCTCGTCGCCGTCGTAGGCCATGACACCGACAACGCAGGTGACGGGGCTCTGCAGGCTGATGTTCAGCGATGACATGTGCCGGCTGACTGGTTTGGCGTCATCGATCAACGCCGTCAGCTCGGTGTACATGTCTTCGGTGATGCCGGTGTCTAGTACACCGACCTCCAGAGCGAAGGTCGCGGGCTCGCCCATGGGCTGGGTCTGCCACCACTCGGTGACCTTCAGCAGAAAGCCCAGCGGCTCGACAACGCGCCGGATCGCGCCGATCGTGCCTTTGCGCGAGTGCACAAAGAACGCCGATCGGCACACCGCTCGCTTGGTCGCCTCGGGCCAGGCGTTATCCCAGCGATCCACCGACCAAGCCCAAGCAAGCTGGTACAGCAGGTGCGCCGGGCAGGTATCAGGGTTGTACAGGGTGCGCAGGGGAACCTCGACGACCTCGTCAGCAGCGGCCTCGATGGCACGCTCCAGCTCGGTGCTGTTGTTCGGGAGAAGACTGTCCATCAGCTCTCCCCCATCACAACGTTGAAGCCCGTGCAGTACGCCGCCTGCGACCGGCTCGGCGTGATATCCACCCAGTTGGCCAGCTCGACCTTACGCACACCGCTGATGTGCAACTGCGCGTCGACCGCCGATCGCGACACTTCGACGCCCAGCCGACGCCGGGGGTTGATCCAGGCAGCAAGGCGCCGCTGGCACTCGGCCAGGATCGCCTCGTTTTCAGATCCGGAACCGGCCATGTGCACCACAGCATCGATCCGGTACCGCAGGATCTCAGCAGCCTGAACCAACACCCGGTCACCCAGCGGTCGGACATCCTCGTCACTCAGTGCCGTATGCACCGTATCCAGCAGATCCTGGCCAGCAACCCCCTCGCCGGCCAGGGCCAGCACCGTGACCACCACCACCGCCGGCGACGGGCTTTGCGCCTCAGCGTCGGCCACCTGGCCGGAAGCATTGCGGGCATGCAGGATGTAGCTGCTACGCGGCCCCGCCGTGGTCAGACCCTCGTAAACGAGCTGGATCCGTTCGCGCAGTGCATCGTCATCTTCCAGGACCTGCTCGACGGGAGGCACCGCTGCCAGATCCTCGGCCTGGACAACCAGGCGCTGCAGTCGGACATTGGCGGCCAACTGATCGAGGTCACCACGCTTTGCATGGGCCAGCAGCAACGACCTTGCCGCATCGTTGACCCGGGCCCGATTGCCGACCTTACGATAGGCACCGACTTCCAGCAGCTTAAGGACCGGGTCGCTCTCCAGTTGCGCGGTCCAGTTCTCCCCCATGTACAACCGGAAGGTGCCGAGGTCGGCCTGATACACCTCCTCGAAATCCAGGCTCTCAAGCACCTGCGGTGCAGGAAGCGTCGACAAATCAACAATACTCACGCGGCCACCTCCATCAGCAGACTATCGCCCAGGTACTGACCGGCCAGCTGCAGCGAGATCTGGCCACCCAACACAGCAAGAACCCTCACCCGCTCCAGCTTGAAACGAGGCTCCCACCGCGCCAGCGCACGGGCGATCTCGGCCTGTACGGCGCTTTTCCAGCCATCGTTGACTGGCAGATCGACAAAGCGGCGCAGGTCGCAGCCGTACTCCGGGCGCTGCCGCCGGCTGCCGATCGGCGTCGTCACGATGTCCCCGATCGACTGCACAAGGTGTTCACGATCGGAAAGGGGCAAGCCGGTACGGCGATCCATTCCGATCATCGCGATTACTCCTGCAGGGGTTCGAACTCGGGGTGGGCCTTCAGGAAGGCGTATTGATCGTCGCCGGCCGCGCTGACACGGCCACGGGCGACGGGGATGGTGCTGCCGTCCGACATGACGAGCGTGCGCGAGGTGTAGACCTTGTCGCGAAAGACACGCGCGGGGCCGACGGCGATTGCCGCGCTGACAGTGTCAGGGGCCACTGCCTGGCCCTCTGCCGAATCGGGCGGCACAACGGGGCTCGATTTGCTCATGGGATGCTCCAGAAACGAAAAAAACCGCACGCGGCGGGCTGGTTGATAGGTAAGTGTCAGTGTTTGTGGTTAGGGCTGTTGCCGGTCGTATCCATGATCGAGCCAGCGCTGGTGATGTTGCCGGTGGTGTCGAGCTTGCCCTTGATCGTGACAGCGCCCACCAGGTCGATCTTGCTCGACAGTACGCTGATCTGATCAGGCGTGACCTGAAGCTGCGAGCCACCGACCTTGACCGTGACCGTCCCGGCCGGCAACTCGATGGTGTAGCTGTTGGCCTGCCAGTCGTAGACCAGGCTGCCGCCATCATCGAAGCGCCAGACCTCGACGTGATCACGATTGTCCGCCTGCGGACCCGCCTTGCCGTACAGGCCCGGCACAAAGGTCCCTTGGGCCGGATCCCCGCTCGGACTGAACAAGATGCCCTCCTCATTCAGGCTTGGCGCCCGCCAGTGCCGCGCCTTGCCTGCCGCCTGCGAATGCCATTTCACCCAGGCGCTGGACCAGCCGTCGCCATCGGAAACCCGCACTTTGCCAGCCTCCAGATCAACTGCAACAACAAAGCAAGGCAGCACCAGATCGGCAATCATCCGGTCGTGCTGCGCAGAGACGTAGCTCATACAGGATCCCCAAGGTCGACCGGCGTACCGTCAGGGCCTGGCACCATCGGTTTGCCTCCAGGCTCAATCGGCCACGGCCACTCCTCTTCGCCGAGGTAGATGACCTGCGTCCATTCGACGACCCACACCGCCATGTTATCCAGCTCCGGACGGCTCCAGTCGCGTTCAGCACGCACGAACTGTGCGGGCTCGACCTCGATACCCCAGGTCTGAATGCGCAACAGGACAGCCAACTGAGCCGCCACAAACGCTGCAACATGCAGGTGATCGTCGTTCTCGACCCCCACGATGACCCGCGCCTCAAAGCGCGCGTCAATCGCCACCTCACCCGTGCCAGGATCGTGGTCTGCCGGCTCGAAACCAGACAGTTCCAGCACGACGGCCGGCACCGCGATGGTCTCAAGGTGACCGGGCATCGTGCCCACATACGCCAAACCGGGGATGGCATCGTAGATGCCCGCTTCGATTGCGCCGTAAACCCGCCCGAGCGGGATCGGATCATCAAGCATTGCGAACCCTCCCTAAAAGCTTCTGCAGTTCAAAGTTGAGTTCCTGTGCCATGACCACCAGCAGCCGCTGGTGGGCTCGATTCGTCCATGACTCAAAGTGCGGCCGGACCTCTGCTAACGAGATCTTGGCCTTGGCCAACGGATAGCGGCTGTCATTCTCGGCAATCCAGCCCGAGCGGGGTCTTCCCGACGCAGATATCACACTCTCCGGATAGTCGCTCGCCCTGAAATGCCGGCTCGCCGTCCGTATCCAGATATCTGGCTTGTCTCCATACACCTGTTTGTAGAAAGCCCCCGCATAGCGCCGTCCTGCAACAGACACGCCTGTGCGCGACTGTCGGGGCCTCCCCGCCCGGCTAGCCTCAATGGGATTGAGGCCAAACCAGAGCTTGCCCTGACTGTTACTCCCCGCCCGGTAAGCCTTCAGGCGCTGCCGTACCGCCGAAATGGCAATACGCTCCTGCTGGCCTACCGACCGGGCAATGTGGGTTCGCAGCCAACCCAACGTCTTGTTGATCGCACGACGTTGTGCGGCGGTGATGGCCTTGGGCGCCAGTTCCGTGAACTGGTCAAACCCCTGAACATGCCGGGCGTTAGCCTGCAGCGTGATCAGCCCCTCTCGGGATGTCTGCCTGTAGTAGCTTCCAACGCTCATCGCACCTCCCGCAGGATGAAGTTGACCCAGCCAGTACCATCGGGCTCCCGCTTGGCGATGACATACCGACCGCCACCGTCCTCGGGATCCAACGCGCAAACCAGGTGCTGGCCTTCCTTGATGCCATTGGCATCACCGACGCGAACCGAGTAGACAGGCTGCCGAAGACCGGTATTGATGGTGCCGACCTTCGGTTGCTGCCACGGCACGGAGAGAAACCCGCGTACCGGACCTTCGACCCCCTCGATCTCGGCTTCATCGCCCAGGACGTCCAGCAGCGCCTCGTCCATGAACGCCACCTGGTCACGAAAGGCCATGATCAGTCGTCCCCGCCCGAGTCATCGTCGTTGTCGTCACCGCCGGCAGCGCCGCCACCTGCCTGGCCACCCTGAGCCCCGCCAGGAGCCTGGGAGCCGCCGGTCTGCTGGCTACGGCCGGAAGACCGCGCAGTAGATGGATCCAGCTTCCCGCGAGCCACGATCTTGCCTTCATCCAGCAACAGATCCCGGATCTCAGTGGAGGGAGCCACGTACACCTCCCCCTTCACATAGACTTTCTTGCCGTCCTGAATGCTGCCATCAACCACCATGTACTCGACTTTGGCCATGTCACACCACCTTTGCATAGAGGAAAGCGTTCGGTTCGAGCAGGGCGGCCAGAGGAGCTGCTTGCAGCTTCAGCCAACGCACGCTCGGCTCTTGGGTGACCCAGCTCTTCGGAAAGCGGGCCGCTTCCACCAGGCCGCTCTCGATGGCCTCGATGTCCTGAATCGCGGCGTACAGCATGGCGTTGCGCGTGGAAGTGGAACCGAGGATCAGCCCCCCCGCCGGAATGATCGGCTGAGCCTGACCGTCCTCGGGCACCACCCACTCGTCGTAGGTGTAGATGTCGAGGCCCGGATCGTTCAGGTAGCCGAGGTAAGTGACCCCATCAGGAAGCTCCTCCGGCTTGATCATCCCCATGTCCACACGGCGGGTGTTGAGTTGCTTCATCACCAGCTCGTTGCCTTGGAATGCGTCCTGCGCCTCACCACTGAACACCGCGACGTTGGCCGAGCGGCCACTGTCCTTGGCAATCAGGCGCCGCCACTGCCGCAGGTTGGCAATGGGGTCAGAGCCGGAGGTGTTCCAGCGACCGCTGGCCAGGGTCACCTTGTGGCTGTCCTCCATGAGGAAGTCGATAGTGTCATCCACACCCTCACCGACCACACGGACGCGGCCGGTGGTGAGCGCCTGGGCACACATCCACTCCTCGCTGCGGGTGATCTCTTCGTCGAGATCCACCAGGTCGCGACCGAGCATCTCACCTGCACGCTCGGCAGGACTACGTGCCGAGAACGGGTTATCACCCGCCGCACGCTTCAGAATCTGCTCTGCTCGGGTCGGCCGCTTGGGCTGGATATAGGGAGGCTTGTAGGTCGCGCTCTCCATACCCTTGCGCAGCGAAACGCTACCGGGAAGGCTCGGGTGAACGAACGGCGCCATTTTGCGCTGGCCCTTGATGATGTCGATGGTCACCGCCTCGGTGCCAAAGGTCTCGGGGTTCGCCGCGTTGAAAAAGGTGTTCATGAGGAAGCGGCGCGGCAGCGTCATCTGCTCGACGGCTTCCAGCATGGTCAGGGTGTCGAAAATGTCAGTCATGGTGTCTCCGATCAACGAATGAAGAGGCTGAAAGGCCGCAGAGCGACCTTCAAGATGGCAAGGGAAAGCCCCTCGCCGAGGACCAGTTGGCTGCCCAGCACCTGGCCGGTCAGGCGCACCGGAGCGCTTCGGGCCCCATCGGTGGTGTCGACGTCCTGATCAAGGATGACGGACGGCGTCTGCGACCCGTCCTGGGCAGCGGTCTTGGACAGCACGTACTCCTTGGAGGCCGTGACCTGACCGAGTACCGAACCGCGCTTGAGCTGCTGGCCGGTAGCGATGACAACCGCCTCCATCACGACAGGAAAGTCACCTGCCGCGAGCTGGCTCGGGATGTAGGATTTGCGTTCGGGGTTGCTCATGGGATCTCCTTCAACGGCGGTTCTTGCCGGCAGCACCAGCAACAATGGAGCTGACAGCGGCCTTGCGTTCGCCCGCTTTGCCGTCAGCGTTCGGGGTGGTTCCGGTGACGCCTTGGGCGTCGTTCTTGATCGCGCTCAACGAGATGCCGCGATCCTGGGCAGCCTTGAACAGCACCAGGGCCGTGGCTTCGACCGAGCTGCCGTCGTCGATCGCCGCCTCGATCTCCTTCTCGAAGCCCTTGCTGGCCAGCGCGTTGATGCCCTTGATACGGGTGCGCTCAGCCACTGCCGCTTCAGTACGGATCGCGCTGACATCCGGCTGGCTGGCCTGGGCGATCTCGATGGTGTTGGGGTCAGTACCGGCTGCCAGAGCGGTACGCAGTTCTGCCGTGCTATTGACGGTGGTCATGGTGTGTATCCTTGGTGAGTTGATGGCCGGCTTGGCCAGTTCGGTGATCAGGGATTCCAGCGAGCCCGTGCGGTGGGCCAGACCGTGCTTGACGGCATCGGCACCGACACGAAGACCGCCGTGGTCCCCCATCTCGGGGACTTTCTCGGGGTCAGCCCCCAGGTTGCGGGCGACCTTGGCCACGAAGACATCGCCCAGGGCGTCGATCGTCTCGCCCAGCTTGGCGCGCCCCTCCTCCGTGGAGAGGTCAGGCCGCTTGTTTGGGGCATTGCGGCTGACGATCGAATAGCGCTTTCGACCGCTCGCGCCGTCGTTCTCGACCACCGCCTCCACAACAACCCCGATGCTCCCCGCCAGGCTGGCTTCGTCGATGACGATTTCATTGGCTGCCGAGGCGATCCAGTAAGCGGCACTGGCCCCAATGCCACCGATGTAGGCGACGATGCGTTTGCGGGATCGACCGGCGTAGATCATCTCCGCCAGCTCATTGATGCCCGATGCGACACCGCCCGGACTGTCGATGTTAAGTACGATGGAGCGCACCTTCGGATCATCCAGGGCTCGCTGGATGTCGGTTGCCAGGACCTGGGTGCTGGTCGCACCACTGATCTCGGTAAACAGATTGGCGTAGCGGAAGATCGGGCCAACAACCGGCACCACGGCTACGCCATTGCGCATCGTGACCTTGCGGGTGTCTTCCAGCCGCTCGCCACGCTTGGTCGCCAGCGCCATCGGATCGCCCATGCGATCAGAGATGGTCAACAGGTTGTCCAGCGCGTCGGGCAGCATCAGCCAGGGCTGCGAGGCAGCCAGCTCAAGTGCTCGCGGCATGCTTATTCCTCTTGGGGGGTAGGATCTGGCGGGTTTTCAAGCCCGCCCTTGGGCAACGGCTGCAGGTTGTTGGCCCGACGCAGCTCGACTTCACGCACGCGCTGACGGAACACCTGCTGCCAGGGTTCGCCAGTCATCGCCGCCGTTTCCAGCGTTTCATTGCTGACACCGATCTCGATGCGCTTGCCGGCGGCGTTGGCTTCCTTCAGTTCGTCAATCGCGCCACGAGCCGGGCCAATCCAGATGGCCTGGCAGTAGGCCTTGCGCTTGGCCGGATCGGAGTAACCAGGTAGGTCGATCATCCCCCTGGCCACCGCCTCATCAATCAGCAGCTCGCGACTGGGCTGGCAGAAGTCACACGCCAGCCACCAGCGGCGTAGGCTGTAGAACCGCCATGCCTGCAGCATCGCTGCACGGGCGGCGCTGTAGCTGCTGCTGTAGTGCAACAGCAGCTCCTCCATCGGCAGCTCCAGCGCGGCGCCGATCTCCTTCACCACGGCAGTGAAGAACGGGTCGAACTGAGCGTTGGGCCGGCCTGGGTTGGCCACCACCGGCTCCTCACCGACGCCCAGGTCGACCACAGCGCCCTCGCCCAGGCTCAGTTCGCCATCGGAGGTGTCATCGCCGCCGGGTTGCTCATCGCTCAGCGCAGTCATCGGGAGGTTCCCGCTCTGGAACTCCGAGCCCTTTTTGATGAACACGGTGAACATGGCCGAGATCACCGCCGCCATCAGCTCGGCGCTGCTGTAGCGCTCCAACTTCTGCAGGGGCTCCAGCACCGGGGCCAAGTAGGGAGCCCCACGTTTCTGGCCGGGCCGTTCCTTATCAGACAGCACATGCAGCACCCGGCGGCGACCGGTGTGGGCACCGAAGGCGCTCAGCCGCTCCCAGACCAGCGGCTTGCCGGCGAGATGCTCACCGGGGTAGCCAGTGCAAACGTGGTACGCCACCGGAGCGCCCAGGTCGTCGAACTCGACGCCGTCCACCAGGTTCGTCTGATCAAGGCCGTTGTTTGGATTGCCGACCCGGTCGGACTCGATCAGTTGCAGCCGGGTGCTGAAGATGCAGCCCGGCCGCTCCTTGTCCGGAGTGGCCACCAACACGTCGCCGCCAACGAGTGACGACACCAGGACCAGCGCCTGCAGTTGATAGTGGTTGAGCGTGGCTTCGGCATCACACTCTCGCGGGTCGTCCGCGTACAACGACCACAGGCGGTCGAGCCGACCGTTGAGGTCATCGGCCTGTTCCTCCGTCAGGCCCAGCGCGCCATGGTCGACCTGAGCCCGACAAACCAGGCCGGTGCCCACTACGTTGGTGCGCAATCGGGTGATAGCCGCCCGAGCCACCAGGTGGTTGCGCATCGCATCACGCGACCGCGCCACCAGCATCCGGCGCTCGCCCCGGTTGAAGTCACGACGCGGGCTACCGAGCCCAGGGATCCAGCTGGCCATGCTCCTCAGCATCCGCGAGGCGCCGCGCCAGCGGGTTTCGACGCCGCCACCACCACCCTGGGCGACGATCTGCTGGCCGTCGACTGATGCCCTGGCCACCCGGATCGCTTCCTGCATCAACTGCTCAGCAGCGCCGTCCCGCTTTCTGAATGGCCACATGGTCAAATCCCCAAGTACGAAACGCGACTACGGCCACGGTGCTGCAGGGCCGCCTGCTCGTTGGCGACCTCCTGGGCGTACTGCTTTTCCAGCAAGCGCAGGCTGTTCAACTCCGCCAGCTGGACCTCGCGGTCCTGCCGACGGACCCGCTGGCCGTTTTTCAGGACGGCCGAGATCGCCGCCCGGACCTCTGCAAGGCGTTTTTGTGCATCTGTCATGGTGAACCTCGGTTAGCCGACGCGGCTCCGGGTGCCCCTGCCGCGAGCGACTACGCGACGGGGAACTGGCGCCACCGCCTGCTCGGTAGTGAAAAGGGTTGGCTGGAGCTGTTGCTGCTCCAGTTGGTCCCACTCGTTGTCGCGCAACAGGTGGGTCTTCAGGCTGCGGGCCGCGTGCAGGGCATACACCTCACAGTCCAGCGCCTCGTTGCGCCGGCCGGCCTTCTTCTGCCAGACCATCTTGCTGGGTTGACGGGGGTGCGGGGCCAGGACCTCGTTGGTCAGTTGCTCGTAGTAGTCCGCGCGGATCTCGCTGTACCAGTGCATGCGACCAGGTCCGTTACCCTTCAGCCGGATCCGGCCGTCGATCAACGTCTTGGCCTTGTGCGTGCCGACGATGAACACCCGAAGCCCGTATTTGGCTGCCTTGGTGTTGTCCTGGGTGGTGTCGATCGACTGGGCCGGCTTGGTGAAGATCTCCCGATCCCGACTGTCGATCGAGGCGCCCTTGATCGCCATGATGTTGAAGCGCTGGCGATCCCGAACGTAGGTGTACACCGCATCGCTGGTGTTACCGTCCGAGCTGTCGATGCTGACCGCCGAGACGGCGAGCTGTGCACCGCCCTCAGTCGAGATCGGCGTGGAGATGATCCTGTCCAGCTCCGACCACACCGGGTCGTTGACGTCCTTGGGGTTGCCGTCCAGCTCGCCCCAGTAGAGGCGCCACGATTCCTCCCCCCGCCCCCAACCTACGATGACCAGCGCCAGGCGATCGCCCTGAACGTCGACACCGACCGTGACCAGCAGCACCCCCTTCGGAGCAGTCAGCTCGGCGTAGGGTTCGGCCCGTTTCTCCAGCTCGTCGGTCTTGGGCGCGTTGCTCTTGTACTCATAGCTCTCACCCTTGGAGCTGTTGGTGAAGGCGATCATGGGACCAATGTTGCCCAGCGACATGGCGTGCTCGGCCTGCAGCTTCTTCTCCATCAGCACTTCGAAACGCGAGCCGTGGAACGTGGCGTACAGCTCGTTAAGGATGTACCCGGCGATGCCGCGAAACTCGGCAGTGGCCTCCCAGCGTCCACGCTTGAGGTTGGCGTTTTTCTGGTGGTCATCCCACACCTCGCCGCAGTGTGGACAGGCGTAGTACGCCGTTTCCGGGCGGCGCTTACCGTAGATCTCGTGGTGGTAGCTCTCGTCCTCGTCGCAGTGCAGGTGGTCGAAGCTCAACGCGTGCGACTGACCGCAACCGTGGCAAGGGACCAAGCCAATGCGTTTGTCCGACAGCTCCAGCTCCGCGTCGATCGCGGACAGGCCCTTGATGGTCGGCGTGCCACCGATGATGATTTTCGACCGCCGGAACGTCTTGAGACGCTCCTTCGCCAGCTTGATGCTGTCGCCCTGCCCCCGCAGGTTCAGGTTGCAGTCATCGGGCTCCTCGATCGCGACCCGAGGCACTGGGGTCGACTTCACACTGGACGGGCTGTTTGACCCGACCATCTTGAGGAACCCACCGGGAAACCGCTTGAAGTCCTGCCGTTGCTGCAGCTTGCGGCTACGCAGGTCGACCTTCTTGCTCAGACGACGGGTCGCCTCGATCATGGGCTCCAACTTTTCCGCGACGTACTGTTTGGCCGCTTCGGCCTTGGGGAACAGGATCAGGATCGGCGAAGGATCCAAGTCGATCCACTTGCCGATCGCGTTACCCAGCACACCAGAGGTCCAGGCCACCTGGGCGGATTTGCGACCAACAATCTCGATCACGTTCGGATCGTCCAGCGCCTCAAGCGGCCCACCTGGCCACACCAGGTGCGGGGTCTTGTCGAAACGGTACTTGCCGGGGCTGGCCGACTCCTCCGGCGAGAGCCAGCGGTACTTGGCCGCCCACTCGATAATGCTCATGCGTGGTGGCGGTGCCCACTTGCGGCAAACCCGCTCCATCGCCTTATTCGCCGTCTTCCTCAGAGCACTCCTCGTCGTCCGGCTCGTCAGAATCGTCAGCGAGATCGTCGTCCTCGTCATACTTGGACAACCTCCTCAGTATTGATTCGATGGGCGTCCGGATCAGTTGGTCATCTACCGCCACGCCGTAGGTCGCCGACAGCGTTGCCGCCAGCTCATCGGGAAAGGTGTTCAACAGCTCGATCTTGGCCGCCGTGATCACCGCCTCGAAGCGCTCGACCATCTCAGCCTCAACCACCACCTCGCCGAGATCCTTGGCCAGCGCCAGCTCTTCGCGGTCGCCGCGCAGCCTGTCTAGTCGGTCCCGAGTGGACTCCTTTTTGCCGTTCAGTGCAGCCTGCCGCATCAGCCACTCGATCACCGCCTGGGTGTCGTACTGGTTTTCGTTGCCGCGTCCCAGGCCGAACTCGTTCACCGGCATTCCATCCTTCTGCCACCGGCTCAATGTGCGCTCGTCCCGGCCGATGATCTCGCCGAGTTCGAGCTTGCTGACTGTCTTGCCCATCGCTAAGTCCTTGAAAAGACGGACATCCCTGTACATTTCTCAGCTACAGGGAAACCGCGAGTCTGCGCACCCGTGTAGGGGGCGGGTAGGAAGGAGGACCCAAAAAATCCGGCCCCCACCCCCTCCTGCCGGCCGGGTCACTGACCCGCCTCGCCATTTGCCGGGGGCTGCTGGGTCAGGCCCAGCCGCTTTGCCGCCCAGCGTTCGTACAACCCGATCGCCACATCGGCGCCGGCCATCGCGGTGATGCACCCAATGCTGCCCGCCGCCAGGATCGAAACCCCGGCGGCGTTCAACAGCATCATGGTCGACAACCCGCAGACTACGCAGGCACCGGAGCGAAGTGCGAGGCGCCGCATCAGCGGCCACCCGCGCATGCCGGCCTTGTCGGCCCGCCATGCCTCCCCCGAAACCCCACCGACCAGCGACAGTACAATCACCATCCAGATCGGCATTTCAATCAACGCTTGCTGCTCGCTCGTCATTTTTCACTCCATAGCGCTGGCCATCACTGTAGTGGCCATTCGGGAAATACCTGCTAGTTTCAATTCGCCAACTCAAAACGGCTCGGAGGCCGCATGAATTTTTTGCACACACGGGAACATTTGGAACAAGGCGACATCGTGGTGGTTGAATGCTCACACCAATGCAATGTGCGCTTAACAACCGATACCAATTTTGCGAAGTTCAAAAGAGGTGGTGCCCATGAATACTTCGGTGGCTTCTACAAGGTGCTGCCTGCTCAGATTGCAGCACCTCACACCGGTTACTGGAACATCACCATCGATCTAGGTGGTGGCAGCGCAAACATCCGCCACTCGATCAGTATCATCAGAAACAGCTGACTCTCCCTGACACTGGTACAGCGCTGATTCGAGGGCCCCTTGAATCAGCCCCAGGGTTGAGTCTTTACTGTACGAGGCTGAAGTGAAGCCACCGACTGCGCTTCTAGCCCAAATCAAGTTTCCTTCGTCATCGACTACCCGTACTTCCATAGCAATCCCATCCCAATCATTCACCCAAAAACGCAAAAACCCGGCGCAATGGCCGGGTCTGGTGTGGAGTGCCTGCCGCATCATGCGGTCGCACCTATCGAAGATGACTACTTTTTACAGGTCGATTCTCATGGCAGCAACCCCACTTTAATGCCACCCGGTGAATATGTGGGTTACACCGGGCGAACGTCTAGCGAATGTCGGCGAATATCTAACCTCGGCATTCTGTTCTTTCGGCGTTGCCCCATATGTCCCATGGCTCAGAATCTCTATGGGACGCCTGATGACCGCTTAATTCGGGGCTTTGCCCCATTGTCCTATCTATTTCTTCCTTTTCTCGCGTAAAAGAAGAAAATCTAAAAACACGCATGCGCGCGATAGCGCGTACAGGTATGCGCTCCGCTCATGCGGGCGAGCGGCGCTTCTGATGGGACAATGGGACACGCCAATAAATATAAGGCCTGCGCTCAGTCCCATAATGTAAAAACACAATGGGACAGTGCGGGACAATGGGACAGCAACAACCAAGGTCATTGGGATCACGCAGCCTTTCCCATCAGCATGCCGCCGATCAGCACATGCGCTTCGTGCAACCGGCGGTAGTAGGTTGGAGCACTGCACCCGCAATACAACATCTTCTGTGACAAGAAGCTGTCGTGGTTGCAGTAATGCTCCCGGACAAGAACCGACAGTGGCGCAGGCAGATGCTTGTTCACGATTAGTTCGATATCCGCCGACTCGTCCAGTAGCACCCGACTGCCACGAGTCCCCCGTATCAGCTCGCCTTTGCACTCCATCAGCATGGCGATCATGTTGCCGCCCCCCAGCTCCGAACCACCCTCGTGCGGGCTGTGCAGATCCTCAGCCCACAGTTTGAGCATTTCGTCGATTCGCTTAATCAAAGCAAGGCTCCTCGAACGCTTCCCGTTGCAACGCCGACGCAACGCCCCAGCCGACCGGTTTTTTGTAAGCCCAAGGCCGCTGGCCGCTTTTGACCAATGGAGGCAAGCGCACCCGCCGCCAACCCAGCCGGTGCATGATTGCCCCGACCCTTATCTGCTCCGGCTTGCTCCAGTGCCCGTAGTCCAGTTTCAGCGCGCTGGTTAAGACCTCGCTGCCTGTGGTGGTCTCACCGATCTGCGACTCCTCGAGCCATTTCAGAATTGGCCCCTCCCACTCATCGACCACGAACCGCTCTTCCTGGGCTTCCGCGAACAACGGGGACTCGTCACGGTTGACCCACCAGACGTCGCCGGCCATGTAGCAATACATTGCCTCGGCCCACAGTTGGTCGCGGACCTCCCGTAACTGATCAAGATCGACCTTGGTACATGCCACCGGCCAATAGCGCCGGTTGCCGGTAGCGTCCTTGAGATACTCGTCTTGGTTGGTCGTACCCACGAAAACACACTGGCGTGGCACGTCCATTGTTCTGCGGCCATAGCTCTCGCGGTAGGTGTCGGTCGAGGCCGAGAAGAACTGCTTGGCCTTGGTCGATTCGGCCTTGTTGAAGCTGTCCAGCTCACCCAGCTCGACGATCCACTTGCCACGGATCGCCTGGAAGCCGTCCTTGTCGCCGAGGGCGAATGGGGTATCCATGAACCACTCGCCGCCAAGTACCGACATTGCTGTCGACTTACCGGCGCCCTGCGCGCCTTCGAGGATCATCACTGAGTCGGCCTTGCAGCCGGGCTTCATGACGCGGCCGACCGCCGAGATCATCCAGCGTTTACCGACCTTGGAGCTGTAGTCCGTCGGCGCTACACCCATGATGTCGGTCAACCATGTGCTGAGACGTGGCACACGGTCCCATTCCAGTTTGTTCAGGTAGTCACGGACAGGGTGGAACTTGTGGTCATGGGCAACGACGCTGACAGCCTCGATCACGCTGCTGGCTTTCACACGCAGGTTGTACTGCTGCGCGAGCCACTTCATCACCAGCATGTCGTCGATGTCCGCCCAGTCGCCGGTACCACCACCGTAAGGAGCCGCCCTCAGCTTCACGATCTTCGAACTGAACGAGCTGAAGCCGATTACGCCGGCCCAGCGCTCATCGTTGCCGAGGATCAGTTCGACGTTCTGCATATGAGCGATCAGCATGCCGGTCTCGGTCCTGGCCAGTTGGTCCTTCCAGCCACCAGCTGCTGGTGGACGAACGACCGCCAGCACCTGGCGGCGGACAGCGTCCAATCCCTCGGCGCAGTGCAGATCGTTGAAGTCGGTCCACTTGTCCTCGCGATCGCCGGAGAACACCGGAGGCACCACCTGACCACCGACAACCGTGGCGGCGTTTGTAGCCTTCTCCTCGCCGGGGTTCCAGGGCTCGCCATTCGGGCGTTTGGTCTTCCAGTCGTCATCGCGACAAATGATGATTGGGCGGCCTGGCCTGCGCTCACGCATAGCCTTGCAAACAGCCACGAGGTTACCCGCATCAAAGGCAATGGCGACTGTCAATGAAGTTGCCATGTGCAGTGAGGCGCCGGTCGCATAGCCCTCACACACCAGTATCGGCTCGCCCGGGTTTGGGTCCGGACCTATAAGGTGAAAAGCCCCGTCCTTTGACATGCCGGCCGGCCAGTAAGATTTATCCCGCCCAGTGCTTTCCTGCTTTTCCGGGTAGATCACTTGCAGACCGACGACCTGGTCGCGGGCGTTGCACATCGGCACAAGCACCGCGCCTGACCGAGGGGCATAGCGAACCCGAAAACCCACAATCTGCTTGCGATCGAGGTACGCGCTGCGTCCTTTCTCCGGCATGCGATTGAACATGCCCGTAGCCCGGCGAGCAGCACTACGAGCCCGGTTTTCTGCAACCTCAGCAGCCCTACGCTTGGCATCCTCCTGCCGCGCACGCAGGACTTCCCGGTCCTCGGCGCTCATCTTGCCGGCCTTGACCTTGATCTTCTGCGTCTCACCCGAGCGCCAGTCACCAAAGCTGCCGAAGATCAGCGTCTCGCCCTTCTCCGTGCGATGCTCATGCACCACGTACCAGCCATTCTTTTCAGTGCCCTTATCAGTACCCGACTTGCAGCGGGTCAGTTTGCCGAACACCAAAGGCTGCGCGGGCTCCAGACCGTAGTCGCTGAACTGGTTCAGAACTTCATCGAGCATGGCGGGCCTCATTCAGCTCGTTGACGCCCTGGCAGATCACGCAGAAGGTGCAACCACGAATAGCAAGGCGACGGGCCTCAGGAATCGGATCGTCGCAGCACTCACAGAACATGAAGGAATGCGCCGCGACAACGGGCGCCTTAGCGCGGCGATCGGCAAGCGCACGATCCAGCCCCTCTTGCACCAGATCGTTTGCGAAGTCAGCAATGTCAACCACGGGTCACCCCACGCGTCGTCTGGTTCACGTAAGAGGCACGGTTGAAAAGCCCGAGCAGGTTCTGAATACCGCGAAACACCTGTAGGCGGATCTCGGCCAGTTCCTGATCGCTGACCACACCATCGCCAATGCTCTTGGCCCAGGTGTCGGCGAGATCGGCGACATGACGGAAGTAGGTAGCAATGCCGGTGGTCAACGTCTCCGGCATATCACCCGTGTACGTATCGGAAAGGTCTTGCCACATGGTGTCGCCGACCAACGAATGCACCGCATCGAGAATGCGGCGATCTTTGGTCAGCTCGAGGATCTCGCCAAACTCCTGGATGTTCACGGAGTGGCTTGGGTGGGTCGGGGACAGCTTGTGCTGCAGGGTTGTCGCGTTGCGGCCGGTAGTGGCAGCGATAGCGGCGGCGCCGCCCGGGTAGTCACGGACAGCATGGTAAAGCGCGAGGTCGAGCGGCAGGACTTCCCGCTTCGCCCGATCAACGCTGTGCAGAGCAATACGGCTCATGGCATTAATCCTTGTAAGTTGCCAGTGCCGCGCGACATGTAGTGGTGATACATTTGCCGCGTGGCTTGAAAGGGCCCAAAAGCCGGCCAGATCCGCAAGATCAAAACCGGCACCGTGCCGAGGCAAGTGATCCGTCGCTCACCCCTGGCGCAACAGTTGCCAATCTGTGGTGGAGAGGCAACAACCCAAGGCATCCGTGCCTTGGCATACGCGGTAAAGATCGGCGGCTTTTTGCATGTGGTGTGCATGCCGACCTTCATCGCGGCCCGACAACGCTGTGGTGGCGCGAGTCGGGGGAAACTGGGCGACCCTTGGGTCGCCTTTTTTCTAGGCAGCTTTCGAAGAAACAACTGCCGATGAACGTAAGTACTGCCAATCAATATCTGGCCGCAAATCCTCGCAGGTCACCTGAGCGTCAGTACCACGATCGATGGCGATAGCGAGCCCAGCGCTGGCCCGGCGATTGCCATAGGCCACTTGTTTCAGTTGTCCAGTGGACGTGGCGCAACTGGCCGCGAGCGCCTCAAGACGGGATGGATCTAAGCTTTTGATGTAGTCAAGAAAGTTCATAAACACCTCCAATTGCAGCCAAAGATTAGCAATTGCTAATTGGATTCGCAATAGCTGTTTGTAATTTACATTTTGCTAATTCAAAAGACATGATTCGCAGATGAATATCTATGAGAAACGCCTCACCATCCTCAGAGCCCTCATCGGTGAAAACTCCCTGAAGGAATTTGCGGCATGCCATGACGACATCGATCCCTCATACCTCTCACAGATTCTGAACGGCCATCGGACCCTGGGAGACCGAGCCGCGACCAACCTAGCTAAGAAGCTTCAGCTTCCGGTCGAATTGCTCACTACCGGAAACTACAGCACTCAAGACCAGGCACTGATTGCACGCAGGTGGCTTACCTTGGGCCTCAAACCCCCCGCCCTCCCTCACCCAGCCTTTTTTAATTCATCTATCAACGAGACCGCAGAACGGAGCGCGGAGGAACGCGAAAAAGCCAAGCACCAGCGCCCTGCCCCCGTACCTGTGGTAGGAAAAGCTATGCTCGGCACGGACGGCTATTTTGACGCATTGGATTACCCTGACGGGCATGGGGATGGCTACATAGACATTGTTAGCTCAGATCCATACGCATACGGCTTGAAGGTAGTGGGGAACAGCATGCACCCCCGGATCAAGAATGGGGAATTTGTGCTAATTGAGCCAAGCCACCCCTACCGCACAGGGGATGAGGTCCTGATCAAGACAGCCGACGGCAGGGCCATGGTGAAGGAGTTCATCTACCTGCGAGACGGCCAGTACAGACTCGACAGCATTAGCGACGGCTATCCGCCAATCTTTATCGATGAGCATTCCGTCGAAAAAATTCACTACGTAGCAGCAATTTTGAAGCCGTCTAAGTACCTCGACCTCTAAAATTAGCAAATGCTATTGCAAATAAATTTAGCTATTGCTAATTTTGCCTCACCTCTCCACCACAGAGCCGAGGCAATACCATGCACACCACAGCTACGTTGCACGCCCACCCGGCGTGCAAACCAATCCGCGTATTCGAGGTTCGCTACCTAGCTCGCGAGCACGGCTGCACCTTCATCGCTAGCAAACACAAGCGCTCGACCCGCTCGGCGCCTGCTCCGTTCGACCCCAACGACGGAGGCCGTGCAGCATGAAGTTCAAACTGAACAACCGCACGCTGTCCCTGCTGAAGGCCCAGTCATGCCTAACCGAGACCTTCACTCACACCCTGAGGTCTGAGCCGCAACGCCAGGTGGTGTCGTTCCGCCTGGCTGTCGAGCGCAACCAGGCCAGCACCACCTTCGGCATCCTGCTCGGCAGCGAACACCACACGCTGACCCTGCCCAACAGCCCGAAAATGCACCTCAAGCTGGCCGACTTCATTGAAGAGATCGTCAATGGGCCGGCTGACACTGTCACACCGGCCGAGCTGCCCCATGCGGAACGCGAGTACGGCAACTTTGAGATCGAACACAAGCAACAGGTGTTCGAACTGATCAGCCGCGGCGGATCGGCGAGCCTCGACCTCGGCTTTGCACTGCCGATCAACATCTCCGTACACCGCAATCAGACCCGTACCGGCGTCACCACGATCATGAGCATCGGCAACTCGCGCCCGCGCACCAAGTGCTTCACGGTGTGCGGTAGCGACATCGAGATCTACAAGCGCCTGATCCAATCCCTCGACCACCTCGCCGCCGCCGCTACGCCGGCCGCGCATGCGGCGTAAGGGGGACGACATGGACCGCGACCTCCAGAAAACCGCCAGGTACTTCGGCACCACCCGTCCAAAGCTGATCGAGCTGATGCGCGAGAAAGGCCTGCTCACAGAGAAGAACCTTCCGGCCTTCCCTGTTCGCGACCGCGAGTACCTGCGCGTCAAGGACAGCAGTTGGTACCACGAATGCTTTGGCATGCAGTACAGCCAGTCCACCCGGATCCGGCAAGCCGGCATCCCGTGGCTGGCCAAGCAGCTTGGCCTCGAACTCCCTGCCGTCCCGGCAGATCGCCGTGACGTGGCCTAGGGAGTATGCCCGCCAGATCGTAGCCCTTCCGACACGCGAGCAGCGCAACGCCGCACTGCTCGACGTGCCGGAACATCTGCGCGAGCTGACCAAGCGCCACTGCCTGAACTACTGGAACCACCCCAAAAGGAAGCAGAGCAGCACATGAAGGAATCCAACCAACCCCCGCTTCGGCTCATGCCAGCACCGGAGACGGCCACCGTCGAGCTGCTCTACCGCACTTTCGGCGACGTGCTGATCCCGCTGGAAAAGCTGCGCGTGCAGTACTTCCGCAACCTGAACGAGCAGACCTTCGCCACGGAGATCCAGAACGGCCGCATTCAGTTGCCCGTCACCACCCTGGATAACAGCCGCAAGGCACCGAAGTTCGTGCACATCAAGCACGTCGCAGCCCTGATCGACATCCGCGCATACAAGGCCGACGAGGACCAGGCACTACAGAGAACCGAAGCCCCCGAGCAAGACCAGTAACCCAACAGCGGCCACCACCCGCCAGCAAACCACCAGGAGTACACCACATGACTACCATGCAGATCTGCGCACTGATCATCGCCATCCTGTTCATCGGCCTGACCTACTGGGCCGGCTATCGGAGCGGCCTGCTCGACGGCCGCGCCGAGGGCCACCTTGAAGGCATCGAGGAGGGCAAGGCCATCCAGCATTCGGACGACCACGGGACACTGCAGGACCTGCAGTTGTTGCTCGATCAGGCCCGCGAGAACCACAACAAGCTGTACACCCACTATCAGCGCGCCCTGCAGGCATCGAAGCTCAGCACTGACGACCGCACCACCCTGCTCGCGACGGCCAAGCAGCTACAACTCGCGGCTGACACCTTCCTGGCACTGAAGGCCCCGACCAAGGCAACAAACGCCCGCGCTCTACGGGCCAAGATCCTGGCGATCGCAGCCCTACTTGAGCAGGCCGAGCAGGAGACCGCAGCATGAAGCGGCCCATCCCACTGCTGCGCCTCTCCCCAGAGGCTGCCGGTCAACTGCAACAGCAGCACGACAAGGCCAGCACCGAGCTGGCCGCACTGCTCCGCCACAACAAGGAGTTCGACCGCCAGCTCAATGAGCTGATCGGCCCAGACGCCCTGCGCCGACTGCACAAGGCGACCGAGAACGCCCTGCTGCTGGTCGACCTGAAAAAGGAGGCAGCGTGATGTCGCGAACCCTCACTCACACCGGCAAGAGCTTTGACGTCCTCGCGCCACAGGTCGAATGGATCCGCCCGTGGTCGGCCACCGAAGCCCGGCTCACGTTTCACCAGCGCCTGATGGATCAACTCGCTATCGAACACCGGAGGAAAGCGGCATGACGCACGCACAGGACACCACAAAAGCCCAGGCCGCTTTGCTCCGCAACGACAGCGGGATCGCCACGCCTATAACAGACTGCGGCTGCGAAGCAGCCAGCATTATTGACCCTCTCAGCACCACCACCGAGGGTCTTGTACCCCACGAAAAGCTGCGCGAGGCAGCCACACCCAAAGCCTCGCTGATAGCTCTGGATCGCTCACCCGCGCAGCTTGCCGAGGGGTATACGCACCCTACGTCAACTGCAGGAAGCCGTGCGGGTGCCCGCGCCATGCAACCTGAACTACCCAAGCGTGCCGCTCAAGCCACTGATGATGCCATTACCGAAGTTCGCGCACAGGAGTTGCCGCAATGAGCCAGTGGATCAAATGCAGCGACAGGCTGCCTGGGGATGAGCTTGATGGAATGATGGTGATCGTTGCAGTGCAGCACTGCAGGCGCGGCCTCATTGCGGAAGCGGATATTTGGCGCAAAGGCAAGCGAAAGGGGAGTTTCGATTTTTGGAGCAAGGCTACCCACTGGCAGCCCCTCCCTGCACCTCCGGATGCCGACGAGCTGGAGCAGCAAGCTCAGCACCAGGGCAAGGCGGTCAAGCCATGACCGCCTTCCGCAAGCACAACCTCGCCGAGGCCGTCTATTACGGGCAACTGTCCCTCAACCTCAAGCCGTACCTGAACATCGATCTGTTTGCTGGCGGCGGTGGCGCCTCCAAGGCCATGGAGCAAGCCACGGGCGAGTGCGTTGACATCGCCGTCAACCATGACGACGACGCCGTCAGCATGCACATTACAAACCATCGCCAGGCGACCCACTACCGAGAGGACATCCGGAAAGTCCAGCCACTCGACGCTACCAAGGGCCTCCCCGTGGGGCGGCTTCATGCGAGCCCCGAGTGTACCCACCACAGCCAAGCCGCCGGCGGCCAACCACGCAGCAAAGAAAGCCGCGCCCTCTCATGGATGGTCATCAAGTGGGTCGGTCAGACACGACCGCTGATGCTCACCATGGAGAACGTGATGCAGATCCTCCAATGGTGTCCGCTGGTCGCTAAGCGCTGCGCGAAAACCGGCCGGGTTGTCACCCTTGACGTGGTGCCACACCCGGTCACCGGGAAGCCCTTGAACCGCGTTGCCGAACCAGGCGAGCGCGTGCCCGTTCAGCGCCAGTACCTGGTGCCCGACCCCAAGCGCAAAGGCCGGACCTGGGCACGCTTCCTACACCTGCTGCGCGACCTCGGCTACGAGTACCACTACGACAAACTCGTTGCCGCCGACTTCGGTGCAGCTACCACCCGGGAGCGCCTGTTCTTCATTGCTCGGCGCGATGGGGTCAAGCTGAACTGGCCGGTAGCCACCCACGCCAAAGTACCTGGCCCCGGCCAGCTACCCTGGAAACCGATCGCGAGCTGCATCGACTGGAGCCTGCCTTGCCCGTCCATCTTCCTCGATGCTGCAGAAGGCAAAGCGGCCAAGGTACGGCGCCCGCTCAAACCCAAGACCATGGAACGGGTACGCAAGGGCATTCGGCGCTACCTGCTGGACCACCCCAACCCCTTTATCGTCAGCGTCAACCACAGCGGCAGCGACTTCAGGGGGCAATCAACGATCGAACCTGCAGCGACAATCACGGGCGGTCACGGCTTCGCACTGGCACAACCAGTCGTAGCCCCATTCATCACCGAGCATGCCAACTCCAGCAATCAACGCAACATGCCGGCGGACGAGCCGGGACGGACGATCTGCAGCGAGGTGAAAGGCGGGCACTTTGCAGTTGTGGCTGCGACCGTGGTGAGTGCCGGCGGCTTCGAGCATGCCGAGAATCAGACCGTTGCCTACATCGCCCAGCAGAACGGGGGTTACAACCAAACAGCAGGCCGACACCCGACCGAGCCATCAACCGCACTGACCACGACGGGCAGCCAGCAGAACGTCGTCACCGCAAGTCTAGTAACCCTGCGAAACAACAGCGTCGGCGAGGATCTGCGAGACCAGGCCCCAGCAATCACTGCCGGCGGAACACACCTCGCCGTCATGCAGTGCACCTTATCTCCAGAGCACCAGGCGGGAGCCGAACGTGTGGCAGCGTTCTTAATGGGCTACTACGGCAGCGACAACACCTACGACGCCCGGGATCCGGCAGCCACCATCACCACCAGGGACCGCCTGGCTCTGGTGACAGTGACGATCAGAGGCAATCCGTACGTGATCGTCGACATCGGCATGCGGATGCTAACACCGCGCGAACTGTACCTGATCCAGGGCTTCCCGCCTGACTATCAGATCGACTTCGGGCACGACGGCCGACGGTTCTCCAACAAGGCCAAAGTCAGGATGTGCGGCAACTCGGTATCACCGATGCCCTATCGAGCGCTACTCGAGGCTAACCCATTATTCCCCGAAGCAGAAATGCGGGAGGCAGCATGAACACGGCCTTCATACTCATGGCCCAGTACGACGGCCAAGCCATCATTCCTTTGGAGCGGATCTGCAAGGATTACTTCACTCACCTCACGCCAGACATGTTTCAGCGCAAGGTGTTAGCCGGTCACATAAAGCTGCCGATCACCCGCCTCGAGGCCAGCCAGAAGAGCGCCAGAGGAGTTCATATTGCTGACCTGGCGATTTACCTAGATCAGCAGCGAGACGCTGCGCGCAAAGAGTGTATGCAATTGAACAAGGCACTTCAGGCAGGCTGACTGCACTGGTCGGCTCCTGTATACGACCCAGCCAGTTGCATTCAATTCACCACTCCTTTGTCGATGGCCGTCTACAATCGGCGGCTATCGACAAGAAGCTGCCGTTTACTACTCATGAGTCGATTGAGCTGGCCTGGGACTCTGGAAGACCGATCGCTAAGCCAGTTTCCCACGAAAAAAGATCTAAAGACTTACCCCTCGAAGTTACAGCGCTGTAAGCACGCCCTTATAAAGCACCGGACCTGTCGGCTGCCCTGTTGGCGATCCACCCTCCGGCTCAAGACTGACAGCCAAAGTGCTTGAGTCACTAATCAGAGCTTTCTGAGCGCTACCCAATTTGATCTCCCACTCTCCCCCTAGCGGTATCACCCCAAGGGAAACGGGTTTACCACCTGGCGGAATAAGCCACATCTCCAGGCTGCGTCCCTTTTCAACTTTTGCCAACGCTTGCGGTTTGATTCTCAGGTAATCCTCTCGCGTTTCAATGCTCATCCAAGACTGTGCGTCAGCACTATGCAACGTGGCACCGTAGCGTACATCGTTACGGTTGTAGATAACGCCCAGCGTTACTGCTGCTGCCAGTGAACACGCTGCAATCGTCACTCGGAACCAGCTCCAGAGAGGCCGTTTCACAGGCGGCTGCATTGCTTGCGGATCTATGCGCGCCGTAACTTTATGCCAAACACGATCCGGTACAGGTTGCTCAGGCAGAGTTTCAGTAAGGCTCATGAGGCACTCCTGCCATTGCGCAAGCTCTACGCAGAGTTCCGAGTCTATTAGCAGCAGCTGCTCGAAGCGCCGGCTCGCAGCGGGCGGCATCAACCCGATGGCATAGTCGGCGGCAAGTGCGCGGCGCAGACTTGGAGTTTGGTAGTTCATGACTCAAGGCACCTGCGTAGATGGTCCATGCCCCGGCGTATCCAAGACTTCACCGACCCTAGCGGTGCCGAAAGGTACTCGGCCAACTCTGAACAGGAGAGCCCTTCGAAGTAGGCAATGGTGATTGATTGGCGTTGCATCCCCTCTAGCTTACTCAAGCACCGATTCAACGCTTTGATCTCACGGTAACTGTTCAATTGGTTATGTGCAGAGGGGCTGTCATCAATCAACATTTGCGCGTCGAGATCATTTAGCGGACGGTCTCGATACTTTCTTAATTGGTCGATGGCCTGGTTTCGCGTTATGTTGATCATCCAGGTCATCGGTGCCGACAGGCGGGGTTGGTAGCGCGAAGCATTACTCCAAATACGTACAAAACTTTCCTGCAGCACTTCTTCAGCGAGATCCGAGCGTCCCATGAGTCGCAGAGCCACGCCATGCAATCGCGGACTCACGCTACGATACAGCGTTTCAAATGCGCGCCGATCACCCAGTGAACACTGGGCTAAAAGGTGTATTAGTTGGTCGGTGTCGGCGATTGGAATAGTATTTCTCCAAACGATTAAGTCGTGAGGTGCTAAATTTCGATTGCAGCTAGAGGTTAGCCCACGACGCGCGGTTGCTCCATTCACGGGTGGGCTCCTCATAAAACTCGCCGATCTTACTGATGGTGACCTGCGATGCCAGTCAACTTTTCGGCAGCAGCACCTTATCGATGACCTGTATCACACCGTTCGACTGGTACACGTCATAGGTGGTGATGTCAGCGACGTTACCTTTCTCGTCTTTGATGGTGATGTTGTGCGGACCATTCATCATTGCCCACAGCTTGCCTCCTGAGACAGTGGTGAGTTCGGCCTTGCCGCCACCGGCCTTGATTTTCTCGGCAAGGGTGGCCATGTCCAGTTTACCGCTCACAACGTGGTAAGTGAGGATCTTGCTGAGGGTTGCCTTGTTTTCTGGCTTCAGCAACGTATCCACGGTTCCGGCGGGCAAAGCAGTGAAGGCTGAATTGACCGGTGCGAACACGGTAAAGGGACCTTTACCCTTGAGGGTGTCGACTAGGCCGGCAGCTTTGACAGCAGCGACCAGGGTAGTGTGATCTGCAGAATTTACCGCGTTATCAACGATATCTTTACCTGGCAACATGCTTTGACCGCCTACCATGACACTGTCGTGACCCATGGTCGCCGCTTGCACGGTATTGAAAACGAAGCCACCACCTACCGCTAAGGCCAAGAAGCTCGCAATCAATGGTGCTTTGATCGAAATGCGTTTCATCGTGATGATCCTTTGTGGAGAGAGTCGGCCAGGAAAGTCTGTCCGTGCTTGATATACGTGGCAGCGTCCGGTATGGATGCAGTAACGAAGTTTTTTTTTCGATGACCTGGAAATTACGCGCGCCCAGTGACCACTGCTTCTTGGGCAAGGTGGCGACATTCCTGCTGGAAGGTAGTTTTTGTGAGCTGCTGCTCTTGGCTGTGGATTCAACCGCTACGCCGGCAGTTGTTCAACCCGAGCACCGAGGGTAACTGACGCATGGATAACCCTATCCATCCACTCCCAACTCTTGAAACGATCACCCCGCCCTCGCAAATGGGTGTACCGTCGCAACGAGTTCCAATCTCGATGACCAGACACACTTGAAACCCTCGGAATATCCCAGTCCATTTCAAACAGCCGGCTCACCCCTTCATGACGCAAATCATGAAAGTGTAGATCTTCGATTCCAACCGTCCTGCACGCCCTGGACCACGCAGTGCCGATTGAGTCCGTATTGTATGGGAAGATCTCGGGGCACTGTCGCGGCATGCTCTGCACAATCTGCCAGGCCTCATCCGGTAGATGGCACCAGACATCATTTCCGATTTTCTGTCCGGGGTTTTTCATATCCCGAACTTTTACTGCGTGCTGGTACTCGTCCAGATCATCCCAGAGTATGCGAGTGATCTCGTCCATACGCCGAGTAGAGAAGATCGCAAACGCCATGACCTTGGGCATGTGAATCGCGGTAGGTCGGCGCTTCAATACATCGAAGAAATGCTCCAGCACCTTGTTAAGCTCATCTAGCGTAGGGCGCCGATCTCGCTCGCGACTCTTCATGTTGTAGCCGAGCCGCTTCAGCACGAGACGAGCATCAGGCATCGCCTGCGGATCAATCTCATACCCCCAAGCGGCCCTGGCCAGGGACAACACCGAGCCCAAGTGAGCCATGTCATTGCCAGCAGTCTGAGGCTTGACTGAGCCGCCCTCGGGCCCCATGCGCCAGAGCGCGTAATCCACTAGCACCTGTTGAGTGATGTTGGAGTCGACCAGTTCACCCAGGTAGCTGTTCTTGATGGCATTGAGCGTCCGCCGCTTGGTCTCTCCTAACGGTCGAGCTTTCTCGGCTTCGACTAGGTAGCTGTTGATCATCTGCTTGACCGTGTGACCAGTGCGGCTAGCCCGCTCGATCGCTCCCGGCTCTGCCAGCTCAGTCTCCCGTCGCTTAGCCCATGCCTGAGCAGCCTGCTTACGGGCGAATGTCTGGGCTTCGGTGTAGACTATGACACCCTTTTTCTTGAGGCGGATCTGGACGGTGTAGCTGACCGTTCCATCGGCCTTTTTCCTTGCTCTGATCGTAGCCATAATTTTCGGTGGTACAAAGCTAATTGGCGGTGGTACATCGTACCACTCTCACACCAAAAACGCCCTAAAACCCCCGAAATTGGTACAAAACGCGTATACCAAAATGCCCCCAGAAATCGCTTCACATCCGCTAAACACAAGGCCTGAGCCCTCTCGTCGCTTCAGCGTGGCGCCGATGATGGACTGGACTGACCGCCATTGCCGGTACTTCCTGCGCCTGCTCTCCAGGCACACCCTGCTCTATACCGAAATGGTCACCACCGGTGCCATTCTCCATGGCGATCGCGAGCGGTTCCTGCGCTACAACGTCTCCGAACACCCGCTCGCGCTGCAGCTGGGCGGTAGCGTTCCGGCCGACCTGGCGGCCTGCGCGCGCCTGGCCGAGGAAGCCGGTTATGACGAGGTGAACCTCAATGTCGGCTGTCCGAGCGATCGGGTGCAGAACAACATGATCGGCGCCTGCCTCATGGGCCACCCGCAACTGGTGGCCGATTGCGTGAAAGCGATGCGTGATGCGGTGTCGATTCCGGTGACGGTCAAGCACCGCATCGGGATCAATGGCCGGGACAGCTACGAAGAGCTCCGCGATTTCGTCGGCAAGGTCCGCGAAGCCGGTTGCGCAAGCTTTACCGTGCATGCGCGGATCGCGATCCTGGAAGGCTTGTCGCCCAAGGAGAACCGCGAGATTCCACCTCTGCGTTACGACGTGGCGGCGCAGTTGAAACGGGATTTCCCGGCGCTGGAGATCGTGCTCAACGGCGGGATCAAGACACTGGAACAGTGCCAGGAGCACCTGCAGACCTTCGACGGGGTGATGCTGGGGCGCGAGGCCTATCACAACCCGTATCTGCTGGCCGAGGTGGACCAGCAGTTGTTCGGCAGCACGGCGCCGGTGATTTCCCGGGCCGAAGCGCTGGCGCAGTTGCGGCCCTATGTGGCTGAGCATATTGCCAGTGGTGGCGCGATGCATCATGTGACGCGGCATGTGCTGGGGCTGGGGACCGGGTTCCCGGGGGCGCGGCGGTTCCGGCAGTTGCTGTCGGTGGATATTCACAAGGCCAAGGACCCCCTGGCGCTGCTGGATCAGGCCGGGGAGTTGCTGGAGGGGCGCTGATTGCCGCCCTGGGAGTCAGTTGGGACGGTGTCATCGTTCATCGTTCATCGCCAGCAAGCCGGCTCCCACTGAAAAGCTCGCGCCACCGGACATTGCACACTGGCCTTTGACCGGGCCAGCGCAAAAAGGGCGGCATCCGTGAGGATGTCGCCCTTTTTTGTACGCCTTGAGGCGTCAGTGGCTCAACTGCGCTCCAGCGCGTTCACCAAGTCGTGAAACGCTTCGCGGTTGGAGTCGTTCAAGCCCATCAGGATCTTGTGCGCTTCCAGCACCTTGACCCGCACCACTTCTTCCGACTGGTCCTGCGATGGCAGGTCGGTCAGGCATTCCGGGCACGGAATCGGGCGGTTGACGATGTTGAACACCTGGTCGAAGCCCATGGACTGCAGCAGGCGGGTAATGTCGTCATGGACGGTCACTACGGTCGGCAACAGGCCGACCTTCTGCCGCGACAGGATCGACAGCTTGGCCAACAGGCCCAGGGTCGTGCTGTCGATGCTGCGGGTTTCGGTCAGGTCGATCACGATCGCAGTAAAGTTCAGCGCTGTGAAGATCTTCTCGATCGTGGCATCCAACGCTGAACAGAGGGTCAGGCGCACTTCACCCACGAACTTCAGAACGAAGGTGCCATCCTGCTCGGCGAATTGGATTCTACCGGTACTCATCAAAGGTTCCTGCTCAACACTAACAGGGCGATATCATCCGGCATCTCCCCTAGCGTGGCCAATCCAAAAACCTGGCGCAAGCCATCCAGGCTGCCACCGGCTGTTCTTACCAACTCAGGCAAGGCAGCCTCTTTCTCTTTGAGTGTATCTTGTTGCAAAAGGTCCAGAATGCCATCAGACATAAGTGTAAGACTGAATGTCGGAGGCAGTTCCAGAATATGGTCCTCGTAGGTCGCCTCGTTGAACAGGCCGACCGGAAGACCACGCCCTTCCAGGTAACGCACGCTGTCCGGGGTGTAGAGCACCGGCAGCGGTAGATGGCCACCGATGCTGTAGGTCAACAGTCCGGTTTCCTCGTCGATCACACCACCGACCATGGTCACGTGCTTGCCCAGCTTGCAGTTGATCAACCCGCGGTTGATATGGCCCAGCACCTGGGAAGGCTTGAACTCCGGCAGGGTGCCGTTGCGCTTGGACTCGAACAGCAGTCGGGTGGTCATGAACTTCAGCAGCACGGTGACGAACGCCGATGAGGCACCGTGGCCGGAGACATCCGCCAGGTAGAAAGCCACCCGCCGCTCATCGACCCGGAAGTAGTCGACGAAATCGCCGGACAGGTACAGGGACGGGATGATCTGATGGGCAAAGTGGAAGTCGTCGATGCTCCACGGGCTGACCGGCAGCATGTTCATCTGCACCTGGCGCCCGGCATTCTGGTCTTCCTGCAGCAGGTGCAGGCTGGCCTCGAGCTCGCGATTGGCGGCTTCGAGCTTCTCGCGGTAGCGCTGGTTTTCCAGCAACAGCCGCGCACGATCCAGGGCCCGGCGCACCGAGTGCTCCAGCACGGCGAGGTCTTCGAGAGGCTTGATCAGGTAGTCCGCTGCGCCCAGGCGCAGGGCCTCGACGGCATCGTTCATGACACCAGCGCCCGAAACCACGATCACCGGGGTCTGCGGCGCCAGGTCGGAAACCTGGCGGATCAGTTCCAGGCCGCCCATCTGGGGCATGCGCAGGTCACAGATAACGAGGTCAGGCCTTGCTTGCTCGAATACCTGAAGTCCCTGCAGGCCGTTGCTGGCTTGCAGGACGCTGAATCCGCTGTCTTCCAAGTAGGCTGCAAGGCTTGCGCGCACTACTTCGTCGTCATCTATTATCAGCAGCGTGGCACTGGTTTTCTGCATGTGGGCAAACGGCGCCAGAATTAGGTTGGCGTAGACAGCAGGGCCCGGGGCCCGCTCGTACTACTGGATTCGCTTTCTAGCCTCTCCGGTTCGAGCGACCGAACGATCAGGTCCGGTGCATCGGTATCAGAGGTGCCCTTCTAAGGCGCAGACGGTACTCCCATCCGCCGGGCGTTTCAAGCTCATGCCGATGGTCGCTTGAGGTCTTTACACCTCAAATCACCGGGAGTTATAAGAAGTGTGAAAACCACAACAGAATCGAAGGACAGAGTCGATGAGCCAAACCGATCGTGACTACACTGAAAAGCGTGATTACATCCGGATGCGCGTCGATGCCGACGTGACGCTGATCCATGCCGGGCTGGAGATTTCGGCGGTGTGCGTGGACCTTTCCAGCAGTGGCATGCAGGTGGCCGCGCCACGGGCGTTCAAGGCTGGCGATACGTTGCTGGTGCGGATCGAGTCCGATCATCCGTCGTTGAAGGGACTGGAAGCGGAGACGGAAGTGGTGTGGGTCAGAGATCAGGATGGCGGGCAGCGGCTGGGGTTGCATATTCTCAAGATGAGCTGAGATCGCGAAGGATGGCCGCCTGCGGCGGATCGCCAGCCAGCGGAGCGCCGCCCGGCCGTCTCCCACACCAGCAACCGTCGTCCACGGCACACGGTGTTTTCAGGCGGGCATGAAAAAGGCGACTCTGGGAGTCGCCTTTTCGTTTGCCGGGCCGAAGACTAGAAGTCGTCGACGACCTTGCCGTCCTTCACCTTGAACTCGCGGTTCTGCAGGTAGGCGTTGCGGATGAAGATGTACTTGTCGCCGCTGATCAGCTTCTCGCTCGACAGCAGGCTGGCACGGGTGTCGATCAGGTTCAGGCCGAAGGTGATGTTGCGCGCCGGCACGTCGTGCATGTAGCGGTAAGGCACGGTATAGCTGTCGACCAGCTTGGACGGCGCATCACGCAGGGTGCTCGGGCCGAAGAACGGGATGACCACGTACGGGCCGCTATTCACGCCCCAATGGCCGAGCGTCTGGCCGAAGTCTTCGTCGTTGCGCTGCAGCCCCATTTTGGTGCCGACATCGAAGAAGCCACCGAGGCCCAGGGTGGTGTTGAACAACAGGCGTGCGGTGTCGACACCGGCCGCCTGGGGCTTGAATTGCAGGATGTCGTTGACCAGGTTACCGACGTCGCCGAAGTTGCGGAAGATGTTGTGAATGCCGTCTTCCAGGAACTGCGGGGTCACCGTCTGGTAGCCTTGAGCCAAGGGTTTCAGGGCATAGGTGTCCAGCGTGTCGTTGAACTTGAAGATTGGACGGTTGACGCTTTCCCACGGATCTTCGTCCGCCGCCTGCGCGGCAAATGGCGCCAGCACCATGCTGGCACACAAAGACACTTGAGCTAGACGATCGATCCAGCGCATAAAAAGAAACTCCTTGAATGAAACGGGATACGGGCGCCATGCCCTGATAATTGGGGTCAGTATAAAGCGGATACCCGCATTTAGGCACTATGACCCAGACAAGTCCTACAAAGAATTACAAGTGATGCTGACAGCTGCACGTCATCCTACTGTCATGGCAACGCCTTATCCTGCGAAGTCATTTCAAGGACGCTGCCATGCCACTCACCGCCGCCGCACCATTGCCCACGCCCACCGCCCTGCTCTTCGGCCTGACTGGCTGCCTGGTGGACTTCGGGGCACGCGTCCGGCACGGCCAGCGTCCGGATGAGCACAGCCATGCCACCCCTGGCGCACTGGAAGTGTTGCAGGATCTGCAACAACTCGGCATCCCCTGCGCCTGGATGGATGAGCTGCCCCACGAGATCAGCCAGCCACTCGCCGCAACGCTGCCAGACTGGGTGAAACCGGCCGGTGTCGCCAACGACACCCACTGGCCATCACCGAACGCCTGCTGGCAGGCACTGATGGAACTGGGCGTGCCACAACTGGAAGGTTGCGTGCTGGTCAGTGGCGAACCCCGCCTTCTGCAATCGGGGCTCAATGCCGGGCTCTGGACCATCGGCCTGGCCTCCTGCGGCCCACTGTGCGGCCTGGCGCCGGTGGAATGGCAGGCGTTGAGCCGCCAGGAACGCGAACGCAAGCGCGGCAAGGCCACCGTCGAGCTGTTCAGCCTCGGCGTGCATTCGGTCATCGACCACCTGGGCGAGCTGTCCACCTGCCTCGCCGACATCGCCCAACGCCGTCTCAAGGGCGAGAAACCCTGACGCGTCGATCTTGACCGGGATCAGGCACGAATCGCCACGGTGGATTACTCTGAAAGTCAGGCACCGACCTTTCTTGTCGCGACAAGGTCTATGCCAGTGACTCTCCATAGAAGGAAACCACCATGCCTGCCCGCGAACTGCAAGAACAACTCAACACCCTGCGCGAGCAACTTGAACAGAACCCGCCGCTGTCCGAGGCCGAGCGCGCCCACCTGCAGGACCTGATGCAGCAGATCGAGCTGCAGTTGCAGCTGGAAAGCGCTACCCAGGACAACAATCTGGCCGACGGGGTGAACCTGGCGGTCGAACGTTTCGAACTTGAACACCCGACGATTGCCGGTACCCTGCGCAATATCGTGCGGACCCTGGGCGACATCGGTATCTGAAGCCCCGAATCGAACCCGAAAAAAAGCCCCGGCTCTCACGAACCGGGGCTTTTTAGTTACAGCTCATTTCAGGCTATTACAGCCCTGTCTGGCCACTCAGGGCCAGGTCCATCAGCTCACGGTTGGCCACCGCGTACATGGCGTAGTCGGTGCCACTGGCGGCACGGATTTCCACCAGCATCGCACGCCAGCGATCGGCCATGCTCGCGTTCTGCTCCAGCCACAGGGCCACGCGGGCCTCCATGTCCTGCGGGGCATCGGCCAGCTTGAGCACCGAGATGGTGATCGCACGCTGCTGCCAGTCGACGTCGTCGCGGAACGCCTCGCGGGCCTGGGCCTGCCAGTTGTTGGCCACGCGCAGGTCGCTGATCTGCTGGGAGTACCAGGTCAGGTCCAGGGCACTGCCCACCGCGAAGTAGGCCTTGGCCACTTCGGCGGCGTCGTGACCGGTCACGTCGGCAGCCTCGATGATCGGCAACAGGGTGTACAGGTGCGTGGTACCAGCCACCATGCGCGCCAGCAGTTCCGGTACTCCGGCCTTGACGTAGGCCTGGTAGCGGGTCTGCCAGAGCTCGCGGGTCGGGCCTTCCAGCAGTTCGTCGAGCTTGAGGCCCAACGCCGCCAGGTGCGGACCGAAGTGCGCGACGTCACGGGCAGCATCCTGCTCGTTGCGCCGGCTGCGCAGGAACCAGCGCGTGGCGCGACGGCCCAGGCGCATCAGCTCGTCCATCAGCTCCAACTGGGTCTCGGCCGAGACCTTGTAGTCCAGGGCCTCGATCTGACGGAACCAGTGCGGCAGGTGGAAGATGTCCCGCACGATCACGTAGGCACCGGCGACGTTCGCCGGGCTCATGCCGGTGGACTCCTTCAGGCGCTGCACGAAGGTGATGCCCATGTGGTTGACCAGGTCGTTGGCGATCTGGGTGCTGACGATTTCGCGCTTCAGGCGGTGACGGCGCATGGCATCGGCGAACTTGCTCACCAGCATCGGTGGGAACGCGGTTTCCATGTCGCGGGTCAGGTAGTCGTCATCCGGCACCTTGGAGTCGAGCAACGCGGCCTTGAGGTCGATCTTGCTGTAGGAGATCAGTACCGACAGCTCGGCGCGGGTCAAGCCCTGGCCGGCGGCGACGCGCTCGGCCATCTGTTCTTCCGACGGCAGGAACTCGATGGCACGGTCCAGCTTGCCACGGCCTTCCAGGTCGCTCATCAGGCGCTTGTACTCGGCAATCCGGTCGTAGGCACGCCGGGCCGCCAGGGACAGGGCCTGGGTCTGCTTGTAGTTGTTGCCCAAGACCAGGCCGCCGACTTCGTCGGTCATGCTGCCCAGCAACTGGTTGCGCTGCTTCTCGGTCATATCGCCAGCCTGCACCACTTCGTTGAGCAGGATCTTGATATTCACTTCGTGGTCGGAGCAGTCCACGCCACCGGCGTTGTCGATGAAGTCGGTGTTGGAACCACCGCCATTGAGGCCGAACTCGACACGACCAAGCTGGGTCATGCCCAGGTTGCCGCCCTCGCCCACCACCTTGCAGCGCAGTTCGTTGCCGTTGACGCGCAGGGCGTCGTTGGCCTTGTCGCCGACGTCGGCGTGGCTTTCGGTGCTGGCCTTGACGTAGGTACCGATACCGCCGTTCCACAACAGGTCCACCGGCGCCTTGAGCAAGGCGTTGAGCAGCTCGGTCGGGGTCAGCTTGTCGGCGCTGATGTCGAAGCGCTCCTTCATCTGCGGCGAGATGGTGATGCTCTTCGCGCTGCGCGAGAAGATACCGCCACCCTCGGACATGATGCTGGTGTCGTAGTCCGACCAGGCCGAACGCGGCAGGTCGAACAGGCGCTTGCGCTCGGCGAAGCTGGACGCCGGTTCCGGGTTCGGGTCGATGAAGATGTGCAGGTGGTTGAACGCCGCGACCAGCTTGAGCTTGTCGGACATCAGCAGGCCGTTGCCGAACACGTCACCGGCCATGTCGCCGATGCCGACCACGGTCACGCTGTCTTCCTGGACATTGATGCCACGCTCGCGGAAGTGGCGCTGTACGCCCACCCACGCGCCCTTGGCGGTGATGCCCATCTTCTTGTGGTCGTAGCCGGCCGAGCCACCGGAGGCGAAGGCGTCGCCGAGCCAGAAGCCGTAGTCGATGGCGATGCCGTTGGCGATGTCGGAGAAGGTCGCGGTGCCCTTGTCGGCGGCGACCACCAGGTACGGGTCATCGTCGTCATGGCGCACGACGTTGGCCGGTGGCACCAGCGCGCCATCCTTGAGGTTGTCGGTGATGTCCAGCAGGCCGGAGATGAAGATGCGGTAGCAGGCGATGCCTTCGGCCGCGATCTCGTCACGGCTGCCGCCCAGCGGCAGGCGACGCGGCAGGAAGCCACCCTTGGCGCCCACCGGTACGATCACCGAGTTCTTCACCTGCTGGGCTTTTACCAGGCCCAGGACTTCGGTACGGAAGTCTTCCTCGCGGTCCGACCAGCGCAGGCCGCCACGGGCGACGTTGCCGAAGCGCAGGTGCACACCCTCGACCCGTGGCGAATAGACGAAGATCTCGAATTTCGGCACCGGCTTGGGCAGCTCGGGAATCGCGTGCGGGTTGAACTTGAAGCTGAAGTACGACTTGTTCTGGCCGTTGGCGTCGGTCTGGTAGAAGTTGGTCCGCAGGGTCGCCTTGATCAGGTCGAGGTAGCGACGCAGGATGCGGTCTTCGTTCAGTACCTGAACGTCGTCCAGGGCGGTCAGGATCGCCTGCTCCAGGCGCTGCTGCTTGTCGTCGAGGTCTTCGGCGCTGAGCTTGCGGGCCAGGTAGAAGCGGGTCTTGAACAGCCGGGTCAGCTCGCGGGCGATATCGGTGTGGTTGTTCAGGGTGCTGGCGATGTAGCCGAGGTCGAAGCCCAGGCGGATCTGCTTGAGGTAGCGGGCGTAGGCACGCAGCAGCGCCACGTCGCGCCATGGCAGGCCGGCAGTCAGCACCAGGCGGTTGAACGCATCGTTCTCGGCATCGCCACGGACGATGTGGACGAAGGCGTCCTGCAGGGTGTCGTTAAGCTGCTGGATGTCCAGGTCCAGGCCTTCGGCGGCGGTGAAGGCGAAGTCATGGATCCAGAACTCGCGGCCGCTGGTGTGGCGCAGGCGGTACGGGAACTCGCCCAGCACGCGCAGGCCGAGGTTTTCCAGGATCGGCAGCACGTCGGACAGTGCCAGCGGGTTGTCGGCGTGGTAGAGCTTGCAGTGCAGCTCGCGCTGGCCGGACACCTGGCCCAGCGGCTGGTAGAAGCTCATGACCAGCGGATTGGCTTCGGTCAGGCTCAGCAGGTGCTGCATGTCGACCACCGCCGAATGCGCGGCGAAACGCTCGCGATAGCCGGCCGGGAAACCTTTCGGGAAGTCGGTCAGCACGTTGGTGCCGTGGGCTTCGCCGAAGCTCTCGACCACCAGGCTGGCGTAATCGTCCTGCCAGCTGCGGCAGGCCTGGATCACTTCCTTCTCCAGCAGCACCGGGTCGATATCCAGGCGGTTCTTCGGGTCGACCCGCAGGATCAGTTGCACACGGGCCAGCACGGATTCGGAGAAGAAGGTCCAGAACTCGCAGTCGCTGGCCTTCAGGCGATCCATCAGGACCTGCTGGATCTTCTGGCGGACTTCGGTGGAGTAGATGTCACGCGGCACATAGGCCAGGCAGTAGCAGAAGCGCCCGTACGGGTCCTTGCGCAGGAACACGCGGATCTTGTTGCGTTCCTGGATCTGCACGATCGACATCACGGTGCTGAACAGCTCGTCGACCGGAGTCTGGAACAGGTCATCACGCGGCAGCACCTCGAGCACCTGGGCCAGCTCCTTGCCCAGGTGGGCCTTGGACTGGAAGCCGGAGCGGCGCTCGATTTCCTCGACCTTGCGGCGGATGTACGGAATCACCCGCACGCTCTCACCGTATACCGAGGAGGTGTAGAGACCGAGGAAGCGGCATTCCTTGACCACCTTGCCATCGGCGTCGATCACCCGCACGGAAACGAAGTCCGGGTAAGCCGGGCGATGTACGCGGCTCGGGTGCGCGGCCTTGGCGAACGACAGCGGGGTCGGTTCGGCCAGGTAGGCGACGGCGTAGTCCTCGATGCGCAGGTCATCGGCGGTGAGGCCGGCGCGCAGCAGCTTGGTCAGGCCGAGGAAGGAGTTCTGGTCATACTCGATGTGACCGCCGTCCTGGTCGCCCTGGACCACGAACTCTTCATAACCGAGGAAAGTGAAGTGGTTGTTCACCAGCCATTCGAGGAAGCTCTTGATCTCGGCCTTCTCGTCGGCGGCGATGGTGAACTGGCTGTTGTCGATGCCCTGGATCAGCTCCTGGACCTTGGCCTTCATCGGTTCGAAGTCGGCAACCGCGACCCGCACCTCCGCCAGCACCTGTTCCAGTTCCTTGGACAGCACGTTCAGTTCGGCGGCGTTGGCGCAACGGTCGATTTCCAGGTACATCAGCGATTCGTTGAGAATCCCTTCGCCCTGGGTGCCTTTTGGCAGGATTTCCAGCAGCTCGCCCTTGCTGCCGCGGCGCACGCTGAGCACGGTGGTCTGCAGGGTGTGGATGCTGTAGCCACGGCGGTTGAGTTCGGTGCGCACCGAGTCCACCAGGAATGGCAGGTCGTGGTGCAGGACTTCCACTGCGGTATGGGTCGATTGCCAGCCATGGCGTTCATAGTCCGGGTTGTAGACCCGCACTTGCGGCTGGGCGTGGTCGAAGCGCTCCAGCAGGCGCCAGGCTGACAGGGTACAGCCGGCGAGGTCGGAGAGTCGACGCTGGGTCAGTTCGTCCAGGGAAATGATGCCGAAGAACTGTTCAGCAAACAGCGCCACTTGTGGCAGTGCCTGCTCGCTGATGTGCTGCGCCAGTGCCGCTTTCAGTTGATGCTGGAAGTCGGCCTTGCTGGCTGCGGTGAAGAACGCCATCTGTGGTACTCCGCTTGGGCTTTGTTATATAGAGAGAAGCGTCGCGAGTTTTCCCCAAAAAAGGGGACCTTCATCACTGGGCAGGTGTAGCTTGGGCAGTGCGCAGTGACAGGTTGATGATGCTGATCGCGACCCAGGGGTCACATCCACGTTCGAAGAGTAGCCTCTTCCACGGCCACCGCCCGGTTTTGCGGGTCGGGGCCGGGGAAAAACTATCCGTTGCGAAGCTTAACGAGAGGGTCGGCACGCGTTCTTGCGACGCTGCGACATATTCGGACATTGACAGGCAACATCCAGCGGGCACAGGAATTTCTCACCCGATCGCTGGCGTGTCCGCGCGCCCCAGATCAAGCGCAGATATTGGCAACAGTCAGCTTTCGCGTTTGCCATCCCCCTGAAGGCCGGCAATCTCATCGTCCAGCGCCTGCCTGAGATTATGCAGCAGCGCCAGATAGTTCATCGGATCACGGGCATGATCGAGAAACCAGGCCTTGCAGCCGCCATACCTGAGCTCATCCAGCTGCAATTGGTTTTCGACAAAATCGCCCCTGGGCAATTCACTGCGGTTGGGGCCCGCCCCTTTTTTCAGAAAAGCCACACCGGGGTAGACATGCAACGCCTCGATCTCCCAGTCCGGAATCAGTGCTTTCATCTCCTGGGAAAGCAGGTTGTTCCGATTGATGATATCGATGGCCTGTTTAAGCCAGCGCACAGGCGTATCGAGGAAATCCTTGGCCAGGGTCGAGCCGTCATAAACGGGCCAGTAGGACGTAAAGTAATCCTCGAGAATGTAATATCCTCCGGCCACTACTCCGGTTATCAGATTGAACAGGCTGGTCAACTGATCGCTGCGCCTGTGGCTGCCATCGTCGATGATGATGTCGAATGGACCGTGTCGTTTCATGAAACGATCCAGTGCGAGCGGATCACCCTGGTCGACAACAAAGGTACGGATCCTGTCGCTGTCCAGGGCGCTTTTATCGTAGATGTCCAGGCCATGGACCCTTGCCAGAGGAAAAACCTCAGCCCATAGCTTCAGTGAAGCACCGCCCGGGTCTGCGCTCTCTCCACCCACGCCGATTTCCAGCAGTTTGAACGGGCGCCCTACGTAATCGCGCAGGTGAGTCGCGTAGAAACCCTGGTAGTTGTGCGGGACCACCTTGTCACAACCATATTTGATACCGACAGCACGGAGACACTCCTCGAGGTCTTTTTCACTTTGCATCGGCAAAAACCTCCCGGATGAATACTCGATGTTTTTCAGTCCAGGTTTCCGCCCAGGACCTGGGCCAATTCACTGCAGCATTTTCATAACGGGACTGAACATCATCAGTACGCCTGACGCCCTCGATGAGGGCCGAGGACAATTGATGCAGATCAGGGTGCACCGCAATGATGTTCCTCGATATATCGGAAAGATAATCCGGGGTCTTGGTGGCAAAGGTATTGGTGACGACAATGGCCCCCGAAGCGGCAAGGTCCATCGGGATCAGACTGGGGTGTGGTGAGGACATCAGCGTCAGGCAGAGATCGAAGGTCTTGGTGACCGCCTCATATTCATCCAGAGGCATTCTGGGCAACTGCACCACCTCCACTCCCTCAGCCAAGCGAACCGAGGCATTGCCGATGCCCATACCGTAGAACTCCCAGTCCCCTCCATCGAATGCCCCTTTCTTGAACGCATCGATCAAAGCCAGCGCAGCCATTTCGAACATGTTCCGGTTTACCGCAGGGCGACTGTAGAACACAAACCGCTTGCGCCCCCTCCTCTTTTGCTCATGAAACTCTTCCTGCGCATAAATCGAAGAAGAGCAGGCATTATCAAAGCTCATCGACTGCAAGGCCTGCCGCTCAGGAATGATGGCGTTGCTCTTGAGATACTCCAATAGAGCACTCGACGACGACAAGGTGTGGTAATTGAAATCGTAGGAATTTCTGGAGATACAATACTGACTGTTGAACGGATGAAAGGCCGCCTCAAAATCCTGAATCAGATAAAGAAATGGACGCGCCCCCGTCATTTGGGCAATTTTGTTGGCAAAGTAGGCACTATACCAGACGGTAGCGACGCAGTTATCTCTTGGCGAAACCCTCAATGGTACGATCCGCGAACCTATGTACTCGATCTCCATCAATTCGAAGAGGCTTTCCATCGAGGGAAACTTCTTCAAAGATTCCCGAAACTCCTCTTCGACATAATAGAAGTTATCAAACAGCACCAGGCGAACGCGATAGCCCTGCTGCGCAATAAACATCGCCACATTGAAAACACCAAAAAAACCCGCAGAGATAGTATTGATCGTAAAGGCAGGCACCAGCACATTTATACGCACGGGGGCCTGCTCATCGACAACCACCTCTGGCAAATCATAAGCCCTGTTGACCATCAGATTGAGCAAATGCTCATCATAGAGTTGTGGTCGTTCGAGCTCCGACTTTTCCTGTTCGCGCATCAAGGCGGACAATGGAAGGAACACATTCGCCGCTTTCAGCAGGTAATAGGCCAACCTGACCCGCGAAGAAAGACCGGATAGCGGCCGCCCCTCACGCAAGCTTGCCAAGGCGAGCCGGCAGGCATATGGACCCAATATCTCGAATGCGGTCACTTTGGCAATCCTGAAAATTGCAGCCTTACTCATACCCTCTCCTTGATCGACTCGATCGCCACGATGCTGCCCGATTCGAGCCTGATGGTTTTATTACAGAACTTGTTAAGCAACTCCTTCGAATGCGAGGCCATGACCACTATCTTCGAACTGTGCATCATGTTTTCCATACGCTGCCGCGCCTTCTCCTGGAAAGATTCGTCGCCAACGCCGAAGACTTCGTCGATCAGCAGGATGTCACTGGAATAGAGGGTCGAGATGGCGAATATCAGCCGCAGTTGCATACCCGAGGAATAGGATCGGATCGGCAGATCCAGATAGCCGCCCAATCCGGAAAACTCCTCGATCTCGGCAATGTCCTGCTGCACCTTGCGCAACGGAAAACCGTAAAGCCGCGCCAGGCGATCGATATTCGCCCGCCCCGACAATTCATGGTCCATACCGACGCCAAGCTCGAACAGGGCACGAACGCTACCTTGCAGATGGCGAGTACCGCTGGAAGGCGTATAGATTCCGGCCAGCGTCCTGAGCAGGCTGCTCTTGCCTGAACCATTGTGACCGACCAACCCCACTCGGTCGCCATCGACCAGCGTGAGGCTGATGTCTTTCAATGCCTGGATATGAACCGTGTGGGAGTTATCACTGGAGATACTTCCTCCGGTGCTCATCCTGACCAACTGCTTTCTGAGTGACGCACCCGCCTCGGTAATAACCGGGAAGCGCAGAGAAAGATCCTTCAACTGTATGGATGCCATATCAGACCCAAAAGACAATGTGTTTTTTATGTCGCCCAAAAACCACGACAGCCAGAACCCAGCCAGCCAGGCTGAAAATGGCCATGCTCAAATAGTCGAAAGTATCGACCGGCAATGAAAGCAGCGGATTCTTTACCAGGGAAAACAGCGTGGCGATGGGATTGAAGGCAAACCAGGAAAGACTGGAAACAACATCGGATTTCTTATAGAGAATCGGCGTCATGAAGAACAGAATCGGCATCAAGGCGTCGATGCACGGCCCGAGATCCCGGAACCTGGCGCCCAGAGTAGCGATCAGCAAGGCCATCCACCAAAGGTTCACGATGACCAGCAGGAGACCAAGTAACGCCCTGGAAAAGTTAATGGCCGTTGGAAAGCCGTATATGCAGAAGACAATCAGCACAATCGATACATTGTGCGAAAAGTTGATCAGATGCTTGGAAAGCAGACGCAGTATATGCAGTGACAGTGGCAACGAGTAATTCCGAATGATGGCGGACTGATTGACAAAGCAATTCGACGACTCGGCAATGACCCCGGAAATCATGAACCACAGGACCAGGCCCACGGCGAGATTGGGCAACATCGTCCGCAGCTCCAGCCCCATGACCGCACTCCATACCAGGCCCAACCCGATGACCCCCAAGCCGGTACCCAGGGTTATCCACCAGGGCCCCAGCGTACTTCTCGCATAACGCGCCCGGGTGTCGCTCAGAGCGAAACTCAGCCAGATATCCCGCCTGGAGGCCGCCGCCAGCAGATCCCTGAGTCCCTCCATCATGGGCGGTTCCTTCTCGTCGATGAATGCATGGAGTTCTTCACAGGCCACCCATGTTCAGGCCGTTGTCCACGAGCGCAATGCCGCGCGCCTCCTCCGCCAGAGGGTCATGATGCGATCGGATCAGCAGCGCCTCGTCACACCAGTGCAACTGCCGATGATCGTTGCGCTCGCCATCGGCAATGGCGACCTGAATGACATAGTCGCCCCTGGCCAGCCTGGGCATGAGGAACTCGAACTCCACCGTCAGCCAGGCACCCGCCGCCGCGGCACCCGGCTTGCCCATGGGACCGGTACAGACGTGATCACCGAACAGGGTCTGCCCCAGGGAGTCCTTGACGGAAAACCCGATGACGGGGCGTTCCGTCTGAACATGCACCTGCGCCTCGACCCGCAGAGCGACCCGTTCGCCACCGGACACCCAGGTGAGTCCGACACCGGCAAGATCATTGAGGCCGACGCGAACGATGCGGGCCTCCCATCCGCCGAATGTGCCGGAAGCGCCGGGATCAAAACGGAACACCTGCAGGTCGGCAACTAGGCCACGAGCGTTGATCTCACCGATACGTCGGGCCGGCCCCGACGAAACCCCAGGCCCGAATGGCGTGGACGGTTGCCCCTCTTCATCAGTATCTGAGCGCCGCCCAACCTTCGTCGAAACCGCCAGATCATCCCTATAGGCCCCACAGACCGCGCCAGGCTCTCCGAGCTGCCTTCGCGTACCCCGGTCCAGCCAGATCACCCTGTCACACAAATCGATGATCGCCGCCGTATCGTCGCTGACCACAATCACCGAATTCCGCTGCTTGAAACCATGAAGAAAACGCAGGCACCGCTCGACAAAGCAGCCATCAGCGATCGCCAGCACTTCGTCGATCAAGAGGATATCGGCGTCGACATGGGCAATAACGGCAAATGCCAGGCGCACGTGCATACCCTTCGAATAGGTACTCACCGGTTGCTCCATGAAGCCGCCGATATCGGCAAAGGCGGCAATAGCGGAAAACCGCTGATCGATCTCGTCCTTGCCCAGGCCATGCAGGGTGGCGACCATATAGACATTTTCGCGCCCCGTGAGCCGGGGATTGAAGCCGGCCCCGAATTCCAGCAGCGCAGCCACACGCCCATTGACGAAAACGCTTCCCGAGGTAGGGCTCAGGGTCGTACAGATAAGTTGCAACAGCGTTGACTTGCCAGCCCCCTTACGACCGACGACACCAATCGCCTCGCCCCTGTTCATTTCGAACGAGACATTCTCCAGCGCCCTGAACTCACGACAGGGAAAGCCGTGCGCCAACGGCAGCATCTGCAGCAACCGGTCGCGGGGCCTGCCATAGCTCCGGTAACACTTTGACAGCCCCTCGACACACAAGACGATCTCAGAGGACATCGGCAAATCCTCCGCGAGCTCTCTGAAAAAACACCAGGCCGAACCAGGCCACTCCAGCACTGGCCAATACCGACAACGACCAGGTGGAGAGATCCGGCAGCCGCCCCCAAAGCATCACCTGCCGGGTGTTTTCGATCACCAGGGTCAACGGGTTGAGATACATGAGGTCGCGCCAGGACTCAGGCACCGCCTCGATCGGATAGAAGATCGGCGACAGAAACAACAACGCCGTCAGCAATACGCCGACCAACGGTCCCAGATTGCGCAGGTAGGTACCCAGCGAGGCCAATATCCAGGACACCCCCAGAGTGAAGAGCAGCAATGGCAATATCACCAGAGGCAACAACAGCGAACTCAAGGGCGGTATCTGAAAAAACAGTGCGCAAAGGATCAACCAGGCGCAGAGGTTGATCAGGAACTGAAGGGCCCCACCTGCCAGCAGCGCCAGCGGTAATACCTCAAAGGGGAAAACGATCCGCTTCACGTAGTAGCTGTGGGCAAGCACCAACTGTGGTGATCGAGCAATGCATTCGGAAAAAAGACTGAAAACAATCAGGCTGATGAAAAGAGTCAGGGGAAAAGAAAAAGGCAAAGTGCCATCAACGCTCCAGTTGGACTTGAGCACTACACCAAAGACAAACGTATAGACAGCCACCATGAACAGCAGATAGACCGACGACCCTAGCAGTTTCAAAAGCGCCCCATGACAACGCCTGGCAAGTTCATGCCGAACCAACATCAGTATAAGATTTCGCTGGTGCCACAGCCCTCTGGACATATCTCTCGATTTGCTCGTGAGTGGATGCATGCAATGAAACCCCTGACAATAGGAAACACCTGAGTTGCAATCAGGTCAGACAGAAACCGGAGGAACGCGAAGACAGCAACTCAGATCTTTCTGATCAAGGCTGCAAACATCAGCCCCAGATTTCCGCCGGTTGTCTGCCTGCGCACACCGGAACGCCTGATAGCCGAGAGCCGGTAAAACAACGGTTGCTCGCGAGCGGTCTTGAAGAGAGACAGTATTTCGACGTTGCTTCTATCCAGTCGATGCCCCATCAACTCCAGCGCCTGGATGTTCTGCCGGTTCCACTCATGAAAACGGCCATGGATCAACAGGCGTATCCGAGAGAGACGAGCCAGCCAACCGGCATTGCTGCCGACCAGGTTGGCCTTGTGCTGGCGATAGAGCGTCCTGGGCTGGGGATCGTAGAAAACCACCCCGTTACGGGCACCGGATACCAACTGGTAGGCCCACCAGTCATGGGAAGGGATGCACACGTCCGGCCCCGCCTCGCGCAGCAGTTCACGAGCGGCATGGTTGAACACCATGGTGTTGCCACCGCCGATGCTCTGCACCAGGGCATTGGCAAAATCCGGGGGCTGGGAGAAACGCGGGGACCGGCCGGTGCCGATACCCAACTCCGAGATCAGTTGGGTACGACCGCAATACAGCGCCGGAACCTGTTCGGGAATACCCTGCAGCCACATCAGCGCAGTTTCGAGCTTGTCTTCGTTCCAGATATCGTCCTGATCCGACCAGGCATAAAAATCGGCCTGAACTTCGGGACGAAAGGTCAACGATAGGAAATTGGCGACAAATCCCTTGCGCGGTCCGGAAAATACTTGCAGGCGTCCTACCGGCCAATCACCAGCACAACTTTCGACTACTTCCAAAGTGGCATCACTGGAGCCGTCATCGGATACCGCCAGACTCCAATTGGAGTGACTCTGGCGTTCAAAGGAGTTGATCTGCTCGGCCAGGAAGCGCTGGCCATTATACGTGCACATCAGGATCGAGACTTTCAAGGCCTTATTCCTCCGTTAGAAGATTTCCAGGAAAATCTTGAACCGGACAACGCGGAAACTCGGCTTGGCGATGATTATCAAGACTTCGACACATATCGTCTACTGTCAGAAATGACAGGTCTATACGAGAACTCTGAACACTTCATGGAATGCTGGAAGTTCAAGCCAAGATACTTCCTACAATCATCCGCTTGAGGCCCGACGCGAAGAAAAAACGTCCCAGACATCGGGTGACCTTCATCCACTTCTGAAAAATATCGCGGATACAGGCAAAATATCCCTTCTACCCCGTTCCCCACAGGACACCCAGACCATGCCGTTCAGTACCGCCCACCTCATCGCCAACCCCTGCGACGATGAAGAAGACAACATGGCCATGCTCTGCTGCCACAGCGACAAGGGCGAGATGTTCCTGATGACCCGCTACCCGGACGAGGACGAGCTGGAAATCACCCTCGACGGCGAGCCTTCGACCCTGGACGGGGTCAAGGTGACCTTCAGCGCCACCCGCCTGCTGATCGAGGTCGCACCCGGCGATGCCGACGCCCTCAATGGCGCGGACCACCTGGAAATCCTGCACCACACCGACGCGTCTGAACTGGGCGAGGTCGAGCAGACACTCAAGAACATTCTCGACGGCACCGGCACCTACGTCAGCGAACTGGGCTGAAAATCGCAAGTACGCCACATTCGTGAGAAATGACTCTCAACAACGCAGGATTTTTCCCGAAAAATCGCAAAAATCCCTTTGTCCGTTAGTCGCCACGACCCTCGATGGATTAAAGTAACGCCCCCGGCGACGACATTTATCCGCGTGCCGTCGCCCACCCTCTCCAGGAACACTCATCGATGGAACATCGTGAAGCGCTGCTGGCGCTGCGAACCTTTCTCTCAGCGCAGATTCTCGGCCAGGAAAAGCTGATCGAGCGCCTGCTGATCGCCTTGCTGGCCGACGGCCACATGCTGGTCGAGGGGGCTCCCGGCCTGGCCAAGACCAAGGCCATCAAGGAGTTGGCCGAAGGTATCGAGGCGCAGTTCCATCGCATTCAGTTCACTCCCGACCTGCTGCCCGCCGATATCACCGGCACCGAGATCTATCGCCCGGAAACCGGCAGTTTCGTGTTCCAGCAGGGACCGATCTTCCACAACCTGGTGCTGGCCGACGAAATCAACCGGGCTCCGGCCAAGGTCCAGTCGGCGCTGCTCGAAGCCATGGCCGAGCGCCAGGTCAGCGTAGGGCGCAGTACCTATGACCTGTCGCCGCTGTTCCTGGTGATGGCGACCCAGAACCCGATCGAGCAGGAAGGCACCTACCCGCTGCCGGAAGCCCAGCTCGACCGCTTCCTGATGCACGTCAAGATCGGCTTCCCCGACGCCGCCGTGGAACGGCGCATTCTCCAGCAGGCCCGCGGCGAAGCGCTGAACGGCGAGGCCAAGCCCGAGCGCCGGGTCAGCCAGCAGGCGATCTTCGCCGCGCGCAAGGAAATCCTCGGCCTGTACATGGCCGACGCCGTGGAGGAATACCTGGTCCAGTTGGTGATGGCGACCCGCAGCCCGGCCAAGTTCGACGCGGAAATGGCCGAGTGGATCGCCTACGGCGCCAGCCCCCGCGGCTCGATCGCCCTCGACCGCTGCGCCCGTGCCCATGCCTGGCTGGCCGGGCGTGACTTCGTCAGCCCGGAAGATATCCAGGCGGTGCTGTTCGATGTGCTGCGCCACCGCATCATCCTGTCGTTCGAGGCCGAAGCGGCGGGGATCGACCAGGACCGGGTCGTCCAGCGGATTCTCGACGTCGTCGCCGTCGCCTGACCTCGACAATGATCACCCCCCTACCCGCCGAGCCCGGCATCCGCACGACTCTCGCCGAGTTGATCGAGATGCGTCATCGCGTGCGTGAAGTTCAGCTGTTCTCGACGCCGAGCCAGCGCAGTCCGCTGATCGGCCTGCACCATTCGAAACTGCGCGGCCGTGGCGTGGACTTCGATCAGGTTCGGGTCTACCAGGCCGGCGACGACGTGCGGACCATCGACTGGCGCGTCACGGCGCGGACCCAGGAGCCGCACACCAAGCTGTTCCACGAGGAGCGCGAGCGACCGATCTTCATTCTCGTCGAACAGAGCCGGCAGTTGTTCTTCGGTTCCGGGCAGATGTTCAAGTCGGTGCTCGCCGCGCAGGCCGCCAGCCTGATTGGCTGGGCCGCGCTGGGGCATAACGACCGGGTCGGCGGGCTGGTCTATGGCGATAACGAGCACTACGAAATCAAGCCGCGGCGCAGCAAACAGAGCCTGCTGCAACTGCTCAACCGACTGGTGCGGGTCAACCACTCGCTGCACACCGACACCGCCGCCGCGCAGGACACCCTCGGCCAGGCGCTGATCCGTGCGCGCGAAGTCCTGCGTCCGGGCAGCCTGGTGATCGTGATCTGCGACGAACGCGCCCTGACCGATGCCGCCGAGCGCCAGCTGAGCCTGCTGTCGCGTCATTGCGACCTGTTGCTGCTGCCGGTGTCCGACCCGCTCGACCACGCCCTGCCCGCCGCCGGCCTGTTGCGTTTCGCCGATCGCGGTGCGCAGTTGGAGATCGACACGCTGAACCCGGAGCTGCGCCAGGCCTATCGCGCCCAGGGCGATGCGCGAGCCGCACGCTGGGAGCTGCTGGCGCAGAAACTGCGGGTATTGCTGATGCCCTTGAGCACCCAGGGCGAGATGGTCGAACAACTGCGCGAATACCTCAATCCGCAACGGCCGGGGAAACCGTCATGAGCGGCCTGGACCAACTGCAACCGCTGATCACCCCGCCAGTACCGGGCTTCTGGCCGCCGGCTCCAGGCTGGTGGCTGCTGGCGCTGTCGATGCCGTTGCTGGGCGTCGGTCTCTGGTACCTGCGCCGCTGGCTGCTGGGCAGGCGCCCGGTGCCACGGGCCGAGCAGCCGCTGGACCCTTTGCGGCTCGCTGCACTGGAAGAACTGGCGCGCCTGCCCAAGCCCTATGACGGCGCGCCGGCCGGTGCCTGGCTGCAGCAACTCAACGGACTGCTCAAGCGCCTGTGTCGCAACCATTATCCCGGCAGCCAGAGCCATACCCTCAACGGCCGCCAATGGCTGGCCTTCCTCGACAACCGCTGCCCGGCCGCCGGCCTGACGCGCTGGATGGTGCTGGTCGAAGGCGCCTACAAGCCCGAGTGCAAGCTCGACGACAAGGCCATCGCCGGCCTGAACCAGGCTATCGACACCTGGATCCGCAAGCATGTTTGAGTTCGCCTGGCCGTGGATCTTCGCCCTGTTCCCGCTGCCCTGGCTGCTGCGGCTGGTGCTGCCCGTGGCCGACAGTGGCGAGGCGGCGCTGAAGGTCAGCTTTCTCGCCGACCTCGAAACCCTGGCCCGCCGCCGCGCCCGGCTCAACCTGCCCGGCTGGCGCCAGCAGGCGCGCTTCGTGCTGCTGTGGCTGTTGCTGTTGATTGCCGCAGCCCGCCCGCAGTGGCTGGGCGAGCCGCTGCCGATCGCCGCCAGCGGCCGCGACCTGCTGGTGGCGGTGGACGTCTCCGGCTCCATGGAGTACCCCGACATGCGCTGGCAGGGCGAGGACGTCAGCCGCCTGAGCCTGGTCCAGCACCTGCTTGGCGACTTCCTCGAGAGCCGCGAGGGTGACCGCGTCGGGCTGATCCTGTTCGGCAGCAAGGCCTACGTCCAGGCGCCGCTGACCTTCGACCGGCCCACCGTACGGACCTGGCTGGATGAAGCGAAGATCGGCATCGCCGGCAAGAACACCGCCATCGGCGATGCGATCGGCCTGGCCCTCAAGCGCCTGCGCCAGCGCCCGGCACAGAGCCGGGTACTGATCCTGGTCACCGATGGGGCCAACAACGGCGGCCAGATCGATCCAATCACCGCCGCCCGCCTGGCCGCCGAGGAGCATGTGAAGATCTACCCGATCGGCATCGGTGCCGACCCGGCGCAGAGCGGCGGCCTGTCCATGCTCGGCCTGAACCCGAGCATGGACCTGGACGAGCCGTCCCTCAAGGAGATCGCCCAGGTCACGGGTGGCCAGTATTTCCGCGCCCGCGACGGCCAGGAACTGCAAGCGATCCGCAGCACGCTGGACAAGCTCGAACCGGTCGCCCAGCAACCGACCCAGGCCCGCCCTGCGCGTGCGCTCTACCATTGGCCGCTGGCCCTGGCGCTGGTCCTGAGCCTGTTGCTGGTCGCCCGCGAGCAGTGGCCGGACAACCTGCTGCAGCGCTGGCTGGCCCGCCGCCAGTTTCTCCCGCAGCACCCCGAATGGCGTGAACGCCTCAAGCGCCTGCGCTTGCGGAGGCGTCGATGAGCGGTGAATTCTTCCAGGCCTTGTGGCCTCACTGGTTCCGCCCCGGCTGGCTGGTGCTGCTGCCCCTGCTCGGCTGGTTGCTGTGGCAGCTGTGGCACCGGCAGAAACGCGCCGGGCGCTGGCAGATGATCCTGCCGCCGGCCTTCCACCGGGTACTGCTCGGAGGTGGCAGCGGCCGCGACAGCCGGCTGCCGTGGGTGGTGCTCGGCCTGGGCTGGGCTCTGGCCGTGCTGGCCCTGCTCGGCCCGAGCTGGCAACGGATCGAGCAATCGACACAGAAACCCCAGGACCCGCTGGTGGTGCTGCTGGAGCTGACCCCGGACATGCTCGCCACCGACCTTGTGCCGAACCGCCTGGAGCAGGCCCGGCGCAAGCTGTACGACCTGATGCGCGCACGCAGCGACGCGCAGACGGCGATCATCGTCTATGCCGGCAGCGCCCACACCCTCGTGCCGCTGTCCGATGACATGGGCACCAGCCGCAACCTGCTGGATGCGCTCAAGCCGTCGATCATGCCCGAGCCGGGAAACCGCGCCGACCTCGCGGTCGCCAGGGCACTGACCCTGCTTGAGCGCGGCGCACAGGGCCAGGGGCGCCTGCTGCTGATCGGCTCGTCCCTCAGCGAACAGGAGCGTGAAGGCATCCGCCAGGCGCTGGACAAACATCCGCACAGCCTGCTGATCCTCGGCGTTGGCACCCCCGACGGCGCCCCGGTCACCCAGGAGAACGGCAGTTTCCTCAAGGACGCCCAGGGCGCGATCCGCGTCCCCCGGCTCGACAGCCCGAGCCTCAAGGCCTTTGCCGGCGAAGTCGGCGGGCGCTATCGCCAGAGCCGGGTCGACGAAAGCGACCTGCGCGGCCTCGGCCTGCTCGACGGCCCACGGCAGTTACGCGACGACGGCCAGCTCGTCCAACTCGACAGCTGGGAGGATCAGGGCTACTGGTTGTTGCTGCCATTGCTGTTGCTGGCCGCCTGCGCCGGCCGACGCGGCTGGCTGTTCTGCCTGCCGCTGTTGCTGCTGTTCCCGCCACCGAGCCAGGCGTTCGAATTCACCGACCTGTGGCTGCGCCCGGACCAGCAGGGTATCCGCCTGCTCGACCAGCAGCGCCCGCTGGAAGCGGTCAGGCATTTCGACGATCCGCAATGGCAGGGCCTGGCGCTCTACGAAGCCGGCGACTACGCGGCCGCCGCCCGCAAGTTCGCCGAAGGCGACGATGCCAACGCCCACTACAACCGGGGTAACGCCCTGGCCCAGAGCGGCGAACTGGAAGCCGCCCTGGATGCCTATGAACAGGCCCTCGAACGCCAGCCCGACCTGCGCCCGGCCCTGAGGAACAAGGCCCTGGTGGAACAGATCCTGGAAGAGCAGCGCAGCCAGGCCGCCGCCCAGCCGGAGAAACCCGCCGAAACCGCTGCCACCGGCGAGGCCTCCGAGGCCATCCACGACGCCCCGGCCGGCAGCGCCACGACGGCGCAGCCGCAGGCCAGCGACACCCCGCCACAACCACACGAACAGCCGCCGAACAGCGAGCCGACCGATACCCAGGCCACGCCAACAGGCGATAATGACGTACCGGGCAGCGAGCTGGGCGACGAACAGACCACCCGTCCACCGCTGCACAGCGCCGCACAGAACCTCGAGGGCGAGCAACGCCAGGCCCTGGAGCAGTGGCTGCGGCAGATCCCCGACGATCCGGGCGAACTGCTCAGGCGCAAATTCTGGTACGAACAACAGCTCCATCAGGACAAGACCCGATGATCAACCGCTTTTCCGTTCTCTTGCTGTGGCTGCTCTGCTGGAGCCTGCCGGCCCACGCCGACGGGTTGCTCGCCAGTGTCGACCGCACGCGCCTGAATTCCGGTGAATCGGTGGAGCTGACTCTGGAATCGCGGGACGTCACCCAGTTCGGCAAGCCGGACCTGGAGCCGCTGGCCAGCGAGTTCGAAGTCCGCGGTACGCGCCAGGTCAACCAGTTGACCACCTTGGGCGGCGACAGGCAGGCCACCACCCGCTGGATTATCACCCTGCTGCCCCGGCACAGCGGCAACGTGGTGATTCCCGCGCTGCAACTGGGCGAACTGCAGAGCCAGCCGATCACCCTACAGGTGGTGCAGAGCGACCAGGAACCGTTGAACAGCCTGGCGTCGGTGTTCATCGAGACCAGCCTCGACCAGGACAGCGTCTACGTCCAGGCCCAGGCCGTACTGACCCTGCGCATCTACCATTCGGTGTCGCTGTATGACGACAGCAACCTGAGCCCGCTGCAACTGGGTGATGCACGCATCGAACAGCTGGGCGAGTCGCGTACCTACGAAAAACTGATCAATGGCGTGCGTCACGGCGTGATCGAGCTGCGCTATGCCATCTATCCGCAACACAGTGGCACGCTGGTGATTCCCGCACTGGTATTCAGCGCCACCCTGGCGGAAACCGGCCAGAATCAGGGCCAGGCACCGGCCGGCCCCAAGCCCGGCAAGCTGATCCATGTCAGTTCGGCCGAGATGAACCTGGACGTCAAGCCGCAACCGGCGGCCTGGCCGGCCGACGTGCCGTGGCTGCCGGCGCGCAGCCTGAGCCTGGGCGAGAGCTGGAGCCCGGAGCCGGATCACAGCCAGGTCGGCGACTCGCTGACCCGCAGCCTCACGATCAAGGCCGAAGGACTGTCCAGCGCCCAACTGCCACCACTGCCGGCCACCAGCGTCAATGGCCTGCGGCGCTACCCCGACCAGCCACAACTGAGCAACCAGAACAGCGAGCGCGGCCTGATCGGCAGCCGCGAAGAACGTGAGGCCCTGGTCCCGACCCACAGCGGCACCTTCGAGCTGCCGGCGGTCACGGTGGTCTGGTGGAACACCCACGAGGAACATATCGAACGCAGCACCTTGCCAGCGCGTGCCGTGCAGGTGAGCAACAACCCAAGCCTGGCAGTGGACACGCCGGTCGGCGGCCTGCCGGCGAATATCGCCGCCGACGCGGCGAGCCTGTGGATCTGGAAACTCAGCACGTTGCTGCTGACCTGCACCACCCTGCTCGGCTTCGGCCTCTGGTGGCGGGCCCGCTCGCAGCCGGCGGTGCACCGGACCGCCCAGGCCGGACCGAGCCCACGGACCCTGCTCGATGACCTCAAGCGCACCTGCCTGGCCAACGATCCCCAGGCCACGCGCCAGGCGCTCGACGCCTGGGCCCGGCAGCAGCCGGAAACCCTGGCCGAGATGGCCGCACGCTTCGTACCGCTGTCCGATGCCCTGGACGGCCTGAACGGCGCGCTGTACAGCGAAACCGGCCAGTATTGGCAGGGCGAGGAACTGTGGCGGGTGGTGCGCGCCATTCCGACCGCCGAACGGGTGCAGGACCCGGTCGGTGACAGCGGGCTGCCACCGCTCTATCCCAAGTAATCCAGAGGAACAACGCCTCTCTCGGGCATAACACCTACCTGGACCTGACACGTTCGTGGACCCGACACATTCCTGTAGGAGCCGGGCTTGCCCGCGAAGCTTTTGGCGGTTTTGAGAACGCCTTCGCGGGCCAGTCGGATCACCACACCGCCTCCTCTACAGAGGATCGGTACGGAGGCGAAATTTCCTGCTCCCTGAAAGACCCCGGCGCCCACTCCCCACGGATTTACCAGTAGACTTGTCGGTCTTTCGCACCGCCACTCGTCCTGGGCGGTCGCCATCGTCTTCGCGGAGTTTGTCTTGCGCCTGTTTCATACCTCCGACTGGCACCTGGGCCAGAATCTTCATGGCCAGGAGCGGGATTTCGAACACGCCTGCTTCCTGAGCTGGCTGCTTGCCCAACTGGCCAGCCAGCAGCCGGACGTCCTGCTGATCGCCGGCGATATCTTCGATACCGTCAACCCGCCGGTCAAAGCCCAGGAGCGCCTCTATGACTTCATCGTCAACGCTCACGAACAGCAGCCGCAACTGACCATCGTCATGATCGCCGGCAACCATGATTCCGGCTCACGCATCGAACTGCCCGCGCCACTGATGCGCCGCCTGCGTACCCACGCCCTGGGCCGGGTGCTCTGGCTCGACGACGGCCAACTCGACAGCGAGCGCCTGCTGATCCCGCTGCCCGCGGCCAACGGCGACATCGCCGCCTGGTGCCTGGCGCTGCCCTTCCTGCGGCCGGCCGAAGTCACCGGTACGCTGCTGGGCGACGACTACCTGCGCGGCATCGGCCAGGTACACCGCTGGCTGATCGAGGCGGCCAATGCCAAGCGCCAGCCAGGCCAGGCACTGGTCGCCATCAGCCACGCGCACATGGCTGGCGGCTCGGTTTCGCAAGACTCCGAACGCAGCCTGATCATCGGCAACGCCGAGGCCCTGCCGGCCAGCCTGTTCGATGCCAGCGTCAGCTACGTCGCCCTCGGCCATCTGCACAAGCCGCAGAAGGTCAATGGCGAGGAGCGCATCCGCTACAGCGGCTCGCCCATTCCGCTGTCGTTCTCGGAGATCGGCTACAAGCACCAGATCCTCGATATCGTCCTCGACGGTGAAACCCTGGTCAGCGTCGAACCGCGCCTGATCCCGCGCGCCGTCGACCTGCAGCGCCTGGGGCCACTGCCCTTCGCCGAGATCCTTGAACAGCTCGCCGAGCTGCCGGATGTCGACCTGCTGGCCGACCTGCAACGCCAACCCTGGCTGGAAGTACGGGTACGCCTCGACGAGCCGCAGCCGGACCTGCGCCAGCAGGTGGAAGGCGCGTTGCTGGGCAAGGCCGTGCGCCTGGTACGCATCGCCGCCGAATACGCCGGCAGCGGCTCAGGCGAAGAGGACGACGAAGGGGGACGCCTGGTCGATCTCGACCAGCTCAGCCCCCAGGATCTGTTCAGCCGCGCCTGGCTGGACAGCTACGGCAGTGAAGTCGACCCGCAGACCCTCGCCGACTTTGCCCTGCTGTTGCAGGACGTGCAGCTGGAGGACGAGCAGCCATGAAGATTCTTGCCATTCGCCTGAAGAACCTGGCGTCCCTGGCCGGCCCGTTCGAACTGGACTTCACCGCCGAGCCGCTGGCCAGCACCGGGCTGTTCGCCATTACCGGACCGACCGGCGCCGGCAAGAGCACCCTGCTCGACGCCCTCTGCCTGGCGCTGTTCGGCGCCGTACCACGACTGAACAACGCCTCGCGCGATGCCAAGGTGCCGGACGCCGACGGTGAAATCGGCACCGGCGACCCGCGCACCCTGCTGCGCCGCGGCACCGGTGCCGGCTTTGCCGAGGTCGACTTCGTCGGCATCGACGGCCGCCGCTACCGCGCCCGCTGGGAAGCCAACCGCGCCCGGGACAAGGCCAACGGCAAGCTGCAGGCCAGCCGCCAGAGCCTGCGCGACCTCGACAGCGACCAACTGCTGGCCAGCCAGAAAGGCGAATACAAGACCCAGCTGGAAGCCTGCCTGGGCTTGAACTTCGAACAGTTCACCCGGGCCGTGCTGCTGGCCCAGAGCGAGTTCAGCGCCTTCCTCAAGGCCGACGACAACGAGCGCAGCGAACTGCTGGAAAAACTCACCGACACCGCGCTCTACACCAGGCTCGGCCGCCGCGCCTTCGACAAGGCCAAGGAAGCCCGCGAGGCCCACAAGCGGCTGCAGGACCAGGCGGTCGGCCTCACCCCCATGAGCCCCGAAGCCCGCGCCGAACTCGACGAACGTTTCAAGGGTGCCCAGCAACAACTGGAACTGCACAAGGCCCAACTGCGCCAGCTGGAACAGCAGCACAGTTGGCTCAAGGAATTGCGCCAGCTACAGGACGCCCACCAGGCCGCCGCCGAACAGCTGGAAAGCGCCCGGCAGCAGGAGCAGGCGCTGACCGGGGAACGCCTGAAACTGACCCGACTGGAGCAGTTGGCCCCGCAGCGGCATCACTTCGCCCGCAAGCTTGAAGTCGACGGGCAACTGACGCCCCTGGTCGAACAGATCGCCCGTCATCGCCAGCAGCACGACGAGCTGAGTGCCAGCCAGGAACAACTGCAACAGCGCCTGACCGACGCCCAGGGCGCGCTGAGCACCGCGCAACAACAGCAGAGCAGCAGCGCCCCCCTGCTGCGCCAGGCCTTCGAGGAACAGGGCAACCTCGCCCGCCTGGCCAGGGACACCACGCTCGCCGCACAGGCGCAGGACAGCGCGCAGCAGGCCCGGGACCAGGGCCGGGACACGATCCAGGCACTGCAGGAGCGGCAACGGCAGGTCGCCGAACGCCTGCAGCAGATCGCCACGCAACTGGCGCAAGGCACCGACCTCGCGCCCCTGAGCGAAGCCTGGAATGCCTACCGCGATCGCCTGCAACAACTGATGCTGATCGGCAACCGGCTCAACCAGGGCCAGGCCGAACTGGCCGGCCTGGAGCAAAAGGCCGGCGAAACCGCGCAAACGCTCGCGGCGCAGAAACAGCAACTGGAAGTGCTGTACCAGGAGGCGGCGGCCGAGCCTGATGCCGTGGCCGAGCAGATCGGCATTCTCGGCAGCCTGCTGCAGGACAACCGCAAGCAGTTGCGGGCCGTCGAGGACCTCGCTCGGCTATGGTCCAGCCAAAAGGAGCTGGACAAGCGCGGCGCCGAATTGCAACAGCGCCTGACCAGCGCCCAGCAGGAGCGCGAGCGCCTGACCCAGGACGGGGTCAAGGCCAAGGCCGAGCTGGCCATCGCCGAGCAGGCCTTCCACGTCACCCGCGAACTGCTCGAACGCCAGCGCCTGGCCCGCAGCGCCAGCGTCGAGGAACTGCGCGCGCAGTTGCAGGATGACCAGCCCTGCCCGGTCTGCGGCAGTCACGAGCACCCTTATCACCAGCCCGAGGCCCTGCTGCAGAGCCTCGGCCGCCACGATGAAAGCGAACAGGCCAACGCCCAGGCCGCAGTCGATCGGCTCAAGGAGCGACTCACCGAGCTGCGCACCGAGGTGGGCGGATTGATCGCCCAGCAGAAGGAACTGCTGGCGCAGCAGGAACAACTGGCAAGCCAGCAGCAGGCCCTGGCCCCCAGCCTGGAAGCCCATCCGCTGGCAGCCCAACTGCTGGACCAGGACACCCAGCAGCGCGATGCCTGGCTGGAACGGCAAGCCAGCCAGTTGAACCAGAACCTGACGCGCGACGAGCAGCGCCAGGGTGCCCTGCTCACCCTGCAACAGGATGCCGCGCGCCTGACCCAACAACTGCGCCAGGCCGAGGCAGCGCACCAGCAGGCCGCCCAGCAGCTGGAGCACCAGCAGCGCGAACTGGCCAGCGACCGCCAACGCCTGGATGACGAACTGGCAGCTTTTGCCACACTGCTACCGGCCCCGACCCTGGAAGCCCTGCGCAACGAGCCGGCGGCGACCTTCCTGCAACTGGACCGGCAGATCGCCGAACGCCTGCAGCAGCTCGAACAGCAGCGTGATGAACTGGCTGAACAGCAACAACGCCAGCAGTCACTGGAGCTGGAACTGGAACGCCAGCAGAGCCGCGAGCAGCAACTGCAAGGCGCCCAGCAGCAATTCGAGGCGCTGGCCGGACAACAACAGGCCAGCCAGCAGCAACTGGGCCAACTGCTCGGCGAACACGAGAGTGCCGAACAGTGGCAGCAGCAACTCGAACAGGCGGTGGAACAGGCACGCCAGGCCGCAAGCGGCACGACCCAGGCGTTGCAGGAGGCCAGCACCCAGCGGGTACAGATCGCCACCGAGCTCAAGACCCGCGAGGAACGCCAGCAGGCCCTGGAGCAGGAGGCCGCCGCCCTGGCCGGCAAGATCGCCGAATGGCGTGCCGGCCATCCGGAACTGGACGACAGCGCTCTGCAAGCCTTGCTCGAGCTGGACGACGAGCAGGTCGGCGAGCTGCGCCAACGCCTGCAGCAGAACGAAAAGACCATCGAACAGGCCCAGGTGCTGCTGCTGGAGCGCGAGCAGCGCCTGCAAGCGCATCAGGCGCAGCACAACGGCAATCTCGACGCCGAGCAATTGGCCCACGCACTTGCCGAACACCAGCAGCAGTTCAGCGCCAGTGAACAGCAATGCGCCGAGCTGCGCGCCGAGCAGGCCGATGACCAACGCCGGCAGCAAGCCAACCAGGCACTGGCGCAGCGGATCACCGAGGCCTATGCCGAGTATCAGCGCTGGGCCCGCCTGGACGCGCTGATCGGCTCGGCCACCGGCGACCGTTTCCGCAAACTGGCCCAGGCCTACAACCTCGACCTGCTGGTCCATCATGCCAACGCCCAGCTACGCCAACTGGTGCGGCGCTATCGCCTCAAGCGCGGCGGCAGTATGCTCGGGCTGCTGGTGATGGACATCGAAATGGGCGATGAACTGCGTTCGGTGCATTCGTTGTCCGGCGGCGAGACCTTCCTGGTCTCGCTGGCCCTGGCCCTCGGCCTGGCCTCGATGGCGTCGAGCACGCTGAAGATCGAGTCGCTGTTCATCGACGAAGGTTTCGGCAGCCTCGACCCGCAATCCCTGCAACTGGCGATGGACGCCCTCGACGGGCTGCAGGCCCAGGGGCGCAAGGTCGCGGTGATTTCCCACGTGCAGGAAATGCACGAGCGGATTCCGGTGCAGATCCAGGTGCAGCGCCAGGGCAACGGCCTGAGCACGCTGGAAGTGAAATGAGAACGGCCATCCTCTACTCGTTCCGCCGCTGCCCCTACGCCATGCGCGCCCGCCTGGCGTTGCGCTATTCAGGCGTGACGGTGCACATCGAGGAGGTCAGCCTCAAGGCCAAGCCGGCGGCCATGCTCGCGTTGTCGAGCAAGGGCACGGTGCCGGTGCTGGCCTGCGACGACGGCCAGGTGATCGAGCAGAGCCTGGAGATCATGCTCTGGGCCCTCGCGCAGGACGATCCCGAGGATTGGCTGTTGCAGGGTGACCCGTTGGCTGCGCAGGCCACTGCCGCGCTGATCGAGGAAAACGACGGCGACTTCAAGGTCCGACTCGACCGCTACAAGTATGCGGTGCGCTACCCGGAGTTTCCCATGGAGCATTATCGGGCCGAAGCCGAGCCGTTCCTGCAAAAGCTGGAAGCGTTGCTGCAACAGCGCGACTGGTTGCTGGCCGACCACCGCAGCCTGGCCGACATGGCCGTGGCCCCGTTCATCCGGCAGTTCGCCCACGTCGATCGGGAATGGTTCGCGCAGACGCCCTATCGGCGCCTGCAGGATTGGCTGCAACGGTTCCTGGCCTCGGAGCTGTTTGGCTCGGTGATGGCCAAGCCGAGCGCGGTCGCCGACGGAGCCGATGCGTCAGGCGGTTGATCAGGCCCCGGTGTCGGCGCTGTGCGTGATCACGCCGGCGGACTGGGTCTTGTGTTCGAGCGGGATGCTCGGCGTCGCCAACTGGATCGCCGCATCATCCGAGCCGTGCAGCATGCTGGACAGACTGACCACCAGCACCAGCACCACGTACAGGCCGATAGCCAGGTAGGCGCCGTGTCGGGCAGATGTCAGAAGGTTGCTGGCCATGGTGTTCTTTCTCCACAGGCGAATGTCATGCCTATAGGATCCATCATAACCGCAGAACTAAGTAGGCAACTATTCAAATAGTCGTCATCAGCAAATTTAATTACCAAGAGTCAATAAGCCAGCGTCAATTAATTCGGCCTACATGAGTTTTATTGCAACTAAAACGGCGTATGCGACAACGCCGGGGCGAATTCACTCTCATGGCAGGCGGTCAATGGACCCACTGCCGAATGAGTGCATTCGCTCCGGCGTTGCGAGGTATTTCAGCGCTCAGTGTTGAGCCTTGTGATCCAGGGCGGCGTAGAAGTTGGCGCTCTGTTGCAGGTACTTGGGGGTGTAGCTCTGGGTATGGGATTTTTTCTCGCCGATCTCGACGTTGGCACTGGCTGGCAGGGCAACGGAAGCAGAGATGGCGGAAGCGGCGATGATGGAGAAAAGATTGAAGTTCATGTCGAAAACCCTCGAATGTCAGTTGGCTGGCTTGCCCTTTCAGGCCGTGAGTCCAAAGTACATCCGAGGGGTGTTCGGGTTGAAATTCATTGCAGCAGTAGCGGATATCAGCGTGATTAATAGAAGTGCAAGCCCCTTGTAGACCGGGGCCTGCGGTCTATTGTCGCGGCAGGAATCCGAGGTAGCTCGGGGCATCGAAGGGCAAACTCTGCACGGTTTTACCCAGCAGGCCGGTGTCGACGTCGCGCTCGATTACCACGATCTGGTTGCTCTTCTGGTTGGCCACCAGCAGGAATTTGCCGCTCGGATCGAGGGTGAATTCGCGCGGATGATCGCCTTCCACGGCACGGCGTTGCAGCTCCTTGAGCTCGCCGCTGGCCGGGTCGATGGCAAAGACCAGCAACTGGTTGGCGGTGCCGCGGTTGCTGACATAGAGGAACTTGCCGTCCTTCGAGGCGTGCAAGGCTGCGCCGGCCTTGTCCGACAGCGGTTGCTGGTCGGCCAGTTCGACCCGCTGCTTCTGGGTGAGCTTGCCCTCCTGGTAGTCGAACACGGTGATCTGCGCGCTCATCTCGCTGGTCAGCCAGGCATGCCTGCCATCGGCGCTGAACAACAGGTGGCGCGGCCCGCTACCCGGTGGCAACTGGACGTAGGCCGGGTTGGCCGGGGTCAGCGGCATTTCCGGGTTGGCCTTGGGATCGTATTTGTAGACGAACACCTTGTCCGCGCCCAGGTCGCTGGCGAAGACGAAACGCCCATCCGGCGACGACACCACCGAATGCACGTGGGCCGATGCCTGACGCTCCAGGTTGACCAGGCTGGCCGGATGGCTGCTGAGCTGCACCGGTGGCGAGAGCTTGCCCTTGGCATCCACCGGCAGGACCGCCAGGCTGCCGCCCGGATCCTCCAGCACCGAATAGTTGGCGACGAACAGGTAGCGCTGGTCAGCGCTCAGGCTGGCGTGGGTCGGCTCGTTGCCCAGGCTCTGCACCTGGTTGATCGGCTTGAGCTGATGACTCTTGGGGTCGATCGAGTAGCCGCTGACCCGACCCACCGGGTCTTTCTGGCCGGGACCGTTTTCATTGACCGCGTACAGCCGGCGCTGGTCAGGCGACAGGGCCAGCCAGGACGGGTTGGCGGTCTTGATCACCTGCAGCGGTTTGGAATCGAGCTTGCCGGTGCGGCTGTCGAACTGCAGGCGGTAGATGCCTTCGCTCTTGCCGGCAGTGTACGAGCCGACCAGCAACTGGACGGTATCGGCGGAAGCCGCCAGGACCGGCATCGAACCGATACTGCCGGCCATCAGCAAGGGCCAGAACTTACGCATCATCCTGTTCATCCTCCGCTTCCTCCTTGGCACTGAACGCGCTCATGCACACCAGGCGGTGCTCGCCGGAATCACCGACCAGAACCCAACTCTGCAGGGCCTCGTCGAAGGTGGCGGCCTGTACCTGGGCCAGGCTGAAGGTCCAGCGCTTGGCCGCGCGACCATCCATGCACTCGATCAGCAGGCCGGCATCGTCGAGGGTGAAATCGAAGGCGTGCAGCCCGTCGATTTCCAGCATGTCGCAGGCTTGGAGGGCGGAGAGCAAGGTGTCGGTCATGGCGTTTTCTATCATTTTTCGGGAAAGGGGCAATGATAGGCGATATTGCGCCATAAAGGTTCCAGGGACTCAGAAACCGATGTGGCGAGCGGGCTTGCCCGTGCGGGGCTGCGGGGTAGCCCCAAAACCTGCAGCCATGGTTTTCCAGATAAAACCCGGCCGCCCGCTTTACGACTGCTGCACAGTCGAGCGCGGGCAAGCCCGCTCGCCACATTGTCCGGCACCCGCCCTCAGTGGGCCAGCAACGAGCCCCCCACCTTGCCCGCCAGCTTCTCCGGCTTGATCAGGAACCGCGCCAGCGCCGGCAGCAGCCACAGCGCACCGAACATGTTCCACAGGAGCATGAAGGTCAGCATCAGGCCCATGTCGGCCTGGAACTTGATCGCCGAGAAGATCCAGGTGCAAACACCGATCGCCAGGCACAGGCCGGTGAACAGCACGGCCTTGCCGGTGGAGCGCAGGGTCTGGTAGTAGGCCTCCTGCAACGACAACCCGGCGCGCAGGAAACTCTCCAGGCGGCTGTAGATGTAGATCCCGTAGTCCACGCCGATGCCCACGCCCAGCGCCACCACCGGCAGGGTCGCGACCTTCACGCCGATCCCCATGAAGGCCATCAGCGCGTTGCCCAGCACCGAGGTCAGCACCAGCGGCAGGACGATGCACAGGGTCGCCGCCCAGGAGCGGAAGGTGATCATGCACATGGCCGCGACGCAGATGTACACCAGGATCAGGATGGTCAGTTCCGCCTGCTTGATCACCTCGTTGGTGGCCGCCTCGATCCCGGCGTTACCGGCGGCCAGGAGGAACTCCAGGCCATCCTTGTTGTTCTCCTTCGCGAAGTCCTGCACCGCATGCACCGCCCGGTCGAGGGTGGCGGCCTTGTGGTCGTTGAGGAACACCAGCACCGGCGCCAGCGAGCAGTCGGCGTTGTACAGGCCGTCGGCACGGGAGATGGAGTTGTTCAGCACGTCCGGGTTGCGCGACAGGGTCTCCCACTTCAGGTTGCCCTCGTTCATGCCCTTGATCATCTGCTTGGACACGGTCACCAGGGAGATCGCCGACTGCACGCCCTCGGTGTTCTGCAGTTTCCACATCAACTCGTCGATCGGTGCCATGGCCGCGTAGCGCGAGCAACCCTCGGAGGCGGTCTTGACCATCACCACCAGCACGTCGGAGCTGGTCGAGTAGTTGTTGATGATGAAGCTGTTGTCCTTGTTGTAGCGCGAGTCGGGACGCAGTTCCGGCGCGCCCTGGTCGAGGTCGCCGATCTTCAGGTTCTGGCTGTACCAGAGGCCGCCGCCGAAGGCCAGCAGGGCCAGGATGATGGACACCGGCGCGACCCGGGGGCTGGCGAAGTTCGACAGCAGGCGCCAGAACGGATGCTCGCGGGTCGCATCCTTTTTGCTGCGCTCGACGGCCTTGCGGCTGATGCCGACATAGGAAATCGCCACCGGCAACAGGATCAGGTTGGTGAACACGATCACCGCCACGCCGATCGACGCACCGATCGCCAGTTCGCGAATCACGCCGATGTCGATGATCAGCAGCGTGATGAAGCCCACGGCGTCGGCCAGGATCGCGATCATGCCGGGCAGGAACAGTTGCCGGAACGTGCGCCGCGCCGCCGTCAGGGCGTTGTCGGCCTCGCTGGACTGCAAGGCGATACCGTTGATTTTCTGCACGCCGTGGGAGATGCCGATGGCGAAGATCAGGAACGGCACCAGCATCGAATACGGGTCCAGCCCGAAGCCGGCGGCATGCATCAGCCCCAGTTGCCAGATCACCGCCACCAGGGTGGTGATCAGCACGGCGATGGTGCTGCGGATACACCAGGTGAACCAGTACAGCAGCACCAGGGTGATGACGAAGGCCACGCCGAAGAACAGCACCACCATGATCAGGCCGTCGATCAGGTCACCGACCTTCTTGGCGAACCCGACGATGTGGATCTTCACATTGGGGTTCTGCGCCTCGAACTTGTCGCGGATCTTCTCTTCGAGCTGGTGCGAGAACTTCTGGTAGTCCAGCTTGAGCAGCTTGCCCTGGTCCTGCGGGTCCGGGTAGGCCTCCAGCAGCGGGATGTCGACGATGCTCGACTTGAAGTCGTTGGCCACCAGGCGGCCGACCTGGCCGGACTTGAGCACGTTGTTGCGCAGCTGGTCGAGGCTGTCGGCCGAGCCGTTGTAGCTCTGCGGGATCACCTCGCCGCCGGCGAAGCCCTCCTCCGTCACTTCGGTCCAGCGCACGCTGGGGCTCCACAGCGACTTGAGGCCGGAGCGGTCGACGCCGGGGATGTAGAACACCTCGTCGTGGATCTGGCGCAAGGTGTCCATGTATTCCTTGCTGAAAATGTCGCCGTCCCGGGCCTCCACCGATACACGCACGGTGTTGCCGAGGTTGGCCAGGTCGTTGCGGTGCTCCATCATCTTTTCAATGAACGGATGCTTGAGCGGGATCATTTTCTCGAAACTGGTGGACGGACGGATCAGCGTCGCCTGCCAGAACAGGAAGATACTGACCAGCAGGCAGATCGCGATCACTGCCGGGCGGTTGTTGAAAATCAGGCGTTCGAGAAACGTCGCCTTGTCCTGATGATGACTGCTCATGTGAAACTCCCCGCCTTCTTGTTATTTGCCCTGCTCGCTGCCGGTTGGCGAGGTGAGGTGGGCGCCGCCCTGGCCGACCAGGATCAGGTTGCCGTTGCCGGCCGTGGTGACCGCCGATAAGGAAATGCGGTCGGGACGATTGAAGACACTGAAGGTCACGCCGTCATCGGTGCTGCGGATCACGCTGCCACCGTTGCCGACGATCACCAGCGAACCGTCGGCCAGCAGCGCGCCGCCGGACAGGCCGAACTCCAGCGCACCACGGGCGGCCTTGAGTTCCACCGGCTCCCAGCTGGAGCCGAAATCGGTGGAGCGATAGAGGTTGCCGCGCAAGCCGTAGGCCATCAGCGTGGCCGGCTCCGCGGTACCGATCACGCCGAACAGCGAGCCCTGGTAGGGGCCATCGAGGCGCTCCCAGGTCTGGCCCCAGTCGGCCGACCGGAACATACTGCCCTGCTCCCCGACGATGAACAGGCCGGAGTCCTTGACCGCAGCGATGGCGTTGAGGTGGTACTGGTCTTCGTTGTCGAGGCGGTCGCTGGCGTCTTCCCAGTGCTGGCCGCCATCGGTGGTTTCGAGCAGGGCCCCATAGGCGCCCACGGCAAAACCGGTAGTGGCATCCTTGAACCAGACGTCCAGCAGCGGTGCTTCACGCTTGAGGTCTTCGAACTGCTTGGTCCAGGTGGCGCCGCCATCACTGCTGGCGAGGATCTGTGCGTCATGGCCGACAGCCCAGCCGTGCTTGTCATCGGCGAAGTAGACCGCCGTGAGCAGTTGCCGGGTCGGTACCCGGGCCTGGGTCCAGGTCGTGCCCTGGTCATCGGAAAACAGGATGTGCCCGCGATCCCCCACGGCGACCAGGCGGGCACCGGCGTGGACCACGTCGAGCAGCAGGCCCTTGGCGGCCTTGGAGGACTCGATGGCATAGACACCGTCAGCCGCACCGGCAGCGGTCGCGTCCACGGGGCCTGCCAGCAGCGCCAGCCCGGACAAGGAGAGCATCGAGGTCAGCAAGACCGCGCGCCGCCAGGTTGGCGGTCGGCGGGAACCCGTACCCTTCACAGGCTCATTCATAGACCTTTTCCCCCTTTATTATTGTTAGGTCGTCCAACCTTTCAGGGCGCCTTCAAGGGCGTTTTCAGCGTTGCCGATCGTCTGAAACCAGCAATCTAGAGCCCCTTCCAAGGCTGGAGCTATCCTATCGGGCTTTGGAATCGTCTGACAATCGACGCCACGTTATCTTTTGTTAACCCGGGGCCTTGCGGGGGGACATGAATATCGGGGCATCAGGAGGGGTGATGAACGAGGGCCACGGATGTGGCCTTTGCAGGGGGTTGGCTGTCGATGCACAGAAGCACTGCTTAAGGTGTGCTGCTTGTGCTGCATTGCATTGTGGCGAGCAGGCTTGCCTGCGCTCGGCCGCGCAGCGGCCGCAAAACCTGACAACCCGGTATACCTGATACACCGCAATCGCCGGGTTTGGGAGCGCCTCGCGCTCCAGCGCGGGCAAGCCCGCTCGCCACAAGATCGGCTCAGGCCTGACATGGAAAGCTCAGTCCGGAGCCACCCACTGGTCTGGCAGAACAACCTCAGGCCAGGCTCTTGCTGACCACCTCGTAGACATCTGCCGACAGTTCGCCCGAAGCACGAATGCGCTCCAGCTCGGCCTTCATCAGCGCCTGGCGGGCCTTGTCGTACTTGCGCCAGCGGGTCAGCGGCGCCAGCTGGCGCGAGGCGATCTGCGGGTTCAGCGCGTTGAGCTGGATCACGATGTCCGCCAGGAAGCGATAGCCGGAGCCGTCCGCCGCATGGAAGTTGATCAGGTTCTGCCCGGCGAACGCACCGATCAGCGCGCGCACCTTGTTCGGGTTGCGCAACGTGAATGCCGGGTGCTCCATCAGCGCCTTGACCCGCTCCAGGCCACCGGGCAGCGTACTGCCGGCCTGGACGCTGAACCACTGGTCCATGACCAGCGGGTTGTCCTTGAAGTGCTCGGCGAACACCGCCAGGGCCTTGGCCTTCTCTGCCTCGAACGGCGAATTCACCAGCACCGCCAGGGCGGTCAGGCGTTCGGTCATGTTGTCGGCGGCGTCGAACTGCTCCAGGGTCGCGGCCAGCACCTGCGGCTTGCCACTGAGCATCAGGTAGGACAGCGCGATGTTCTGCAGCGCACGACGGGCGAAGTGCTCGTTTTCGGCAATGTAGGCGGTGTTCTTCGACACTTCGCGGTTGGCCTGGTAACGCTGCCACAGGCTGTCGAACAGTTGCTCGGCCAGTTGCTGGCGGGCGAATTCGCGGGCCGCGTGGATCGAGTCGACTTGCGCCACCTCGCTGATTTCGGTGAGGTAGGCCTCGCTCGGCAACGACAGCATCTCGGCGACCATCGCCTGGTCCAGCTGGTCGTTGGCCAACACGCTGCGCAGTGCGACGACCAGGCGCTGGTCGAGCACCAGTTCCTGCCCCTGCTGATGCTGCCCGATCAGGTCCTGCAGCACCTGCACCGACAGTTGCTGGCCGGCGTCCCAGCGGTTGAAGCCATCGCGGTCATGCTGCATCAGGAACATCAGCTGGTCGCGGTCATAGGGGAAGCTCAGCTTGACCGGTGCCGAGAAACCGCGCAGCAACGACGGCAACGGCTTGGCCGCGATGCCAACGAAGGTGAAGGTCTGCTCGGCCTCGCTCACCGACAGCACGCGGCTGGTGGCGCCCGGAGCGGCCTCCCCGGCCAGTTGCAGGGCGATTTCCGCGCCCCGGGCATCCAGCAGGCCCAGTTCCACGGGGATCACGAACGGCAGTTTTTCCTGCTTGTCCGGGGTCTGCGGGCAGCTCTGGCGGAAGGTCAGGCTATAGGTCTGCGCCTGCGCATCGTAGCGTTCGCTGACCGCCAGGCGTGGCGTGCCGGCCTGGCTGTACCAGCGCTTGAACTGGGTCAGGTCGACGCCGTTGGCGTCTTCCATGGCCTTGACGAAGTCATCGCAGGTCACCGCCTGGCCGTCGTGGCGTTCGAAGTACAGGTCGCTGCCCTTGCGGAAGCCCTCGGCACCGAGCAGGGTGTGGATCATGCCGACCACTTCCGAGCCCTTCTCGTAGACGGTCAGGGTGTAGAAGTTGGAAATCTCGATGAAGCTGTCCGGACGCACCGCGTGGGCCATCGGGCCGGCATCCTCGGCGAACTGGTGGGTGCGCAGGTAGGCGACATCCTGGATGCGCTTGACCGTGCGCGAGTTCATGTCCGAAGAGAAGCCGGCATCACGGAAGACGGTGAAACCTTCCTTGAGCGACAGCTGGAACCAGTCGCGGCAGGTCACGCGGTTGCCCGACCAGTTGTGGAAGTATTCGTGGGCGACGATCGCCTCGACCCGCTGGTGCGCGGCGTCGGTGGCGGTTTCGGCGCGGGCCAGCACCGCGCTGGAGTTGAAGATGTTGAGGCCCTTGTTCTCCATGGCGCCCATGTTGAAATCGTTGACCGCGACGATCATGAAGATGTCCAGATCGTACTCGCGGCCGTAGACCTCTTCGTCCCAGCGCATCGACTTCTTCAGGCTGTTCATGGCGTGCTGGCACTTGTCGATGTTTTCCGGCTCGACATAGATACGCAGCGCCACGTCGCGCCCGGTCATGGTGGTGAAGCTGTCCTCGACGCACCACAGGTCACCGGCCACCAGCGCAAACAGGTAGGCCGGCTTCATGAACGGGTCTTCCCAGGTCGCCCAGTGCCGCCCGTCTTCCTGCGGACCACTGCCGATCGGGTTGCCGTTGGACAGCAGCACCGGGTACTGGTGCTGCTCGGCAATGATCGTCGTGGTGAAGGTGCTCATCACGTCCGGGCGATCGAGGTAGTAGGTGATCTTGCGGAAGCCTTCGGCCTCGCACTGGGTGCAGAACATGCCGCTGGACTTGTACAGGCCTTCCAGTGCGGTGTTGCTTTCCGGGTGGATCTTTACGCTGGTGTCGACGGTGAAGCTGTTGCCCGAGGGCTGCAGGGTCAGGTGATTCTCATCCAGCTGGTAGTCCGCGGCGCCCAGCTCACGGTCGTCCAGGCTGACCGACAGCAGTTCGAGCAACTGGCCATCGAGCACCAGCGGCGGCAGGCCGGCCCCGCGTACCGGGTTGCGGCGCATCAGTAGTTGCGCATGGACCAACGTGTGGTCCTCGAACAACTCGAAGGTCAGGTGCGTCTCGTCGATCAGGTACTCGGGGGCCTGATAGTCCTTCAGATAGATCATCTTCGGCTGTTCGGTGCGCATGGGTGCGTCCTTTTACTGATGCACGGCGAGCTGGTAGGCCGTGTATTTACGGATATTGATCACGCCGGTGTCGAAGATCAGGTACTGACCCTTGATCCCCATCAGCGTGCCTTCGGCAATCGGGTTCTTGTCCAGGTTGAAGCTGACGATCTTGGTCGGATAGGCCTCGATCGGGTAACGGATTTCCAGCGGTTCGATGTCCAGCACCGGCTGGATCGCCTGCAGGCCGAAACGCTCCTGCAGGGCCAGCAGGCCTTCGGCGCAGGATTCGAACAGCTGGTCGCGAACCTGGCACAGGTCCACTGCCTGCGCATCGCCCTTGAGCAAGGCGCGCCAGTTGGTCTTGTCGGCCACCTGGCTGCGGAACAGGTCCTCGACGAAGCCGGACTGCTGGCGGGTCGCCACGCGCATGATCGGCAGCGCCTGGCTGGCGCCCTGGTCGAGCCAGCGGGTCGGCAGCTGGGTAGCCCGGGTGATACCGACCTTGATCCCCGACGAGTTGGCCAGGTAGACCACATGGTCGGTCATGCAGAACTGCTCGCCCCAGGCCGGCTCGCGGCAGGTGCCGGCGTCGTAATGGCAACGCTCCGGACTCATGATGCAAGTGTCACACTGCGCCAGCTTGGTCATGCACGGGTAGCAGTAACCCTGGCTGAAGCTGGTCTTGGTCTTGCGCCCACAATGGGTGCAGTGGATGGCGCCCAGGAACTCCAGGCGCAGCTTCTGGCCGATCAACGGATTGACCGGCACCTCGCTGTCACCCAGGCGGAAAGTGTATTGCACGGTCGACGCGTCCAGACGCGTCGCCATCTTGCTGACTGCACCACGGCCGAGCTCGATCAATGGATGGCATCCGACTTGAACAGGATGTTCGGGATCGGCGCCGACTTCGACGCGCATTCCTGCGGCCCCATGTAGCCGGTACGTTCCTCTTCCGGCAGGTTTTGGGTTTCCCAGGCGATCATGGCCTGCAGCGACAGCTCGCGCTGTTCAGGGGTGAGCTTGCGGCCATCGGACCATTTGCCGATTTCCACCGCCAGTTTCAGGCTCTGGTAGATATCGGGCGTGATGTTTTCAATCATTTCGATGAAAGAGGACATTAAAAGTCTCCAGACTTTTTCAAGACATTCGAATCAGGCGGCCAGTTTACGCCGGGACCACAGCCCGCCCAACAAGCCGGTGAAACATCCGATGAGCAGCCCACCGACGTGGGCGCCGTTGGCGATTTCGCCGAAGCCCATCAGCGAGACCAGCCCGGACAGGCACACCAGCAGCCAGATCAGCATCATTGCCAGCACGCCACGCGGCAACCGGTAGACCGGATTGGGCGACAGCCACTGGTAGATCCAGCAATGGCCGAGCAGGCCGTAGAGCACGCCGGACAAGCCGCCGAACAGGGTCGGGCCGCTGACGTAGTATTGGGTGAAGTTCGACACCAGGCTGAACAGCAGGGTCAGCCCCAGCAGGTTGACCCCGCCCTGGCGCAGCTCGATGCGCTTGCCCAGCTCCCAGTACCACATGCCGTTCATGGCGATGTGCAGGACACCGAAGTGCAGCAGCATCGGTGTCACCAGCCGCCACCACTGCCCCGCCGCCAGGCCATCGGCCAGGGGCGTGAACTGGATGTACTCGCCGCTGACACGGAAGTCGAGGAAGGTGAACCAGTGCACCATCGACAGGCTGTCACCGAGCCAGGTGATCGCACCGACCACCAGGCTGAGCAGCAGCACCCCTGCCGTGATCGGACTGTGCCGTACCTGCAGCGCCAGGCTCGGGCGGCGTGGTGCCTGCAGTGGCGGCGGTGCCTCCAGCTGATGGTGTGGATCGCCTTCGGGAAAACGCTGGTAGAGCTCCAGCACGTCGGCGCTCATCGACTCCGGCACCCACAGCACCTGCTCACCCGCCTCCTCGTTGATCCGATGCGGCACCTGCAGGCGCTGCAGCAATTGCACGAAGCCGCTGAGGTCGATGCCCAGCGGCAGGCGCAAGACGGCAATGGCGGTCATTTCAAGGCCTCGGGACGTTCGACGTCGACCCAGACGAACTTGTTCGGGTCGAGCTGGGTTTCCTGGTCCAGGCGATAGGCCGCCAACTTGCCGTACAGCACCGCGCTGTAGTCCAGGCAGGCCAGGTTCGGGCGGATCGGCATCGGCCGGCCGCTGCGCCAGTAGTGCCCGACGAACAGCATCGGTTCATCCAGGCCGTAGCGCAGCAAGGCGTTCTTCTCCCGCGGCGACAGCGGCTTGCTCGCCACCTGTTCGGGCAAGGCATCGGGCTGGAAGACGATGTCGCCGTAGGTCTGCGGATCGTCTTCCCAGAACTTGGTGCGGAAGAACGCGCGGGTCAGGCCGTCGCCGCCGGTGAGGGTCAGGCCGTCCGGCAGGCGCATGTCGGTGCCACGCAACAGGCGGTTGAGCACCGTGCTGGCAAAGCTGCCGGACACTGCCGAGGCCTGGACGAAATGCTCGTCGATGCGCCCCTGCGGATACTGCGCGCGTAGCGGCTCGATCAACCCGGCGTCCCAGCAAGCGTGAACCACACGGAAACGCCCGGCATCGATGAACAGCGGCAGTTCGTAGAACCAGCCGAGGAAGTCATGCCAGTCAGCCGGGTGCCCCTCGAACTGGGTCAGGGTCTCCTGCAGCAGACGGGCATGGCGCGGCGTGTGCTCGCGCACGAACTGCTTGCCGCTGTCCGGCGGTGCCGCAGTGGTCCAGCCCAGGGCGTTGAACTCGTGGTTGCCCATGATGCACAGCGCCTGCCCCGCCTCGACCATGTCGTGGACGATGTGCAGCGCCTCGCGAATCCGCGGGCCACGGTCGATGATATCGCCGAGGAAGACCGCCATGCGCGAGGAGTGCCGCCAGACACCACCCAGCTTGTGATAGCCGAGCATGTCCAGCAGGTGTTCGAGGGTATGGGCGCAACCGTGCACATCACCGATCAGATCGTAGCCACGCGCGGGATCGAGCATCAGTCGCCTCCACCACCCAACCGGCTGCCCCAGCCGAGCTTGGTCCTGCAGACTTCATAGTAGTTGTGATCCAGCGGGTGGATCAGGCGCAGTTTCTGCGGCTTCTTGCTGATGGTCACCGTATCACCCGGCGCGCAGGTGAAATGGTTCTGGCCGTCGCAGGAGACTTGTGGGTAGATCTGCATGTCCCGGGATACCACGATCTTCAGTTCGCTGTTGCCATCCACCACGATGGGGCGGCTGGACAAGGTATGGGGGTACATCGGCACGATCACAATGGCATCGAGCTTGGGATGCATGATCGGGCCACCGGCCGACAGCGCGTAGGCGGTGGAACCGGTGGGGGTGGCGACGATCAGGCCGTCGGCCTTCTGGCTGCAGACGAACTGGCCGTCGATGTACAGCTCGAACTCGATCATCCGCGTCGACTTGCCGGGGTGCAGCACCACGTCGTTGAGCGCATCGCCCTGGCCGATGGCTTCGGCATGGCGGCGGACCTCGGCCTGCAGGAGGAAACGGTTTTCCACCAGGTAATGGCCGTCGAGGACCTTGGCCACCTCGACCTCGAGGTCGTCCGGACGGATGTCGGTCAGAAATCCCAGGTTGCCGCGGTTGATCCCCAGCACCGGCACGTTGTGCCGCGCCAGCGCACGGGCCGCGCCCAGCAGGCTGCCGTCGCCACCGACGACGATGACCATGTCGCAGACCTCGCCGAGCATCTTGCGCGAGGATGTCTGCAGACCGTGCCCGGGCAGGACTTCGGCGATGGTGTCCTCGAGGATCACATGCATGTGCCGCTCGAGCAGGAAGCGCTTGAGACGGCGAACGGTATCCAGCACCTGCGAACTGCCCAGGCGGCCAATGATGCCGATATTGCGAAATTGCTCCATGGGGCTCCTGAAAAGGTTCTGCAGCAGGCAAAAGAACGATTATGGGCGAAAGCCGGTCCCAGACAAAATCCTTTCAGCCTTCAAGCAAACGGCTATGCTCGCAGAATGATCCTGTTTCCCGGCTTGCTCAACCTCCCCCGCCAGTTGCGCCATCCCGAAGTGCGCGACCTGGCCTGGGTCATCCTGGCACCGCCGATGCTGCGCGACACCCCCTGGCCACAACGCCATCCGCTGGCCGGCAGCGACTGGGTGCAGTCGCCCGGGCAACTGGAACATTGGCTGCGCGGGCTGGATGACGACAGCAGCGACCTGCAGCACTGGCTGGCCCAGGCCACCACCCGGCGCCTCGGGCTGTACTACGAACGGCTCTGGCAGTTCGCCGTGCGCCACGCCCCCGGGATCGAACTGATCGGCGCCAACCTGCCGATCCGCCGCGAAGGCCACACCTTGGGCGAACTCGACCTGTTGCTGCGCGACCGCGACGGTGTGCACCACCTGGAACTGGCGATCAAGCTCTACCTGGGACCGCAACAGGGCCACGGCGAAGCGCTGGAGCACTGGCTCGGTCCCGGCTGCCATGATCGCCTGGACCGCAAGCTGGCGCACCTGAGCGAGCATCAGTTACCGATCTCCGCCCGCCCGGAAAGCCGCGAGGCGCTGGCAGCGCTCGGCATCGAGCATTTCAGCGCACAGCTATGGCTCGGCGGCTACCTGTTGTATCCGTGGCCCGGCAATTCATGTCCGCCACACGGGGTGCATCCGCAACACCTGCACGGGCGCTGGCTGCATCAGCGCGACTGGGCGGACTTTCGCGTGCAGAGCCCGCCCGGCCGCTGGCAGCCGCTACCGCGCCAGGCCTGGCTGGCGCCGGCGCACTACAGCCAAGAGCAGGCCTGGAGCGAAGAGCGGCTGGACGACTGGCTGGACCAGCTCGATCCCCAGGCGCCGGCGCAACTGCTGGTGCGCCTGATCCGCAATGGCGACGGGGACTGGGAGGAAGCCGAGCGGCTGTTCCTGGTTGCCGATCTTTGGCCGAATGTGCCAGGTTCGGCCTAGGCTGGGGCAACACGGGCGGGGCCTGTTCGCGGATAAATTCGGCTCCCACAAGGTACCGTGCCGCCCACAAATCGTGTGATCGACGCAAACTGTGGGAGCAGGCGGTCCGGCGCCCCGGTTTATCCGCGAACCGCCCAAGGCGGCCAGTATCCGACCGCTCATCGCAGGGGGAATTAAAGACAGTTGGCTCCCACAGGTTTGTGTCCGAGCCGGACTCAGCGATGCGTCGGACTGCCGCGAACAGGGCCTACAGGGACAACCGCAAGGCCAGGGCCGCGAGGGTCACCAGCAGCACCGGCAGGGTCAGCACGATTCCGACCTTGAAGTAGTAGCCCCAGCCGATACGGATATCCTTGCGCTCCAGCACATGCAGCCAGAGCAGGGTCGCCAGGCTGCCGATCGGGGTGATTTTCGGCCCCAGGTCGCTGCCAATGACGTTGGCATAGATCATCGCCTCCTTGACCACACCAGTGGCATGACTGGCCTCGATGGACAGCGCACCGACCAGCACCGTCGGCAGGTTGTTCATGATCGACGACAGCAACGCGGTCAGCAGCCCGGTGCCCATCGCCGCGCCCCAGACCCCGTGGTCGGCGAAACGGTCGAGCCAGCCGGCGAGATAGCCGGTCAGCCCGGCATTGCGCAGGCCGTAGACCACCAGGTACATGCCCAGGGAAAAAATCACGATCTGCCAGGGTGCCTCGCGCATCACCTTGCGCGTGGAAATCCGGTGGCCACGGGCGGCAATCCCCAGCAGCAAGGCGGCGCAGGCCGCCGAAATGGCGCTGATGGGAATCCCCAGTGGCTCGAGGGCGAAGCAGCCGACCAGCAGAATGCCCAGCACCCACCAGCCGGCGATGAAGGTCGCCCGGTCGTGGATGGCACTGGCCGGTTCGGCCAATTGGGCCGGATCGTACCGCTGCGGAATGTCGCGACGGAAAAACACCAGCAGCACCAGCAACGTCGCCGCCACGCTCACCAGGTTCACCGGTACCATCACCGCCGCGTAGGCATTGAAACCGATGTGGAAGTAGTCTGCCGAAACGATGTTGACCAGGTTCGACACCACCAGCGGCAGGCTGGCAGTGTCGGCGATGAAGCCGGCCGCCATAACGAAGGCCAGGGTCGCCGCCGTAGAGAAGCGCAGTGCCAGCAGCATGGCGATGACGATCGGGGTCAGGATCAGCGCCGCGCCATCGTTGGCGAACAACACCGAGACCAGCGCCCCCAGGAGCACGAAGGCGGCGAACAGTCGGCGCCCGCTGCCCTGCCCCCAGCGTGCGACATGCAGCGCCGCCCAGGCGAAGAAACCGGCCTCGTCGAGCAGCAGGCTGATGATGATCAGGGCGATGAACGTGCCGGTGGCGTTCCAGATGATCTGCCACACCAGCGGGATATCGCCGAGGTGGACTACCCCACTGAGCAGGGCCAGCAGCGCACCAAGCGTGGCGCTCCAGCCGACGCCGAGGCCCTTTGGCTGCCAGATCACCAGGGTAATGGTCAGCAGGAAAATCAGTACTGCAATCAGCATGAGGGCAAGATCCGTGAGGGCGGCGGGTGATTCGGGGAGGACGGCTCAGCAACAGACTGCCAGGCCAGGCTGATAATTCCGAAGGCAGGCGATGAAACACCATCTTCCCATTCGCGGGCAAGCCCGCTCCCACAGGGTGGCGTGGCTCATCCCAGAGGGCGAGGGAGACCGCCAGGAAAAGTGATTTTCATTCACGAAACTTCGCCCCTCCCCGGCCAATGTGTCTCAGGCAAAGGGTACAAAAGCGTATTAGAGTGTAAGAAGACTCCGTCACTCAAGAACGGAGCTTGCAAGCCCTGATGGCTGCCCCTGATGAGTGAGGTACAACGTATGCCCTGGAAGAACACCGACAGCCGCTATAGCAGCATGTCGATCGCTCTGCACTGGCTGATGCTGGTGCTGCTGGCCATTGTCTACTGCTGCATCGAGTTTCGCGGTCTGTTTCCCAAGGGCAGCGGCGGCCGGGCGCTGATCGTCGAGTTTCACTACATGCTCGGGCTGACCGTGTTCGCCCTGGTCTGGTTGCGCCTGGTGGCCCGGCTGATCGGCACGGCGCCACGGATCGTACCGACGCCACCGAGCGGGCAGATGCTGCTGTCGAAGCTGATGCACATCGCGCTGTATCTGTTCATGATCGCCACGCCGCTGCTCGGCTGGCTGGTGGTCAGCGGCCAGGGTCACCAGGTGATGTTCTACGGCATCGACCTGCCGACACTGATTGCCGAGAACCGCCCGCTGGCCAAGGAAATCAAGGGATGGCACGAGCTGGCTGGCACCCTCGGCTACTGGTTGATCGGCCTGCACGCACTGGCCGGGCTCTATCACCACTATGTGGTGCGCGATAACACCCTGGCGCGCATGCTCCCCAGGCACAGGACCTGAACACCCCGCTCCTACAGTCATTGGTTTTTGATGATCGTTCCCACGCTCCGCGTGGAAACGCAGCCCGTGAGGCTCGGCGTCGCAAGAGCGGACGCAGAGCGTCCTGGGAGGCATTCCCACGCAGAGCGTGGGAACGATCGAAAGTCCGGCTCCTACAGGTTTCGGTTACGACGAGGGGACACGGTTACAGCGCAAAACCACGGCGCCCCTGCAAACCGCCGGTATGCACGAAGACCCATCGCGTGCCCATGCCGAAGCATCCGGCAGTTACCTGCTCCCGTAACGCCAGCAAGGCCTTGCCCGTATACAAGGGTTCCAGCGGCAACCCACCCTGCTGTTCGCTATCGGCAATGAACGCCAGCAGTTCCGGGTCAACCTTGGCGAACCCGCCACGACAGGCCTCGATCAGTTCGTAGCCGCTGTCCGCTACACCCGCCTCGACGAGAATATTCCTCATCGATGGCGCGACGCCGTGATCGTCCGGCACCGCCAGAGCGGCATGAACCGCACGCTGCCCGGCTTCGGCCAGCACCAGGCCGGCGGCAGTGGTACCGGTACCCGCCGCCAGCCACCAACCCTGGAAATCGTCCCAACCGAGCGCGGGCAACTGCGCCTCGACCATCGCGACAAGCCCCCGGCAACCCCGTGCCCCCGCCAACCCACCACCACCCTCGGGCACGGCATGCAGCCGCGGGTAGCGCGCTTGCCAGGGCGTCCAGAAATCCGCCTGATGGCGCTTGCGATAGCCCTCGTAGCCGAGCCAGTGCAACTCCATGCCGAACGCCTGGAGATCGAGCACGGTCGGGGTGTCGAGTGGATGCCCACGCAGCAGGCCAACGGTGGCAAAGCCGAAGCGCTTGCCGGCGGCGGCCAGGGCGTGCAGGTGATTGGAATGGGCACCACCGAGGCTGATCAGGCCTTCGGCGCCGACCTGGCGGGCGGCGACAATGTGCTCGTTGAGCTTGAACCACTTGTTACCGCTGATCAGCGGATCGATCCGGTCCAGACGCAGGACGGCCACCTCGACACCGGCTCGGGAAAGCCAGTCGAAATGAAGGGGTTCAAGTGGCGCATGGGGGCGCCAGTCGGGCGGTGGCAGCATCGGGTGAGGGTCACGGAGCAGGATGACACCAGTCTACCAGTCCCTGAAGAAGTATCGACTGTCGCGCCGAGGAGCCAAGTGGCGAGCGGGCTTGCCCGCGCTAGACCGCGAAGCGGGCGCAAAACCGGATAGCGCGGGTTACCTGGTTCACCGTGGGCTCAGGCTTTGGGGCTGCTACGCAGCCCAGCGGGGCGGTGCGGCGTCCCGACAAGCCCCTCGCCACAAGATGTCGGGCCGCCCTGGATCGGTCAGAGTTCGGCAGCCAGCCGCGAGCCCTGGTTGATCGCCCGCTTGGCATCCAGCTCGGCCGCGACATCCGCACCACCGATCAGGTGCACGTTCTGCCCCGCCGCCAGCAGCCCTTCCTGCAGCTCGCGCAGCGGGTCCTGGCCGGCACAGATGACCACGTTGTCGACCGGCAGTACCTGCGGTGCCTCCTCGCCGATGCGGATATGCAGGCCCTCGTCGTCGATCTTCAGGTACTCGACGCTGTTGAGCATCTGCACCCGCTTGTTCTTCAACCCGGTACGATGGATCCAGCCGGTGGTCTTGCCCAGGCCATCACCGACCTTGGACGCCTTGCGCTGCAGCAGGAACACCTGCCGCGCCGGCGCATGCACCTCGGGCTTGATCCCGGCGATACCACCGCGAGCCTCGAGCGCGGTGTCGATCCCCCACTCGTGCCAGAACGCCTGGCGATCCTGGCTGGTGGCCACGCCCTGGTGCACCAGGAATTCCGAAACGTCGAAGCCGATACCGCCGGCACCGATCACCGCGACCTTGCTGCCCACCGGCTTGCGGCCCAGCAGCACGTCCAGGTAACTCAGCACCTTGGCGTGCTCGACACCCGGAATCGCCGGCACCCGCGGGCTGATACCGGTGGCGAGGATGATCTCGTCATAACCGCCAGCCACCAGTTGCGCGACGTCCACACGGGTGTCCAGGCACAGTTCGACATGGGTGGTCTGCAACTTGCGCTTGAAGTAGCGCAGGGTCTCGTAGAACTCCTCCTTGCCGGGCACGCGCTTGGCGACGTTGAACTGGCCGCCGATCTCGCCGGCCGCATCGAACAGCGTCACCTGGTGCCCACGCTCGGCCGCCACGGTCGCCGCTGCCAGCCCCGCAGGCCCGGCGCCGACCACGGCGATCTTCTTGATCTGCTTGACCGGCAGGTAGTTCAGCTCAGTCTCGTGGCAGGCCCGCGGGTTGACCAGGCACGACGTCAGCTTGCCGCCAAAGGTGTGGTCCAGGCAGGCCTGGTTGCAGCCGATGCAGGTGTTGATCTCGTCGGCACGCCCGGCCGCCGCCTTGTTGACGAAGTCCGGGTCGGCCAGGAACGGCCGGGCCATCGACACCATGTCGGCATCGCCCTCGGCCAGCACCTGTTCGGCGACCTCGGGGGTGTTGATGCGGTTGGTGGTGATCAACGGGATCGACACCGCACCGCGCAGCTTGGCGGTGACCTTGGTGAATGCGGCGCGCGGCACCTTGGTGGCGATGGTCGGGATACGCGCCTCGTGCCAGCCAATCCCGGTGTTGATGAGGGTCGCCCCGGCCTGCTCGATGGCCTTGGCCAGTTGCACGATCTCCTCCCAGGTACTGCCGCCTTCCACCAGGTCGAGCATCGACAGGCGGAAGATGATGATGAAGTCGGTGCCAACCGCCTCGCGCACCCGCCGGACGATTTCCACCGGCAGGCGCATGCGGTTCTCGTAGCTGCCGCCCCAGCGGTCGGTACGGTGGTTGGTGTGGGCCGCCAGGAACTGGTTGATGAAGTAGCCTTCCGATCCCATGATCTCGACACCGTCGTAGCCGGCGGACTGGGCCAGGGTCGAGCAGGTGACGAAATCGACGATCTGTTTCTCGATGCCCGCTTCGTCCAGTTCCCTGGGCTTGAACGGGTTGATCGGCGCCTGGATCGCGCTCGGCGCCACCTGTTTCGGGCTGTAGGCATAACGCCCGGCATGCAGGATCTGCAGGCAGATCTTGCCACCGGCCTCATGCACCGCGCGGGTGACGATGCGATGCTGCTCCGCTTCCTCGCGGGTGGTCAGCCGGGCCGCGCCGGAGTAGACCCCGCCCTCCTCGTTCGGCGCGATGCCGCCGGTGACCATCAGGCCGACACCGCCACGGGCGCGCTCGGCGAAGTAAGCGGCCATGCGTTCGAAACCACCGGGCTTTTCCTCCAGGCCGGTATGCATGGACCCCATCAGGGTGCGGTTGCGCAGCGTGGTGAAACCCAGGTCGAGCGGGGCCAGCAGGTGCGGGTACGAGGTGGCGGTCATGGCAACTCCAGTACAGGCTAGATCACGGAATGCGGGGGCTCTGCGGCTCCCGTCAGGTGTATGAGTGGCACATTAAAGAGCCGCCGATGACGGCTCAATGATCGAAACTGACAAGTTATTGATCCAAATGTGCAGCCGCTCTTGGCAACTGCGGCCATCAGTCCTACCCTAGTCGACGAATTCCGCCCAAGGCCGCCCGCTTTACCCCATGCGCAAACTTTTCGCCGGTTTCCTTCTCATCGTCCTGATCGTCGGGCTGACCAGCTACGGCCTCTGGACCAAGCAGCGCAGCAGCGGCCACTACCTGTCCGACCTGCGGATCCGGCTCGCGCTGAACCAGGGCAGCCCCGGCGAACATGGCAACCTGCTGGGCATCCAGCCGGAGTTGTTTCCCAGCGACTACCAGAGCCTGCCACGCCTGCACCGCAAACTCGCCGCCTACCTGCAACAGGCGCGCAGCCTCGGCCTGCTCAACGCCCGAACCGTGGTGGTACTGCCCGAGCATGTCGGCACCTGGCTGGTGCTGCGCGGCGAAAAGGACGACCTGTTCCAGGCCCTCACCCAGCAGGAGGCGATGAATTGGCTGATGGTCAGCAACCCGCTGAAATTCAGCGATGCGTTGTCCAAGGCCAAGGGACGTAGCCGCCTGGACGATGCCCGCCTGCGCATGAAGGCCAAGGCCATGGCCAGCGACTACCAGGCGCTGTTCGGCGGGCTGGCGAAGGAGTTCGGAGTGACCCTGGTGGCCGGCACCCTTCTGCTGCCGACGCCGTTCGTCGAACAGGGCACGCTGAAATTCGGCCGCGGCTCGCTCTACAACGCCAGCGTGACCTTCGGCGCCGACGGCCTGCCCCTTGGCCAACCCCAGCGCCAGCGGTACCCGACCTTCGAACAGCGCGGCTACGTGCTGGGCGCCGCCGACCAGGGGATGAATGTCGTCGATACCCCGGCCGGCCGCCTGGGCATCCTGATCGGCAGCGACAGCTGGTACCCGGAAGCCTACCGCCAACTGGACGCCCTCGGGGTCAAGCTGATCGCGGTGCCGGCCCATGTCGCCGGCAAGGGTGCCTGGGACAGGCCCTGGCGTGGCTTCAAGAGCGCCATCACGCCAGCCGAGATCAGCCTGCGCCCGGGCGAACTCAGCGAAGGCGAAGCCTGGCACCGCCTGACCCTGATCGGCCGGCCACCCGCCAGCCAGTCCATCGCCGGAATCAGCGTGTTCCTGCGCGGCCAGCTCTGGGATCAGCGCAGCTCGGGACAAAGCTTCATCAGCTACAACGGGCAGACCTTCACCCAGGATGACGCCGGTGGACGCGGCGCCCGCCTGATCAACCTGTGGTTGCCATGAAACCGGTCGCCATGCGCCTGGGCGACCTGTCGGTGGGCTTCGTCCACAGCCTCGTCGATGCGGTCCGCGAACTGGGCTGCAATCCCCAGGAACTGCTGGAGCAGTACGGACTGGATACGGCCCGCCTGGCCGAGCCGGGGGGCAGGCTGTCGATCCCGCGCTACATGCGCCTGGGCCATGCCGCCATCCAGCTCACCGGCAACCCGGCCCTTGGCTTGCACATGGGCCGCTTGAGTCGCCTGAGCCAGGCTGGCCTCGCCGGTATCACCGCGGCCCAGGCGCCAACCGTGCGCGAAGCAGCCCGCACCCTCACCCGCTTCGAACCGCTGTACGGCTCCAACTACCGCGGCCAGTCGAGCTTCCACGAGGATGCCGGGGGCGCCTGGCTCCGTTTCTATTCGATCAGCCCCTACAACGCCTACAACCGCTTCGTGGTCGATTCGATCATCGCCGGCTGGCTGAAGCAGCTGTCGAGCGTTGCCGGTCAACCGCTACGGGCCGAACGAATCGAGATCGAGTTCGCCACGCCGGACTACGCCGCCGATTACCACCTGCTCGGCGACTGCCCGCTACAGTTCGACGGCGAGATCAACCAGCTGCGCCTGGACCAGGCCAGCCTCGGCCTGCGCAACCCGGAGCATTGCCCGAGCACCTGGCGGCAACTGCTGCAACTCTGCGAGCGGGAACTGGAACAATTGACCCGCACCCGCAGCCTGCGTGAACGCATCACCCGATTGCTGGGACCGTTGCTCAATGGTGGCCGGGAACCCGACCTGGAAGAAGTGGCGGCACGCCTGAAACTGCCGACCTGGACCTTGCGCCGCAAGCTGGCCGAGGAAGGCACGCAGTTCCGTGCGATTCTCAACGACACCCGCCGCGACCTGGCGATGACCTATATCCGTGATACCGAGCTGGCCTTTGGCGAAATCGCCTACCTGCTTGGTTTTGCCTCGGCCGAGGCCTTTCAGCGCGCCTTCAAGCGCTGGAACGGCCAGACGCCCGGCGAATTTCGTCGCAGCCAGCGACATTCCGCCTGAGCAAAAAAAAACGCTACCGTTTACAGCTCGGTAGCGTCGTCTGCCGGTTCGACAGGGTCCATCTCGAACGCGTGGAATTCCAGCAGTTCTTCTTGATAGTCATCCATTGTGAAGCTCCTTGTATTCGCAGGTAAAAGCGCTTGTATTACCGACCCGCAGGGCCAGCATAAGTTGCCCGTATGAAGAAAAAATGAAGCGCTCCCTTACCAGACGAACTCCCTGTTTGAAAAACTAGCAGATGGGTCAGGTTTTTTTCCAGTCATTTTTCATTCACATTCAATTTAATTGCATTTGCAATCAGATATCAACCTGCCTTAGGGTAAAAAGCCCCCCCAGGCAGACCCGAACATGAGCGCATCCGCCAGATCCACCGAAACCGCACGTGCCTGCATCGAAGCCCTGCTGGCCGACACCCCGGCAGCGGGTTCACCGCTGTCCAGCGTGCTGGCGATCGCCGACCGGCTGGAGCATGGCAGCACGGCAACCCGGCAGGCCTGGGTCATCCGCAATCATCGGCACCCCACGGCGAAACCATCGGCCCACATCAGTGCCTGGTCGATGCGCTTCTCCCGGCAGCGAGCGGAAAGCCCGCTGTTGTACCTGCTCAGCGCCGAGCATTGCACCGGGCTCCGCGCGGCGACCGGGGAAACCCGGCAGCGAGGTATCTTCTGCAACGATATCGAGACCCTGCCCTCGCGCTGGCCCAAGGGGGCGCAGCCTTCGCTGCCGTTATGGCTGGCAGGCAATCCGCGCTGCCAGCCGTTCGACCCGGCTTCCGGTGCCGAAGCGCGGGCGATTGTGCTGGGCGCCTTGCAGCGGCTGTATGTCGAGGGTGACTCGGGGTTCTACTACCTGGCGCTGCACGATCGCGAGCAGGGTTTGACGTTGACCCCGGAGCAGGCCAGGGATGCATTCAGTGGCATGTATTGCCTGGGCGAACGGCGTCCGGCGCAGGTCCGCCTGCTTGGCGCGGGTCGCGCGCTTGAAGAAGTCATGGCGGCCGCCCGCCTGCTGGAGCAGGACTGGGGAGTGACCGCTGAGGTCTGGAGTTGCCCCAGCTACACCCGCCTGGCCCGCGATGCCGGTCGTGCCGAGCGCTGGAACCGCCTGCACCCGAGCACGCGCAAGCGGCGCTCGCACCTGGCGGCCTGCCTGGGTGACAGCATCGCTCCGGTGATCGCTGTCACCGGATATCCGCAGACCGTGGTCGCCCCGCTGGCCGGGCATGTCGCCGCACGGTTCGTCGGGCTGGGGGCCGGCTCACTCGGCCCGACGGCGCCGGACCGTCACTGGATCACCGCCCTGGCGCTGGGGGCGCTGGCGGATGAGCAGCAGGTTGCAGCGGGGGTCGTTGGACAGGCGTACGAGCGTTATGGACTGGCTTGACAGTTGGGACGCTATCGCCAGCAAGCCGGCTCCCACAATGGCCGCAGCGCTCCTGATCCTGTGCTCGGCACAACCCCTTGTGGGAGCCGGATTTATCCGCGAAGCTTTTTAGCGATTTCAAGGATGCTAAAAGCTTCGCGGATAAATCCGGCTCCCACAGGACCAAGGCCAGCCAGAATGCCAGAGGCGATCACTCAGCCCTTGCCGCGCTTGCGTGACTCGCTGCCGGCACTGCGCGCCAGGTCGGCGGTACGTTCCAGCGCATCGGCGAACCCCTGGCGCTGGCCGTCGTCGAGCTGCGAGAGGAACAGTTCGGCCACCGCCTCTTCGTAGATTTTCCACATCTGCTTGCGCAGTACCCGCCCGGACTCGGTGATCGACGCCAGGGCGCCGCGCCCATCGCCCTCGGAACGCGAACGTTGTACCAGGCCGTCCTTCTCCAAGCGGTCGACCAGCCGCGTGAGGTTGTAGCGCTCAATGGCCATGACATCCGCCAGTTCATGCATGCGCCGGCTGCCATCCGGGCCGCTCTCCAGCCCCCACAAGGCATCGTACCAGGCATACGGCGGCAACCCGGCCTCGGCCAGCCGCCGCTCTATCTCACGGATGACCGTACGGTGAGCCCGGACAAAGCGAAACCATACATCGGGCTCGTTGGAAGCCATGGATACCCTCCGGGGGAAATCAAGAAGGTTGCAATGGTAGCGCATGCCGGGATAGATTCGGATATGTGATTGCAATTGCAATCACTTTCCCAGCGCAGCGCGACACCACCCACAAGGTCCGAATGTCGCCCCCGCGCCGCCATCACGCTGCCCATCGGCAGCCTCCAGGAGCCCGGCATGACTCACCCCAACGCCCTGATTCTCGACGACGACCCGCAGGAAACCCGCGAGTGGCTCGAATCGATCGAGTCCGTCCTGTCCACCGAAGGTCGCCCTCGCGCGCACTACCTGATCGACCAGTTGCTGGATTTCGATGTCGCCCGCCATGGCGACTTCCACGGCCGGGTCACCACGCCCTACGTCAACACCATCAGCCCCGAACGGCAGAAACCCTACCCGGGCAACCTGGCCCTCGAACGCCGGCTGAATGCCTATATCCGCTGGAACGCGATGGCCATGGTGCTGCGCGCCGGCAAGCATTCCGGGGTCGGTGGCCACATCGCCACCTATGCCTCGGCGGCGGTGCTGTACGACGTCGGTTTCGATCACTTCTTCCGTGGCCGCACCGACCACTTCGACGGCGACATGATCTACATCCAGGGCCACTCCTCGCCGGGCATCTACGGCCGCGCCTACCTCGAAGGCCGGATCAGCGAAGCCCAGCTCGACAACTTCCGCCGTGAAGTCGGCGGCGAGGGCCTGTCGAGCTATCCGCATCCACGGCTGATGCCGGACTTCTGGCAATTCCCCACCGTGTCCATGGGGCTCGGGCCGATCACCGCCGCCTACCAGGCACGCTTCATGCGCTACCTGGAATATCGCGACCTCAAGCCACACCAGGGCCGCAAGGTCTGGGCCTTCCTCGGTGACGGCGAGATGGACCAGCCGGAATCCCTGGCGGCGATCTCCCTGGCCGGGCGGGAAAAACTCGATAACCTGATCTTCGTCGTCAACTGCAACCTGCAGCGCCTCGATGGCCCGGTGCGTGGCAACGCCAAGGTGATCCAGGAGTTCGAGAGCCTGTACCGCGCCGCCGGCTGGAACGTGATCAAGGTGATCTGGGGCAGCGGCTGGGATGCGCTGCTGGAGAAGGACCGCAGCGGCCTGCTGCGCCAACGCATGATGGAATGCGTGGACGGCGAGTACCAGAACTACAAGTCGCAGAACGGCGCCTATGTGCGCGAGCATTTCTTCGGCAAGTACCCGGCCCTGCTCGAACTGGTGGCCGACCTGAGCGACGACGAGATCTGGAAACTGTCCCGTGGCGGCCACGATCCGGACAAGGTCTACAACGCCTACGCTGCCGCGATGCGCCACAGCGGCCAGCCGACGGTGATCCTGGCCAAGACGGTGAAAGGCTTCGGCATGGGCGAAGCCGGTGAAGGCCAGAACATCAACCACCAGTTGAAGAAAATGGACCTGGACGCGGTCAAGGCCTTCCGCGACCGCTTCGGCCTGGAAGTCTCGGACGCGCAATTGGCCGAGGAAATCCCCTACCTCAAGCCGCCGGTCGACAGCGAAGAGGCCCGCTACTTCGCCGCTCGCCGGCAGCAACTCGGCGGCCATGTACCGGCCCGGCATTCGGCCTGCCAGAGCCTGCAGATTCCGCCACTGGAGAGCTTCGACGCGCAGTTGAAAGGCACCGGTGAGCGCGCGATCTCCACCACCATGGCCTTCGTGCGCATTCTCGGCACGTTGCTCAAGGACCCGCACATCGGCAAGCTGGTGGTACCGATCGTGCCCGACGAATCGCGCACCTTCGGCATGGAAAGCCTGTTTCGCCAGATCGGCATCCACTCCGCCGTTGGCCAGCTCTACACACCGCAGGATGCCGGGCAGTTGAGCTACTACAAGGAAAGCCGCGACGGCCAGATCCTCCAGGAGGGCCTGAACGAATCCGGTGGCATCTCCTCGTGGATCGCCGCCAGCACCTCCTACAGCAACCACGGCCTGATGACCGTGCCGTTCTACATCTACTACTCGATGTTCGGTTTCCAGCGGGTCGGCGACCTGGCCTGGGCGGCCGGTGACGCACGGGCGCGAGGCTTCCTGCTCGGCGCCACGTCGGGGCGGACCACCCTGATGGGCGAAGGCCTGCAGCACGACGACGGCCACAGCCACGTGCTGTCCTCGACCATCCCCTGCTGCGTGTCCTACGACCCGACCTTTGCCTTCGAGCTGGCGGTGATCATCCGCGAGGGCATGCGGCGCATGTACGTCGAGCAGGAGGACGTCTACTACTACATCACCCTGCTCAACGAGAACTACCCGCACCCGGCGATCCCCGAAGGGGCCGAGGACGGCATTCTCAAGGGGCTCTACCTGCTCGAGCGTGGCGCCGAGCCGGTCGACGAACAACCCCGCGTGCAGTTGATGGGCAGCGGCTCGATCCTGCGTGAAGTGCTCGCGGCAGCACAGTTGCTACGCAGTGATTTCGGCGTGACGAGCGATGTCTGGAGCGCCACCAGCCTGACCGAGCTACGACGCGAAGGGCATACGGTGGAGCGCTGGAACCTCTTGCATCCGCAGGAGGAACCGCGCCGCAGCTACGTGGAAAGCTGCCTGCGCGAGCACAGCGGGCCACTGGTGGTGGCGACCGACTACATGAAAATCTTCGCTGACCAGATTCGGCCGTTCGTCAATGACCGGCGTTTCGTCGCCCTCGGTACCGATGGCTTCGGCCAGTCGGATACGCGCGAGGCCTTGCGGCAGTTCTTCGAGGTGGATCGCCACTTCATCGTCCTGGCCGCGCTCAAGGCGCTGGCTGACGACGGACAGGTGCCGCGCAGCAGCGTGGCGCAGGCTATCAGTCGCTACGGGATCGAGGTCGACAAACCCGATCCCGCGGCGATCTGACCCGACGCCTCACTGGGCCGGCGTAGCCGGTTCGGTGGTGGCCGGAGTGGCTGCCGGAGCGGACTCGGCTGCCGGCGAGGTCGTTGTCGGCGGGGTCGGTTTCTCAGTGGCCGGCGCCGTTTCGGCAGGTGTTGCCGGGGCAGCCGGGGCCGCTTCAGGCAGCGGTTTGATCTGCTCGGGAACTGCCGGGGCACTCAAGGCCGGAGCGGCCGGGCTCGGTTCAGCATGGGCAGGTGCCACATGACTGGGCTCCGCGTGCGCGGGCTCGGCCGTCTTGGCCGGTTCAGGGGCCGCTTCCGGCCTGGTCGCCGCGGCACTCTCCGGCACGCCCAGGTCAGCCTTGGGCTTCTCGTCGGTGTGCTGCTCCTTCTTCACCTCGGGCGGCAGGAACAGTTCCACCAGGTTGAAGAAACGATCATAGAAGGTCGCCGAGGACACCGTCTCACTGGCGACCTTGACCATCGAGTCATCCGTCGAGCCGATCGGCATCGACACCGAACCCAGCACGCCCACGCCCAGGCTCGCCGAGTTGTTGACCTTCTTCAGCGCGTAGCGGTCCTGCAGGGCGTTGGCGAACACTGTCGAACGCTTGCCACTGCTGCCATCGGCCGCGCAGACGATGCTGAAGCTGATCTGCAGGTGGGTCTCGCCAGTCTGCTGGAAGCTCTTGTTGCCGGTGATCAGCTTCGGATCGGTACTGGTGATGATGTAGCCCTGGCTGAGCAAGGCGCGCCGGGCCGCTTCGCAGGAGGCCTTCTCGTTCACCGAATAGTTGCGCGAGAAGGTCCCGGAATCGGCGAAGTTCTCATGCTCGTAAACGGCGGTCTTGGGCGAGGAGCAACCTGCGGCGCCCACCAGCACCACGGCCAATGCCAGGGTACGCAAGTGGAATGATGTCGACATTGAAAATCCTGAGTAAATCGGTCCGGGGCGTATTGTGCATCAGATCGCCATTCCAGAGCGCGCGCTTTTAGTGTCTTAAATACCTTACGACAGCGTTTTTTCAGGAAAAAGACCTTCGCTCAGGTGATCGATCAGTACCCGCAGTTTTGCAGAAGCATGACGACTTGACGGCCAGAGCATCCAGAAAGTTCCGCTGTGCTCCAGGTAATCGTCGAGAACCCGCACCAGTCGACCCTCGGCCACCGCCTCGCCGATCATGTAGTCCGGCAGGCAGGCAATGCCCAGCCCCTGCTGGGCCACATAGCTCAGCACCTCGATCGGCGAGGAGATCATCAGCGTCTTCATCGCCGGTTCTTCCTCGCCCGGGGCCAGGCGCAGGGGCCAGGCCTCCAGCTTGCCGGTGGCGCAGAACTTGTGCCGCAGGCTCGCATGCCCGGCCAGGTCCGCCGGCACCCGTGGCAAGCCGTGCCGGTGAAAGTACTCGGGGGCCCCCACCAGCGTCAGCTGGTAACGCCCCAGCGCACGGGACATCAATCGCGAATCCTGCGGCTGGCCGGTACGCACCACGGCATCGAAGCCCTCCTCGATGACGTCCACCATGCGATCGGACATATCGACTTCCAACTCGATCTGCGGGTAGCGCCGCATGAAGTCGACCAGCACCGGCATCACCAGGCCCCGTGATTGCGGCAGGCTAATGCGCAACTTGCCATGCGGCTCGCGAGTGGTATCGATCAACTCCTGCTCGGCGGCCTCCGCCTCGGCCAGGATGCGCCGGCTGCGCTCCAGGAACAGCGCGCCCTCGGCAGTGAGCGTGATACTGCGGGTGCTGCGGTGAAACAGCCGCACGCCAAGCCGCGACTCAAGACGGGCGATGCTCTTGCCGACCGCCGAGGAAGACACCCCGAGCACCCGGCCGGCTTCGGTGAAACTGCGGGTGTCGGCCACCTGCACGAACACCGAGATACTGCCCAGGCTGTCCATCATCCGCGCCTCCATGATTGCGGACTTCAATGTCCGATAAGTTTGGAACTCTAGCCTGTTTTTCTCCCTCACGCAGCTCACTAACCTCGGAGCCCTGTTCCAGACATCGCAGACAAGGACTCCCATGAACACACAGAGCTGTCGTCTCACGCCCTCGGCCACCGCCGATCGCCTGCCGCTTTCCGGACTGCTGGCCCTGGCCGCGGCCGGCTTCATCACCATCCTCACCGAGGCACTGCCCGCCGGTTTGCTGCCGCAGATGAGCAGCGACCTCGGTGTCAGCCAGGCGCTGATCGGACAGTTGATCACCGCCTATGCGCTGGGCTCGCTGCTCGCCGCCATTCCGCTGACCCTGCTGACCCAGGGCTGGCGGCGTCGACCGTTGCTGCTCAGCGCCGTCGCCGGCTTTGCACTGGTCAATGCCGTGACCGCGCTGTCCAGCCACTACTGGCTGACCCTTCTCGCCCGGCTGCTGGCCGGCGTGTTTGCCGGGCTACTGTGGGCACTACTGGCCGGGTACGCCAGCCGCATGGTGGCCAGCCACCTGCAAGGCCGGGCAATCGCCATCGCCATGCTGGGCGCGCCGCTGGCGCTGTCCCTGGGGATTCCGCTCGGCACCTTCCTGGGCAGCAGTTTCGGCTGGCGCCTGAGCTTCGCGATCATGACCGGCCTGACCCTGCTGCTGATCGGCTGGGTACGCTGGCAAGTACCGGACTTCCCCGGACAAGCCGCCAGCCAGCGTCCGCCCCTGCGGCGCGTGGCCGGCCTGCCGGGCGTACAGGCGGTGCTGCTGGTGACTTTTCTCTACGTGCTGGGGCACAACATCCTCTACACCTACATCGCGCCGTTCCTGGACCCGGCGGGCCTGGCCGAACGGGTTGACCAGGTGCTGCTGGTCTTCGGCCTGGCCGCCCTGCTCGGCATCTGGGGCACCGGCCTGTTGATCGACCGCTGGCTACGACCACTGACCCTGACCAGCTGCGCACTGTTCGCCGGCTCGGCCATGGCGCTGGGATTGTGGAGTGCCTCGACGGTGTCGATCCACGTCGCCGTGGCGGTCTGGGGCCTGTCGTTTGGTGGGTTGCCGGCACTGCTGCAGACCGCACTGGCGAAAACCGCCGGGGAAGCAGCCGACATCGCGCAATCGATGCTGGTGACCGTGTGGAACCTGGCGATTGCCGGTGGCGCCATGAGTGGCGCGCTGGCATTGAGCGGACTGGGCGTCGGGGCCTTGCCGTGGATGGTCGCCGCCTTGTTGGCCATGGCGCTGCTGATCACTGTCCAGGCCAGGAGCAACGGATTCCCCGCCAGGGGCTGAAATCCCGGGCGCTTTCCTACAGGCAAAAAAAAAGCCCCGACAAGTCGGGGCCTTTCTTTCGCTTCGAGGAGTTCAAGGGCCTCGAAGCCTTGTATGGCGCAGCGGACGGGACTCGAACCCGCGACCCCCGGCGTGACAGGCCGGTATTCTAACCGACTGAACTACCGCTGCGTATCGCTCGGACTTACATCCGTTTGAAACTTTTGAAACCCATGATAAGAAAGCTTCGGTACTTTCAAATCGCAGGCCGTCTGTTTGATTAAACAGGCGACCTGTACAAAATATGGCGCAGCGGACGGGACTCGAACCCGCGACCCCCGGCGTGACAGGCCGGTATTCTAACCGACTGAACTACCGCTGCGCGTCGGTTGGATGCTCCTCACGGAACGTCCGATTCTCTTGCGAGATGCTTTCTTGCGAAAGACTCGAGAAGTGGTGGGTGATGACGGGATCGAACCGCCGACCCTCTGCTTGTAAGGCAGATGCTCTCCCGGCTGAGCTAATCACCCTTTGCTTCGTCGAGGCCGCGAAATTTACGCAGGTAGAGAAGCTAAGTCAATAGCCCGCTTGAAGTTTTTCTGAAAAAGACACATCCGTGTCAGTTTCGGAGCCACCAGAACCTCATGCCAAGCGGGCTGCAGCCCCCTACTCGGCGTAGATCATCTTCTTGCTCATGCCGCCATCGACCACGAATTCCTGGCCTGTGACGAAGCCTGCGCTTTTCGACAACAACCACGCCACCGTCGCGGCCACATCCTCGACCGTGCCGACCCGGCCCACCGGATGCTGGGCATGATCGCCCTCGCCCAGCGGCTCGGCCCGACGCTGCGCCGGATCACGGGCATCGATCCAGCCCGGGCTGACCACGTTCACACGGATCTCCGGACCGAGGCTCATCGCCAACGCATGAGTCAGGGCGAGCAAGCCACCCTTGCTCGCCGCATACGCCTCGGTATCCGGCTCCGACTGCGAGGCACGGGTCGAGGCGATGTTGACGATCGCCCCGCAATGCGCGCGCAGGTACGGCGCACAATGCTTGGCCAGCAGCATCGGCCCACCGAGATTGACCGCCAGCACCCGGTTCCAGTGCGCCAGGTCGAGGCTTTCGAGGGTGATATTGTGCGGATCGGCAATCGCCGCGTTGCTCACCAACGCATCGAGCCGACCAAAACGCCCCAGCACCTCGGCCACGCCACGGGCCACTTGCGCCTCGTCAGAGACGTCCATGGTGATGAAGCAGGCATTCTCGCCAAGCACCTCGGCCACCTTGCCACCACGCACCGGATCGAGATCCGCCAGCACCACCTGCCAGCCTTCGCTGATCAGCCAGGCCGCGATCCCCAAGCCGATGCCCCGCGCCGCGCCAGTCACCAGCGCGACGCGACCGTTGCTAGCAACGGTCGCGTCGAAGTCCAACTCGATCACAACGCAGCCAGGCCGCGCGCCAGGTCGGCCTGCAGGTCCGCGACATCTTCCAGGCCGACCGCCACGCGGATCAGGCTGTCACGGATGCCCGCCGCTTCACGCTCCTGCGGCGACAGGCGGCCGTGGGAAGTAGTGCTCGGGTGGGTGATGGTGGTCTTGCTGTCGCCCAGGTTGGCGGTGATCGAGATCATCCGGGTGGCGTCGATGAAGCGCCAGGCGCCCTCTTTCCCACCCTTGACCTCGAAACTCACCACCCCCCCGAAACCGCGTTGCTGACGCTGGGCCAGCTCGTGTTGCGGATGGCTCTTGAGGCCGGCGTAGTGAACCTTCTCGATGCCGTCCTGCTGCTCCAGCCATTCGGCCAGGGCCAGGGCGTTGGCGCAGTGCGCACGCATGCGCAGGTTCAGGGTTTCCAGGCTCTTGAGGAAGATCCAGGCATTGAATGGGCTGAGGCTCGGTCCGGCGGTACGCAGGAAGCCGACGACTTCCTTCATCTGCTCGCTGCGACCGCAGACCACCCCACCCATGCAACGACCCTGGCCATCGATGTACTTGGTCGCCGAATGCACCACCACGTCCGCACCCAGCTTCAGCGGCTGCTGTACCGCCGGCGTGCAGAAACAGTTGTCGACCACCAGCAGCGCGCCCTTGGCATGGGCGATTTCCGCCAGGGCGGCGATATCGACCAGCTCGGCCAGCGGGTTCGAAGGGGACTCGACGAACAACAGCCTGGTGTTGGGCTTGATCGCCGCGTCCCAGCCGGACAGTTCCGCCAGCGGCACGTAGTCGACCTCGACGCCAAAGCGCTTGAAGTACTTCTCGAACAGGCTGATGGTGGAACCGAATACGCTGCGCGACACCAGCACATGGTCGCCGGCACTGCACAGGCTCATGACCACCGCCATGATCGCCGACATGCCGGTCGAGGTCGCCACGGCCTGCTCGGCGCCTTCCAGGGCGGCGATGCGCTCTTCGAAGGAGCGTACGGTCGGGTTGGTGTAGCGCGAATAGACGTTACCTGGCACATCGCCAGCAAAGCGCGCGGCCGCGTCGGCGGCGGTGCGGAACACGTAGCTGGAGGTGAAGAACAGCGGGTCGCTGTGCTCGCCTTCCGGGGTGCGGTGTTGACCGGCACGGACGGCCAGGGTGTCGAAGGCTACGCCGTCGAGATCGCTGTCCAGCCGACCGGCATCCCATTCCTGACTCATGCTGCCACTCCTTGCTCTCAATCTTTGGAAGATACGGAACCGGCCCCTGGAGAGACGCATATGACTGTAGGCGCGCGGCTTGCCCGCGAAGCTTTTGGTGGCCTTGGGCGGCCTCTTCGCGGGCAAGCCCTGCTCCTACAGGGATCGCGGCCAGTTCAAGGAACGCGGCATACCAGACGCCGCGCCGCAGGGCCGGGTTCCAATCAGTTGTTGTAAAGGTCGATGATCGCGCTGACCGCCTGGGTCTTGGCCTTGGCCGCGTCGTTGCGCGCCTGCTCGATCCGGTTCAGATAGTGCTCGTCGATATCGCCGGTCACGTACTTGCCGTCGAATACCGCACAGTCGAACTGTTCGATCTTGATCTTGCCACCGCCCACGGCCTCGATCAGGTCCGGCAGGTCCTGATAGACCAGCCAGTCGGCACCGATGAGGTCGGCAACGTCCTGGGTGGTACGGTTGTGGGCGATCAGTTCATGAGCACTCGGCATGTCGATGCCGTAGACGTTCGGGTAACGCACGGCTGGTGCCGCCGAGCAGAAGTAGACGTTCTTCGCGCCGGCTTCACGGGCCATCTGGATGATCTGCTTGCAGGTGGTGCCGCGCACGATCGAGTCGTCCACCAGCATCACGTTCTTGCCGCGGAATTCCAGCTCGATGGCGTTGAGCTTCTGGCGTACGGATTTCTTCCGTGCGGCCTGGCCCGGCATGATGAAGGTCCGGCCGATGTAGCGGTTCTTCACGAAGCCTTCGCGGAACTTCACACCCAGGTGGTTCGCCAGCTCCAGGGCCGCGGTACGGCTGGTGTCCGGAATCGGGATGACCACGTCGATGCCATGGTCGGGACGCTCGCGCAGGATCTTCTCGGCCAGCTTCTCACCCATGCGCAGACGCGCCTTGTACACCGACACACCGTCGATGATCGAGTCCGGACGCGCCAGGTAGACGTGCTCGAAGATGCACGGGGTCAGGCTCGGGTTGGTCGCGCACTGACGGGTGTGCAGCTTGCCGTCTTCGGTGATGTAGACCGCTTCGCCCGGGGCCAGGTCGCGGATCAGGGTGAAGCCGAGCACATCCAGGGACACGCTCTCGGAGGCGATCATGTACTCGACGCCTTCATCGGTGTGACGCTGACCGAACACGATCGGACGGATGCCATGGGGATCGCGGAAACCGACGATACCGTAGCCGGTGATCATCGCCACCACCGCGTAGCCGCCAACGCAACGGTTGTGCACGTCGGTGACTGCGGCAAACACGTCTTCCTCGGTCGGCTGCAGCTTGCCGCGCAGGGCCAACTCATGGGCGAACACGTTGAGCAGCACTTCCGAGTCGGAGTTGGTGTTCACGTGACGCAGGTCGGACTCGTAGATTTCCTTGGCCAACTGTTCGACGTTGGTCAGGTTGCCGTTGTGCGCCAGGGTGATGCCGTATGGCGAGTTGACGTAGAACGGCTGGGCTTCAGCCGAAGTCGAGCTGCCGGCAGTCGGGTAGCGCACATGACCGATGCCCATGTGACCTACCAGGCGCTGCATGTGGCGCTGCTGGAATACGTCGCGGACCAATCCATTGTCCTTGCGCAGGAATAACCGGCCGTCATGGCTGGTCACGATACCGGCAGCGTCCTGGCCGCGGTGCTGGAGCACGGTTAGCGCGTCATACAGCGCCTGATTGACGTTCGACTTACCGACGATACCGACGATGCCACACATGCGACGCAACCCCTACTTAATGAATCTGAACTGAACGACTCTTACTGGGCGGGTTTGCCCGGCAAGAGATGCTCCTTGAACGGAATATCAGCGGGTACGCTGATTCCGCTGGCTAGCCACTGACTGCTCCACCCCAATATGAGGTTCTTTGACCAATCTGCAACCATTAAAAATTGTGGCACGAGCCGGGACTCCTGCCACCACTGGTCCTGCTGTACCGGCCCGAGGCTGAGCAGCCCGACCGCGACGACCACCAGCAGCGCGCCACGCGCGGCGCCGAAGGCCATGCCGAGAAAGCGATCGGTCCCGGACAGGCCGGTGACGCGAATCAGCTCGCCGATGAGGTAATTGATCATGGCGCCGACCAGCAGGGTCGCGACGAACATGATTGCACAGCCCGCGATCACGCGTGCCGAAGGTGTCTGGATATAGTCGGTGAGGTACACGGACAGCGAGCCACCGAACATCCAGGCGACGACACCGGCGATGATCCAGGTGAGCAGGGACAAGGCTTCCTTGACGAAGCCGCGGCTCAAGCTGATCAAAGCAGAAACGACGATTACCGCGATAATCGCCCAGTCAACCCAGGTAAATGGCACAGTGCAGCCTACAGACGGATAAGGCGGCGCATTTTAGCAGAGCGCCGCCTTGCTGGTAAGGCGATTGTTCGGTGGATTTCGTACAACCCGGCGCTTAACCGCGCTCGGGTTGGAAACGGACGACAAAACCCTTCAGGTTCTGCTGACGACCGAGCAGGTCACGCAGGCGATCAGCCTCCGCGCGCTCGATCAGGGGACCGACAAATACCCGGTTCTTGCCTTCGGCGGAACGGATATAGGCGTTGTAGCCCTGACTACGCAGGTTCTTCTGCAGGCTCTCGGCGCCCTCTCGGCTCGACAGGCTGGCCAACTGCACCGACCAGCTGATCGGCAGGCCGTTGGGGTCCACGCGGTTCTGCGTGGTATCGAGCTTGGCAGGGGCCTGTGCCACGACCTGGGCTGGCGTCTGCACGGGGGCAGCCGCTGGCTTGGCGGCCGGGGCAGGCACCGGCGTCGCCGGCTTGGTCGCGACCGCTGGAGCCACCGGCTTGGCGGCGGGTGCGACAGGAGCCGTAACGACCGGCTTGGCCGCGGGCGCTGCCGGAGCAGCCACCACCTCGTCTTCCTCAGGCGGCATCGATTCCTGCGGCAGCACCTGCGGCTCAGGCACCGCCACCGGTTCGACACGCACCTGGGGCATGGCCGAAGCCTGCGGCGCCGGCGGTGGGTCGACACGCACCTGACGCTGCTCATCCTGACGGGAAAACAGCATCGGCAGGAAGATCACCGCCAGCGCCACCAATACCAGCGCGCCAACCATCCGCTGCTTGTAAGCCCTATCCAGCAATGCCATCTGCAGCTTCCTCCGTGTCGCGCCGGGCCAGCCATTCCAGCGCCTCGGCTACGCAAAAGAACGATCCGAACAACAAAATCTCATCACCGGCTTCGGCCTGGGCACACTGCCCTTCCAATGCCGCCGCAACACTTTCGTAAGCCGTCACCGCCGCACCACGGGCCTGCAAGGCAGCCTGCAGGTCCGAGGCCGGGCGACTGCGCGGCGACTGCAGCGACGTGACCGCCCAATGCTGCACGTGGGCCTGCAACTGCGCCAGCACGCCATCGAGATCCTTGTCCGACAGCAGGCCAAACACCGCCAGGCGTCGCCCGGCCAGCGGCTGGCGCGCCAGGCGCTGGGCCAGGTACTCGGCGGCATGCGGATTATGCCCGACATCCAGCATCAACCTGACCGGCCGCCCCTGCCAATTGACGGTGCGCCGGTCCAGCCGACCCACGATCCGCGTTGCCTGCAACGCTGCGGCGATACGCTCGGGCTGCCAGGGCAAGCCCATCAATGCATAGGCCTGGAGCGCCAGCGCGGCGTTTTCCATCGGCAGGTCCAGCAACGGCAGGTCCTGCAGCTCGAGCGGCCGGCCCTTGTCATCAAGCCCCCGCCACTGCCAATACCGCTCGGTGGAAGCGAGATCGAAGTCGCGACCACGCAGGAACAGCGGGCTACCCAGCTCGCGCGCCTTGTCCAGCAGCGGCTGGGGCGGGTTCAGGTCGCCACACAGCGCCGGCCGGCCGGCACGGAAGATCCCGGCCTTCTCGTAGGCCACCGACTCACGGGTGTTGCCCAGGTACTCGGCATGATCGACACCGATGCTGGTCACCAGGGCGAAGTCGGCGTCGACCACGTTGACCGTGTCCAGACGCCCGCCCAACCCCACTTCCAGCACCACGGCATCCAGCTGCTCACGCTCGAACAGCCAGAACGCCGCCAGGGTGCCCATCTCGAAATAGGTCAGCGAGGTTTCGCCACGACCGGCCTCCAGTGCGACGAAGGCTTCGCACAACTGGGCATCGCTCGCCTCGACACCATTGATCTGCACACGCTCGTTGTAGCGCAGCAGATGCGGCGAGCTGTAGACACCGACCTTGAGGCCCTGCGCCATGAGCAGGGAGGCCACGAAGGCACAGGTCGAGCCCTTGCCGTTGGTGCCGGTCACGGTCACTACCCGAGGCGCCGGCTTGCCCAGCCCCATGCGGTTCGCTACCTCTTGCGAGCGCTCCAACCCCATGTCGATGGCCGATGGATGCAATTGCTCCAGGTAGGCGAGCCAGTCGCCCAGGGTACGTTCGGTCATACGTTTGCCGGGGCCGGTGGAACAACGACAGGCTCGACAGGTGCCGCCACGTAAGCCGGCGTCGGCAGACCCATCATCTGGGCCAGCAGGCTACCCAGGCGTGGGCGCAGTTCCTGGCGCGGGATGATCATGTCGATGGCACCGTGCTCCAGCAGGAACTCGCTGCGCTGGAAGCCTTCCGGCAGCTTCTCGCGCACGGTCTGCTCGATCACGCGCGGGCCGGCGAAGCCGATCAGCGCCTTCGGCTCACCGACGATCACGTCGCCGAGCATCGCCAGGCTGGCGGAAACGCCACCGTAGACCGGGTCGGTCAATACGGAGATGAACGGCAGGCCTTCTTCACGCAGGCGAGCCAGCACGGCCGAAGTCTTGGCCATCTGCATCAGCGAGATCAGCGCTTCCTGCATCCGCGCACCGCCGGAAGCCGAGAAGCAGACCATCGGGCAGCGTTTTTCCAGGGCATAGTTGGCGGCACGCACGAAACGCTCGCCGACGATGGCACCCATGGAACCGCCCATGAACGAGAATTCGAACGCGGACACCACGATCGGCATGCCCAGCAGGGTACCGCTCATCGAGACCAGGGCGTCTTTTTCGCCGGTCTGCTTCTGCGCCGCGCTCAGGCGGTCCTTGTACTTCTTGCCATCGCGGAACTTCAGGCGGTCGACCGGCTCCAGGTCAGCCCCCAGCTCGGCACGGCCTTCGGCGTCCAGGAAGATGTCGATGCGGGCGCGGGCGCCAATACGCATGTGGTGGTTGCACTTGGGGCAGACGTCCAGGGTCTTTTCCAGCTCCGGACGATAGAGCACCGCGTCGCACGACGGGCACTTGTGCCACAGGCCCTCGGGCACCGAGCTCTTCTTCACCTCGGAACGCATGATCGAAGGGATCAGTTTGTCTACTAACCAGTTGCTCATGCTTTCTTTCTCCAATTCGTTTTCGGCCCGTCGGACAACCGGGCCCGCCTGTTTTCTGTGGCGGTAAGCATGGACGGCGGCAGATTGCCGCCCGTCACATCGGCGATCAACTGGCGCGTACGGCCTGGATGAACGCCTTGATCTTCGCGGGGTCCTTGATGCCCTTGCTCAGTTCGACCCCACCGCTGGTATCCACGGCATACGGCTTGACCTGGGCGATGGCCTGCGCCACGTTGTCCGCGGTCAGGCCACCGGCCAGGATGATCGGCTTGTCCAGGCCCTGCGGCACCAGAGACCAGTCGAATACCTCACCGGTTCCCCCCGGCACGCCTTCGACATAGGTGTCGAGCAGGATGCCACTGGCCCCGGGGTAGGCCTGGCAGGCCGCGGCGATGTCGTCACCGGCCTTGACCCGCAGCGCCTTGATGTACGGCCGATTGAAGCCTTCGCACTGCGCGCTGGTCTCATCGCCATGGAACTGCAAGAGGTCCAGCGGCACCGCGTCGAGAATTTCGCCCAGTTCGCAACGGCTGGCGTTGACGAACAGGCCCACGGTGGTGACGAACGGCGGCAGCGCGGCAATGATGGCCCGCGCCTGCTGGAAGGTCACCGCCCGGGGACTCTTGGCATAGAACACGAACCCGATGGCATCGGCTCCGGCCTCGACCGCGGCCAACGCATCTTCAATGCGGGTGATTCCGCAAATTTTGCTGCGAACGGCGGACATTTCGTCAGAACCCCAAGGTTTTCCGGATAAAGTCCCGGATGGTAGCAAATGCTTTTCCGGGCGTCAGCCGGCAAGCTCCGAGAATCCGGTCAGGAAGTGTGGCCCGATATAACGCTCGGGCAACTCGAACTCGTCGCGGTACTCCACCTGCACCAGGTACAGGCCGAACGGATGCGCGGTCACCCCACCCGTGCGGCGGATACGGCTTTCCAGCACTTCACGGGCCCACTCGACCGGACGCTCGCCGGCCCCGATGGTCATCAGCACTCCGGCGATGTTGCGCACCATGTGGTGCAGAAAGGCGCCGGCCCGGATATCGATGACAATCATCTTGCCGTGCCGGGTCACCCGCAGGTGATGCACTTCCTTGATCGGCGACTTGGCCTGGCACTGCCCGGCGCGGAAGGCACTGAAGTCGTGGGTACCTACCAGGTAGCGCGCGGCCTCGGCCATGCGCTGTTCATCCAGCGGCCGGTGGTTCCAGGTGATTTCCTCGTTGAGGTGCGCCGGGCGGATCTGGTCGTTGTAGATCACGTACCGGTAGCGCCGGGCGATCGCCTTGAAACGGGCATGAAAATGCGCCGGCATGACCTTGGCCCAGCTGACACTGATGTCATGGGGCAGGTTGATGTTGGCGCCCATGGTCCAGGCCTTCATCGAGCGCTCGGCGCGGGTATCGAAGTGAACCACCTGCCCGCACGCGTGCACCCCGGCATCGGTACGCCCGGCGCACATCAGCGAAACCGGCGAATCCGCCACCTTCGACAGCGCGTCTTCCAGGGTCTCCTGGACCGACAGCACACCCGAGGCCTGGCGCTGCCAGCCGCGATAGCGCGAGCCCTTGTATTCCACACCCAGGGCGATTCGGTAAAAGCCTTCGGCCGCCATTTCGGCAGCCGGGTTATCTATATTTGCCAAGAACTTACAGCCTGATGATGGACGCAAAGGCGTGCATTATAAGGCCGTCGCCCAAGGACGCCACGCACCGGATGCTATTAGTTTGCAGCACGCGACAGCCAGGCGTCGGCCGCGAAGATTGCGCCACCGCGGAAAATATCGCTATATACAAAAAAACATAACGATAGACCCCCTACCCGAGAGCCGATGAATGAACGCAATCGATAAACAGGCGGTCGGCCAGGCCTACAGCCTGGACGGCATGCTCCACGCCAAACGCATGACCTGGCAGGCCATCGAGGAAATGGCCCGGCGCATAAAGCCCGGCATGCTCGAGTCGCAAGCCCGGGCGATGGGCCTTGAAGTTCTCAAGGAACAAGGCATGGACCGCATCTGGCACCCCCTACTGATCCGCTTCGGCACCAACACCCTGAAGACCTTCAAGCAGCGCTCCGAGGGCGACCCGGCGCTGGGCGAGAACGATATTTTCTTCATCGACCTGGGCGTGGTCTGGGACCGCCACGAAGGCGACTCGGGCGCTACGCTCACCACGGGCAACGACCCCGAGATGATCGCCTGCGCAGCAGCGGCCAAGACCCTGTTCGATCGTGTCCGGGATCACTGGGAACAACAGCGCGTCAGTGGCCCCGAACTGTATCGCTACGCCGAGGAACAGGCCGTGGCCATGGGCTGGATCCTGAACCTGGAGATCAAGGGCCACAGGGTCAGCGACTTCCCCCACGCCATCTACCGCGCCGGCGATCTGGGCGATTTCGAAGCCTGCCCGGATGTCGGCCTATGGATCCTGGAAATCCAGATCGCCCATCCAACGCGCCCGTTCGGCGCCTTCTACGAGGACCTGCTGAGCTGAGTGACCATCGGCCCGCCACGCAAACGACAACGGCAGCCCGAGGGCTGCCGTCGTGTCTATCGCGGGCGGATCGACTCAAGCCAGGCGCTTGAGCATTTCCTGGGCTTCGGTCTTCTGCACGTCACTGCCTTCACTGATCACTTCAGCCAGAATGTCGCGGGCGCCATCCTTGTCATCCATGTCGATGTAGGCCTGGGCCAGATCGAGCTTGGTCGCCGCCTCATCGGTTCCTGCGAGGAAATCGAACTCCGGCTCGTCATCACCCAGCGCGTCCTCCTGCTCAGTGAAGCTCGGCGTTGCCAGCGGCGGCTGCTCCAGACTCTGCGACAGGCGATCCAGCTCGGCATTGACGTCATCGAGCTCGTTGGTGAAAGCATTCGGCCCGGTGTCAGCCAGCAGATCATCGATCGCCAGGTCATCGGCCCCCAGATCGCTGCCAGCCAGGTCATCGGCCAGCGACAGGTCGAAGTCCGCCGGCAGCCCCAGGTCGTCCAGCGCATCCAGAGTCGGAACCTCGCCTTCCGGCACCTTCGGATCGTCGGCCAGCCCGAGCAGGAAGTCGTCATCGGCCAGGGGCGCAGCGACCGGCTCATCCCCTCCCAGGTCCAGGTCGAAGTCGGCCAGGTCGTCCAGGCCATCCAGCTCGTCCTTGGCCGCGGTCTGCTGCGCCAGCACCGAATCGAAGCTGAGGTCGTCATCGAGCTGCAGGTCGTCCAGGCTTTCCTCGACAGCCGGAGCAGCGACCGGGGTCACCGCCGCAGAAGCGGCTTCCAGGTCATCCAGGCTGAGATCGAAGTCATTGTCGAACACGTCCGCAGCCGGTTCAGGCGCGGCCACCACGGGCTCCGGAACGACAACCGGAGCCGGCTCGTCATCCTGCAGCAGGTCCTGGACGAACTGTTCATCCAGCTCGGCTGCGGCAGCTGCCGCCCCAAGACCGACCGCAGCCGCAGCCGCCGCCACGACCATGTTAGGGAAGCGACTCTTGAGCTGCTCGACCTTGGCCGGGTTGTCACCCGTGGCCGGCAATTGCTGCTCCTGGCGCACGAACGCATCGCGGTCACCCTGGCGACCGTAGACTTCCATCAGCTTCAGACGCACATCACTGCGCTGCGGCTCCAGCTTGACTGCCTCTTCCAGCAGATCGGCGGCCTGGTTCAGGCTACCACGCTGGATATGCAGTTCGGCCTGACCCAGCACATCGATCGGATGTTCAACTGCGGGAGCCGGCGCCGGGGCCGGCGCCAACTTTACATTGGGCGCGGGTACCTCCAGGCCCTCGAAGCTGCTTTCCGGCATGTCCAGGTCAGCCGAGAAGTCGGTTTCCTCGGACAGCGCCTTGGCCATGCGCTGATGCTTCTCGGCTTCCTGCTGGGCCTTTCGACGACGGACCAGCAACAACAGGAGCAGCAACGCCACCAGCACCACGGAACCGGCGATCAGGCCCATCAGGATCGGACTGGACAGCAGGTCGTCGAGCTTGCGCTCTTCGGTGGGCGCCGGCTGGGGCGCAGGCTCGATCGGCTTGGCAGCCTCGGCTGGAGCAGGTGTCGGCGTAGCGGCAACCGGAGCCGGAGCAGGAGCCACAGGCTTGGCCACCAGTTCAGCCGATACTGCCGGCTGAGCCGGGGCCGGCGCAGCAGCGGCGGCCGCACCCTCGGCCTGCAGCTTGGCCAGTTGGTCGTTCTTGAGATCGATCAGACGCTGCAGCTTGTCCAGCTGGCTCTGCAGGTCTTCCATGCGGCTCTTCAGCTCCGCATTGTCACGACGGGTGGCGTCGAGGCTTTCCTGGGTCATCGCCAGCTTGTTGGTGAGATTCTTGCTATCACCGGCCGCGCCCTTGCCACCCTTCTTGCCACTCTCGGCGGACACCAGGCTCAGCTTGTCCTTGTGCTCGCCGGCAGCAGGTGCACCCTGGCCGCCCTTGTGTCGGGTGGCGTCGATCTGCTGCTTGCCGCCATGCCCCTGGCCCGTACGGCGGCCCTGGCGCCAGGCGGCGTTCTGTGCGGCTACCTCGGCGATGGCCTTGGACTGCGGCAGGGCGGTGCTCTGCACGGTGTCAGGCATGCGCAACACCTGGCCGGTCTTGAGCCGGTTGATGTTGCCACCGACGAAGGCCCCCGGGTTCAAGGCCTGGATAGCCAGCATGGTCTGCTGCACGGAAGCGCCATTACGCTCACGGGCGGCGATTTCCCAGAGGGTATCCTTGGCACCGGTGGTGTACTGCTTGGCTTTCGTCGGCGCAGTGACTGGCGCGGTCGGCGCGACAGCAGGCTTGGCGGCTTCGCCGGCCGGGGCGTATTTCGATGGGTCGAGCAGCACGCTGTAGTCACGCATCAGCCGGCCCTGAGGCCACTGCACCTGGACCAGGAAGCGCACATAGGCTTCGGACAGCGGCTTGCTCGAGGTGACCCGAACCACACTGCGACCGTTGGGATTGATGACCGGCGTGAAGGTCAGGTCATTCAGGAAGTCCTGGCGATTGACGCCGGCATCGCTGAACGCCTGGGGAGAAGCGAGGCTGGGAACGATGTCGGAAGCACTGAGGCCACCAACGTCCTGCAATTCGATTTCCACCAGCAGTGGCTGGTTCTGGGTCGACTTCAGGGTCATCTCCCCCAGCCCAAGGGCATGCGCCATACCGGAAGACAGCGCCGAAGCGGCCGCTATTGCTAACACCAGTTTGCGAACTTGAACCATCAGCCTCTTCCTTTGTTTGTGCGTTCCTCGGCCAGCGAGAAGGTGGTGTAGCTGCCTTTCGGCATGGTGTGCAGCTCTGAAAATGTGACTGCGTCACCCTGTTGTCGCCGATGCCCCTGCAAGTGCCCGTGGGGCAGCTCACCTTCAGCAACCAGCCTGAGCATAGCGTCAGGCCAGAATCATTCTGCAAATTGTCGCCAAGTATCTTTTACAGCGGGTCTTTTATCAACAGCTCAGCCAGTTGCACGGCGTTCAGTGCCGCGCCCTTGCGCACGTTGTCCGTCGTCAGCCACAGGTTGAGCTGCGCCGGGTCATCCACGCCATGGCGGACCCGTCCGACGTAGACCACATCCTGGCCGACGGCATCACCGACCGCGGTCGGATAATCGTCAGCGTCCACCAGCTCGATGCCAGCAGCAGCCTCCAGCGCCTCGTTCACCGCTTGCAGGTCGACGTCGGCAGCGGCCTGCAGGGACACACTATAGCTATCGCCAAAAAACACCGGGGCTTGAACGCAAGTGACTGAAATTTTTAGTAAAGGTGCTTCCAGCAGTTCGCGCAACTCATTGACCAGGCGTTTTTCCAACGGCACATGTCCCTGGGCATCCGGCTTGCCGACCTGAGCCAGCAGGTTGAAGGCCACCTGGCGGTCGAAAACACGCGGTTCCAGCGGGCGCATGTTGAGCAGTTCCGCAGTCTGGCGAGCCAGCTCACTGACCGCTTCACGCCCCTGGCTGGACATCGCCAGGCACGCGGTCAGGCTCACCTGGCGAATCTCCAGCAGGCCCTTGAGCGGCGCCAGGGCCACGGCCAGCGCGGTGGCCGAAGCACTCGGGCTGCCGACCTGTACCGGTTTGCCCAGGCCGGACAGAATCCCGGGATTGGCTTCCGGCACCACCTGCGGGACCGGCAGAGCCCCCGACAGGTCGATCACCGCACAACCGGCTGCCGTCGCACGTGGAGCGAAACTGAGGGTGACCGCCGGGCCTGCGGCAAAGAATGCCAGCTGGACCTTGGCGAAATCGAATTCGTCGACTTCGCGAACACGCACGTTCTTGCCCCGGAAAGGCACCGACTGCCCTGCCGACTCGCTGCTGGCCAGCAGGTGCAGGTTGGCCACCGGGAAATCCCGCTCCTCGAGGATCTGCACCAGGGTTTCACCGACCGTGCCAGTGGCACCGATGACGGCAATATCAAGAGACTGGCTCATGGGATTTTCCTCAGGCAAAACGGGGGGAGCGGCACTTTACCCGTGAGCGGGCGGCCAGGCAATTTCTCGATGCTGGCGCCATGCTCCTGGGCAAGCGGACTGTTGTGGCGAGCGAGCTTGTTTGGTGAACATGCTGGTGATGGGTGGAACAGACTCGTGTGGCGAGCGGGCTTGTCGGAACGCCGCACCGCCGCGCTGGGGCGCGAAGCGGCCCTGACACCTGCGACCCCATTCTGCCTGACGTACCGGGGAAGCCGGCTTGGGGCTGCCTCGCAGCCCAGCGCGGGCAAGCCCGCTCGCCACACAAGGCCGCTCGCCACAAGTCCTTCATCCCAATCCATTCATCAGGGGAGCAGGAGCACCACAATAGTCCGCCTGAACCACCCACCAACAAAAAACCCGCGACTCTTGCGAGTCGCGGGTCGTTTTCAAGCCTTCGGCGAATCAACGCTCCAGCAGGATCCGCAGCATGCGGCGCAGCGGTTCGGCCGCACCCCACAGCAACTGGTCGCCAACGGTGAACGCACCGAGGAACTGCGAGCCCATGTTCAGCTTGCGCAGACGCCCTACCGGGATGTTCAGGGTGCCGGTGACCTTGGTCGGGCTCAGCTCCTGCATGCTGATCTCGCGCTGGTTCGGCACCAGCTTGACCCAAGGGTTGTGCTGGCTGATCAGGCCTTCGATGTCGGCCATCGGCACATCCTTGTTCAGCTTGATGGTCAGCGCCTGGCTGTGGCAACGCATGGCGCCGATGCGCACGCAGATACCGTCCACCGGGATCGGGTTCTTGAAGCGACCGAGGATCTTGTTGGTCTCGGCCTGGGCCTTCCACTCTTCGCGGCTCTGGCCGTTCGGCAGTTCCTTGTCGATCCACGGGATCAGGCTGCCAGCCAGCGGTACGCCGAAGTTTTCGGTCGGATAGGCATCGCTGCGCATGGTCTCGGCGACCTTGCGGTCGATGTCGAGGATGGCGCTGGCCGGGTTGGCCAGGTCATCGGCGACCGCCGCGTGGGTCGCGCCCATCTGGCGGATCAGCTCACGCATGTTCTGCGCGCCGGCACCGGAAGCGGCCTGGTAGGTCATGGCACTCATCCACTCCACCAGGCCAGCCTCGAACAGACCGCCCAGGCCCATCAGCATCAGGCTGACGGTGCAGTTGCCGCCGATGAAGTTGCGGGTGCCGGTGTCCAGCTGCTGGTCGATGACCTTGCGGTTGACCGGATCGAGAACGATGACCGCGTCATCCTGCATGCGCAGGCTGGAAGCGGCGTCGATCCAGTAACCCTGCCAGCCGGCTTCGCGCAGCTTGGGGAAAACCTCGCTGGTGTAGTCGCCGCCCTGGCAGGTCAGAATCACGTCGAGGGTTTTCAGCTCTTCAATGCTGTAGGCGTCCTTCAGCGGAGCAATATCCTTGCCCACGGCAGGGCCTTGGCCACCGACATTGGAAGTGGTGAAAAACACCGGCTCAATAAGATCGAAGTCCCGCTCTTCCAGCATCCGCTGCATGAGCACGGAACCGACCATACCGCGCCAACCGATCAGACCTACACGTTTCATCGCAACTACACCTTTTACAAAAGTGGGTCACCGCTTCCGGGGATGAAAGAAGCGGTGGGCCCGAGAGATTACAGATTCCGCAGCGCCTCGGCTACTGCGTTACCCATTTCCTGCGTTCCGACCCGGGTGCAACCCTCGGACCAGATGTCGCCGGTGCGCAAGCCGCGGTCCAGCACCACGCTCACCGCCTGCTCGATGGCCGCCGCCGCTTCGTTCAGGTTGAAGCTGTAGCGCAGCATCATCGACACCGAGAGGATGGTTGCCAGCGGGTTGGCGATGCCCTGTCCGGCGATGTCCGGAGCCGAGCCGTGGCATGGCTCGTACATGCCCTTGTTATTGGCATCCAGGGAGGCCGACGGCAGCATGCCGATGGAGCCGGTGAGCATCGATGCCTCGTCGGAGAGGATGTCGCCGAACATGTTGTCGGTGACGATCACGTCGAACTGCTTCGGTGCACGCACCAGCTGCATCGCCGCGTTGTCGACGTACATGTGGCTCAGCTCGACGTCCGGATAGTCCTTGGCGACCTCCTCGACCACTTCACGCCACAGTTGGCTGGACGCCAGGACGTTGGCCTTGTCCACCGAGCAGAGCTTCTTGCCGCGTACGCGGGCCATGTCGAAACCGACACGGGCGATACGGCGGATTTCGCTTTCGCTGTACGGCAGGGTGTCGTAGGACTGGCGCTCGCCGTTCTCCAGCTCGCGGGTGCCACGTGGCGCGCCGAAGTAGATACCGCCGGTCAGCTCGCGCACGATCAGGATATCCAGCCCGGCAACGATTTCACGCTTGAGGCTCGAGGCGTCGGCCAGTTGCGGGTAGAGGATCGCCGGACGCAGGTTGCCGAACAGGCCCAGTTGCGCACGGATTTTCAGCAGGCCACGTTCCGGGCGGATGTCACGCTCGATCTTGTCCCACTTCGGCCCACCCACGGCGCCCAGCAGCACCGCGTCGGCGGCACGGGCACGCTCCAGGGTCTCGTCGGCCAGCGGCACGCCGTGCTTGTCGATGGCCGCGCCACCGATCACGTCGTGGCTCAGCTCGAAGCCCAGGTCGTACTTCTCGTTGGCCAGCTCCAGCACCTTGACCGCTTCGGCCATGATTTCCGGACCGATACCGTCGCCTGGGAGAATCAGAATCTGCTTGCTCATGCTTTCCTCATGTCATCTGTCGGGTCGACCGTGAAACCGGGCGACCTGGAAAAAGTCTATCGCTCGGCCCACAGCACCAGTACATCTGTACTGAACGAACCATCGGCCTCAATCTCAAAATATTCCTGCACTTCGCTGCCCATTGCCTGCTGCAGGTCACGAATCGCCACCCGCAACGGCGCCGGAGTGCGCATGCGCTCGACCCAGGAGTTGAACTCCAGGCGCAACCGCTGACGGCCGGTACTGCGCACGTGCAGGCCCGCCTCACTGACCTGGCGCCCCCACTCGGCGGCCGAGTAATCACGCACGTGACTGGTATCGCGCAACACCTCGACAGTCTGCAGGTAGGTGTCGAACAACGGGCTGCCCGGGGACATTACGTCGATGAAGGCCGCCACGCCACCCGGTTTCAACACCCGCCGCACTTCCCGCAGGGCCAGGCCGAGATCACTCCAGTGGTGCGCGGAGTAGCGGCTGAAGACGAAATCGAACTCGCCATCGGCGAACGGCAGGCTTTCCGCCGCGCCTCGCACGGTTGCGATATTGTCCAGGCCACGATCCCTGGCGGCTGCGGCGACCACGTCGAGCATCTGCGGCGAGAGGTCGTAGGCGGCCACCTTGCCCACCAGCGGGGCGACGTGAAAACTCACATGACCCGCACCGCAACCCAGGTCCAGCACCCGCGCATTGGCGTGCCCGGCCAGCTCGGCCTGCAGCAGCGCGAACTCGGCGCCCTGGGCGTGTACGGCGCTGCTCAGGTAGGCAGCCGCCTGTTCACCAAACTGCTTTTGTACCACTTGGCTGTGGGCGTTGCTGGTCATGGGGTGGTCCTTTTGTCGGATTGCCGGTGGAGTTTGAGGGCCCCCTTCGCGGACAAGCCCTGCTCCTACAATTCACCGATATTGCGTACGCCTTCAACCTTGCGGGAGCAGCGCTTGTCGGAGCGCCGAACCGCCGCGAATCGGGCCCGCCCTGCCGATATCGAATCAGGCGTCGCGGAACAGCCACGGCTGGCTGGCGCGATGCTTGGCCTCGAACGCCGCGATCGCCTCACCGTCCTGCAGGGTCAGGCCGATATCGTCCAGGCCGTTGAGCAGGCAATGCTTGCGGAACGCATCGACTTCGAAGTGATAGACCTTGCCGTCCGGACGGGTCACGGTCTGGGCCGCGAGATCGACGGTCAGCTGGTAGCCCGGAGTGGCCTCGACCTGCTGGAACAGCTCGTCGACTTCGCTCTCGCTGAGAATGATCGGCAACAGGCCGTTCTTGAAGCTGTTGTTGAAGAAAATGTCGGCATAGCTCGGCGCGATGATGCTGCGGAAACCATACTCGTCCAACGCCCACGGCGCGTGCTCACGGCTGGAACCGCAACCGAAGTTTTCCCGCGCCAGCAGCACGCTGGCACCCTGGTAGCGCTCGGCGTTGAGTACGAAATCCTTGTTCAGCGGACGCTTGGAGTTGTCCTGGTAGGCATAACCGACGTCCAGGTAGCGCCACTCGTCGAACAGGTTCGGACCGAAACCGGTGCGCTTGATCGATTTGAGGAACTGCTTGGGAATGATCTGATCGGTGTCGACGTTGGCGCGATCCAGGGGCGCGACGAGACCGGTGTGCTGGGTAAAGGCTTTCATGTTGGTTTTCCTCAGATCAATTCGCGAACGTCGATGAAACGGCCGTTGATGGCAGCCGCCGCGGCCATGGCCGGGCTGACCAGGTGGGTACGCCCACCGGCACCCTGGCGCCCTTCGAAGTTGCGGTTGGACGTCGAGGCGCAGTGCTCGCCGCTTTCCAGGCGGTCCGGGTTCATCGCCAGGCACATCGAGCAGCCCGGTTCACGCCACTCGAAGCCGGCTTCGAGGAAAATCTTGTCCAGGCCTTCCGCTTCGGCCTGGGCCTTCACCAGGCCCGAGCCCGGTACGACCAGCGCCTGCTTGATCGTCGCGGCCACCTTGCGGCCCTTGGCAACTTGCGCGGCAGCACGCAGGTCTTCGATGCGCGAGTTGGTGCAGGAACCGATGAACACCCGATCCAGCTGGATATCGGTGATCGCCTGGCTGGCGGTCAGGCCCATGTACTTGAGTGCACGCTCGATGGAACCACGCTTGACCAGGTCCGGCTCTTGCGCCGGGTCCGGCACGTTCTGGTCGACGGCGAGCACCATCTCCGGCGAGGTGCCCCAGCTGACCTGTGGCTTGATCTGGGCGGCATCGAGCTCGACCACGGTGTCGAACACCGCATCGGCATCGGAGACCAGGTCCTTCCAGGCTTCCACGGCCAGGTCCCATTCCGCGCCTTTCGGGGCGAACGGACGGTCCTTGACGTAGGCGACGGTCTTTTCGTCCGTCGCCACCAGGCCCACGCGGGCACCGGCTTCGATGGACATGTTGCAGATGGTCATGCGGCCTTCGATGGACAGGTCGCGGATCGCACTGCCGGCGAACTCGATGGCATGGCCGTTACCGCCGGCGGTGCCGATCTTGCCAATGACGGCGAGCACGATGTCCTTGGCGGTCACGCCGATCGGCAACTGCCCTTCGACACGAACCAGCATGTTCTTCATTTTCTTGGCGACGAGGCACTGGGTGGCAAACACGTGCTCGACCTCGGAGGTGCCGATACCATGGGCCAGGGCGCCGAAGGCACCGTGGGTCGAGGTATGGGAGTCACCGCAGACCACGGTCATGCCCGGCAAGGTCGCGCCCTGCTCCGGGCCGATCACGTGGACGATGCCCTGGCGCACGTCGTTCATCTTGAATTCGGTGATGCCAAATTCGTCGCAGTAGTCGTCGAGGGTCTGCACCTGGATACGCGACACCTGGTCGGCGATCGCCTCGATGCCGCCCTTGCGCTCAGGGGTGGTCGGTACGTTGTGATCGGGCGTGGCGACGATCGAGTCGACCCGCCATGGCTTGCGGCCGGCCAGCTTGAGGCCTTCGAACGCTTGTGGCGAGGTCACTTCGTGAATGATGTGACGGTCGATGTAGATCAGCGACGACCCATCATCGCGCCGTTTCACTTCATGGGATTCCCAAAGCTTGTCGTAAAGCGTTTTGCCAGCCATCAGACGTTTCCTCATCAGCTTGTTTCTATGCCCCGGGTCTATTGATGACAGTTCTCAATAACCCTTTGGCTTGTGAGGTCGATGCTATGAGGTTAGAGTGAATAACTCAAATTCATAATTTTTATGCTTTGGATAGCCATCTGGAATACCGATCATGGATCTGGCCAACCTCAACGCCTTTATCGCGATTGCCGAAACCGGCAGCTTCTCCGGCGCCGGCGAACGCCTGCACCTGACCCAGCCGGCGATCAGCAAACGGATCGCCGGCCTGGAGCAGCAACTGAACGTCCGGCTGTTCGACCGACTGGGCCGCGAGGTCGGCCTGACCGAGGCCGGCCGCGCCCTGCTACCCCGGGCCTACCAGATTCTCAACGTGCTCGACGACACCCGCCGGGCCCTGACCAATCTGACCGGCGAGGTCAGCGGGCGCCTGACACTGGCCACCAGCCACCACATTGGCCTGCACCGCCTGCCGCCGCTATTGCGTGCCTATACCCGGCAGTACCCACAGGTAGCGCTGGACATTCAGTTCCTCGATTCGGAAGTCGCCTACGAGGAAATTCTTCACGGACGAGCGGAACTGGCCGTCATCACCCTGGCGCCGGAACCCCACCACCTGGTCCGCGCCGTTCCGGTATGGGACGACCCGCTGGACTTCGTCGTCGCTCCCGAACATCCGCTGGTCAGCAACGATACCGTCAGTCTGGGCGATATCGCTCACCGACCGGCGGTCTTCCCCGGCGGCAACACCTTCACCCATCACATCGTCCAGCGCCTGTTCGAGGCCCAGGGCCTGACGCCGAACATCGCCATGAGCACCAACTACCTGGAGACCATCAAGATGATGGTGTCGATCGGCCTGGCCTGGAGCGTGCTGCCACGCACCATGCTCGACGAACAGGTCGCGCGCATACCTTTACCGGGCATACAGCTCACTCGCCAGCTAGGCTATATCCTGCATACCGAACGGACGCTGTCGAATGCCGCACGGGCCTTCATGGCCTTACTGGATGCGCAGACGGATTTGCCGCCCCCTGCGGCATAAGCCGGCCCTGCCTCAGCCCAGGCCTCTTGCGGCAATAACGTGCCTTTCACCCAAGGACTGCCGTTGATGCCCAAGAACGCTAGTCGTATTCCGCCCTTGCCGCGCATCCATGCTCTCGACCCTCACGAGTCGGAAAAAAGCTGGGAAAGCGCCCCGCAGTTACTGGCCGCCCTCAATGGCGCCCGCCTGGGAGCCTGGTCCTGGGATATCGAGAGCGGCCAGGTCAGCTGGTCCCGCGGTACCCAGGCGCTGTTCGGCTTCGACCCGCACCAGCCGCTGCCCAAGGATGTCGACTACCTCGACCTGCTGCCGGCCGAGGATCGTGCCCGCACGCTACGCACCTTTCGTGCCGTGCTGGCCGGCGAACCGGTGGAACAGGCCATGCACCACCGCATCCGCTGGCCGGACGGCAGCCTGCATTGGCTGGAGATCAGCGGCAGCCTGCTGCCGGACAAGAACGGCAAGTCACGGATGATCGGGGTGATCCGCGAAGTCACCCAGCAACGCCAGCGCGAACAGGCCCTGAGCAGCTCGGAAAAACGCTTCGCCACGCTGTTTCACCTGAGCCCCAACATGGTGCTGCTGACCCGCGAGGAGGACGGCCTGATCAGCGAGGCCAACCAGTATTTCGAAAGCCTGTTCGGCTGGCCGGCCCTGCAGGTGATCGGCATGACCACCCTGGAACTGGGCCTGTGGGTCCATCCGGAAGAGCGCGGGCGACTGGTCCAGGCCCTGCGCACCCGGGGCGAGTCGGTCAGCCAGGAGGTCCAGTTCCGCGCCAGCAATGGCCAGATCCACGATGGCATCCTCAGCGCCCAGCGGGTCGAACTCGAAGGCCAGGCCTACCTGCTCAGCACCTTTCTCGACACCACCGAGCGCAACAATGCCGAACAGGCCCTCAAGGACAGCCAGGAGCGGCTCGACCTGGCCCTGGATTCAGCCCAATTGGGCACCTGGGACTGGCACATCCCCAGCGGCATGCTTTATGGCTCGGCACGCGCAGCACAGCTGCACGGCCTGGAACCACAACCGTTCCACGAATCCTTCGATGCCTTTTTCGACGGTGTGCCGCCCGAAGAACGCGAAAACATGCGCGAGGCCTACCACAGCTTGCGCGAAGGCCCGGCGGGCAACTACCAGGTGACCTATCGGGTCCAGCTGGACAATGGCACCTCGCGCTACCTGGAAAGCCGCGCCCGACTCTATCGCGACAACGAGGGCAAGCCGCTGCGCATGGCCGGCACCCTGCTCGACATTACCGAACAGGTGGAGCGCGAACAGCGCCTGCAGGCCTCGGAAGAGAAATTCGCCAGCCTGTTCCAGGCCAGCCCGGACCCGATCTGCGTGACGTTGCAGGACACCGGCCAGTTCATCGAGATCAACCCGGCCTTCACCCAGACCTTCGGCTGGAGCCTCGACGAGATCCGCCACCGCAGCGCCGACCAGATTGGCCTCTGGGAGGACTCGGCCAAACGCCTGCAACGCATCCAGCAGGTGATCCGCGACCAGGCGCTGAACAATGTCGCCGTAGTCGTACACCACAAGAGCGGCCAGGCCCTGACCTGCGTGATCAACAGCCGGCAGATCGAAGTCGAGCAACGCCCCTGCATCGTCACCACCCTGCGCGACATCACCCAGCAACAACGGGCCGAGGCCGCGCTCAAGGCCAGCGAGGAGAAATTCGCCAAGGCCTTCCACTCCAGCCCCGACGCCATCACCATCATCGAGCGCCAGAGCGGGCGCTACCTGGAGGTCAACGACGGCTTCTGCCGGTTGACCGGCTACTCCAACAGCGAGGTCATTGGCCGCACCGTGTATGAGATCGGTATCTGGGCCGACCACAAGGAACGCAGTTCCCTGCTCGATGAACTCAAGGAGCGCGGCCACGTCCCCCATCGCGACATGCTCGGGCGCAACAAGCGTGGCGACATACTGACGGTGGAAATCTCGGTCGAGCCGATCACCCTCAACGAGACCGCCTGCCTGCTACTGACCGCCCGGGACATCAGCCTGCTGAAAAATGCCCAGGCGCAGATCCGCCACCTGGCCTATCACGACCCGCTGACCAACCTGCCCAACCGGGCCATGCTGACCGACCGCCTGAGCCAGCAGATCGCCCTGCTCAAGCGCCACAACCTGCGCGGCGCCCTGCTGTTTCTCGACCTGGACCACTTCAAGCACATCAACGACTCCCTCGGCCACCCGGTGGGCGACACCGTGCTCAAGGTGATCACCGCGCGCCTGGAGGCCAGTGTCCGCATCGAGGACACCGTGGCACGGCTCGGTGGCGACGAGTTCGTGGTGCTGCTCAGCGGCCTGGAAGGCTCGCGCAACGAAGTGACGCAAAAGGTCCATGACCTGGCGGATACCATCCGCGAATTGCTGGCCGAGCCGATGTTCCTCGACGGCCAGCGCCTGCAGGTGACGCCGAGCATTGGCGTGGCACTGATCCCCGACCACGGCTCGACCCCGGCCGACCTGCTCAAGCGCGCGGATATCGCGCTGTACCGGGCCAAGGACTCCGGGCGCAACATCACCCAGATGTTCCACAGCACCATGCAGAAAGCCGCCAGCGAGCGTCTGCGCATGGAGAATGACCTGCGCCAGGCGCTCTCGCGCGGCGAATTCAGCGTGCATTTCCAGCCGCAGGTGGATGCCCGCGACAACAACATCATCGGTGCCGAGGCGCTGGTGCGCTGGCATCACCCGGAACTGGGCGCGCAATCACCCACCGAGTTCATCAAGGTCCTGGAGGACAGCGGCCTGATCCTCGAAGTCGGCACCTGGATTCTCGACCATGCCTGCGAGGCCTTCGGCGTACTGTTGCGCGAGGGGCTGATCGTGCACTCCTTCAGCCTGTGCGTGAACATCAGCCCGCGGCAGTTCCGCCAGGCCGATTTCGTCGAGCGGGTGGAGCGCTGCCTGCTAAGGCACAACGTGCCGTCCTCGATGCTCAAGCTGGAAATTACCGAAGGCATCGTGATCCAGAACATGGAGGACACCATCAGCAAGATGCGTCGCCTGAACAAGCTCGGCGTGAGTTTCGCCATGGACGACTTCGGCACCGGCTATTCGTCGCTGACCTATCTCAAGCGCCTGCCGGTGGACGCGCTGAAGATCGACCAGTCGTTCGTCCGCGACGCGACCCACGACCCCAACGACGCGGAAATCATCCGCGCGATCGTCGCCATGGCTCGCAGCCTGGGGCTGATGGTGATTGCCGAAGGCGTGGAGTTGCCCGAGCAACTGATGTTTCTCGAAGGCCTGGGCTGCCACCTCTACCAGGGCTACCTGCACAGCCGGCCGCTACCACTGGAGGATTTCAAGAAGCTCCTCGGGTGAGCATCCCCGTGCTGGGTTCTTGGGGTTAGCATCCTGGTGATGGGTGGAACGGACTTGTGTGGTGAACGGACCTATGTGGCGAGCGGGCTTGTGTGGCGGGCAGGCTTGTGTGGCGAGCGGGCTTGCCCGCGCTGGGGCGCGAAGCGGCCCTGAAACCCGCGACCCCATTCTGCCTGGCGTACCGGGGAAGCCGGTTTGGGGCTGCCTCGCAGCCCAGCGCGGGCAAGCCCGCTCGCCACAAGTCGCCATGGCCCACAGCCTGGGGCTGATGATAACTGCCAAAGGGGTGGAGTTGCCGGAGCAACTGATGTCCCTCGAAAGCCTCGGTTGCCACCTGTACCAGGGATGCATCGATCTCAAGACCCCCACTCACCCAAGGTGCCAACCCCAAAAAATACAAAACCCCGCCGAGGCGGGGTTTTGTCTTGCAGGCTCGAGCTTAGTGCTGCAGAGCCGGTTGCTGCGTCCCACCGATCGGGATGCGCTTGGCTTTCGCCTCTTCCGGCACGACCCGCAGCAGGTCGATGTTCAGCAGACCGTTGCTCAGGCCGGCAGCCTTGACCTCGATATGGTCGGCCAGGCGGAAGGACAGCTTGAAGGCACGCTGGGCGATGCCCTGGTGCAGGTAGCTGACGTGTTCAGCCTTGGGTTCACGCTTGCCGCCACTGACGGTCAGCACACCCTTCTCAACCTGCAACTCCAGGTCTTCTTCCTGGAAACCGGCGGCCGCAACGACGATGCGGTACTGGTCTTCGCCGTGTTTTTCAACGTTGTAGGGAGGGTAGCTGCTGCCCGGCTCGTTACGCAGCGCAGTTTCGAACAGGTCGTTGAAACGGTCGAAACCCACGGAGGAACGGAACAGTGGAGCCAGGGAAAATGCGGTAGTCATGTCAATCTCCTGAAATTCAGCGAGTGGTTTGATTCGCGACCCGAATTCGGCATCGCGTACCCCTTAGATAGGAACGCCCAAACGCATTTCAAGAGATTGTCGGAAATTTTTTCGGCCGCCGCTTTCAGGCGGCCTCGGACAGAGGCACCTGCAACAGGCGGCTGACCGTGTCGCAATCAGTCTCGCGGCGCACGAGGCCGAACAACTCGACCGCCTCCGGGTAGTTGCGCGTCAGCATTGCCAGCCACTGCTTGAGCCGGCCCGGCGCCTGGCGTGGCGTAAGCTGCGCCCGAGCCTGGAGCCAGAAGTCCTGGAGCAGCGGCAACAATTCGGCCCAGCTCATCTCGACCACCTCTTCACCGGCCTTTTCCGCGGCGATCTGCCGGGCCAGGTCCGGACGCGACACCAGGCCACGACCGAGCATGAAGTCCTGGGCGCCACTGACTTCGCGGCAGCGCCGCCAGTCTTCCAGCGACCAGATGTCGCCGTTGGCGAACACCGGCACCTTGACCACGTCCTGCACCCGCGCCACCCACTCCCAGTGGGCCGGCGGCTTGTAGCCATCGACCTTGGTCCGGGCATGCACGACGATCTGCGACGCACCACCTTCGGCCAGGGCCGTACCGCAGACCAGCGCCCCATCCGGGCTGTCGAAACCGAGGCGCATCTTCGCCGTCACCGGAATGTGCACCGGCACCGCCCGGCGTACATGCTCGACGATGCTGTTGAGCAGTTCCGGCTCCTTGAGCAGCACCGCCCCGCCCCGGGACTTGTTCACGGTCTTGGCCGGGCAGCCGAAGTTCAGGTCGATCACCTGCGAGCCCAGCTCACAGGCCAACGCCGCGTTTTCGGCCAGGCACACCGGATCGGAGCCGAGCAACTGCACGCGCAGCGGCACACCAGCCGCCGTACGGGCCTCGGTGAGCAGTTCGGGGGCGAACTTGTGGTAGTAGGCCGGCGTCAGCAGCGAATCGTTGATGCGGATGAACTCCGTGACGCACCAGTCGATGCCGCCCACGCGCGTCAGGACATCGCGCAGGATGTTATCGACCAACCCCTCCATGGGCGCCAGGGCAATTTGCATGGGTGACTCTCATCAAAAAAGGCGGATATCGAAAGGCGCGGCAGTTTACGGGGTTCCGGGTAAAACCGGTACACCTTCAGACCGGTTGCACCGCTGGCCCGTAGCCCTGGATAAACTCCTCCGGCATGCGCCTGGGCTTGCCACTTGAGAGCTCGATACAGACGAACGTGGTTTGCGCACGCAGCAGGGTCAGGTTATCGCTGGGCCGCACCAGCTGGAAGCGCCGGGTCATTTTCAGGCGCTGGTCCCAATCGACGATCCAGGTCGCCAATTGCAGTTCGTCGCCTTCATAGGCGGCCGCCAGGTAGTCGATCTCGTGACGCACCACCGCCATCGCCCGATCCAGCCGGCGATATTCGGTGAGGTCCAGCCCCAGGCGCTGGGAGTGCCGCCAGGCGCAGCGCTCCAGCCAGGTGACATACACCGCGTTGTTGGCGTGCCCGAGGCCGTCGATATCCTCGGCGGCCACCTGCAGGTCGAGGATGAAGGGTGTCGCCAGATCCCAGCTCATGTACCGCTCCCGGTCGATTCAAAGACCGGGGCAGTGTAACGGATCAGGCCGACTGGCGCTGCGCCACGCCAAGGCTGGCCAACAGCGCGAGCACACCGTCGATCACCCGTGGATCGGCCAGCACCCGCTGGTGGCCGCCACTGTCGAGGCGCAGCAGACGGCTGTCGAACCAGGCCTCGTGAATACGCCGTGATTCATCGACCGCCACCAGTTGATCGTCCTCGGCATGGACGATCAGCCCCGGCATGTCCATCTGGTAGTGCTCGATGTCCAGGTGCTCGGCCCGCATGCCGACATTGCGCTCGACGGCCCGGATGAATGCCGAGCGCGCCCGTGGCGGCAATCCGACGTAGCGGGCGAAGCCGCGCAGCACGCCCAGCACTCGCGCCGGAGCGGCAATACTGACCAGCGCCTCGGTACGCAGCCCGAGCTGGGTCGCCAGCATCGCGCTGGCACCGCCCATGGAATGACCGATCACGGCCCTCAGCGCTGGCAACTCGGCCGCCGCCTCGAGCAGCGCGCGGGCGAATGCCACCACGTTCGCCTCATGCCCGGGCGACTGGCCATGGGCCGGCCCGTCGAGCGCCACGGCGGTATAACCGGCCGCCACCAGGGCCTCGATCAGGCTGGCGAACTGGGTCGGCCGCCCTTCCCAGCCATGCATCAGCAGCACGGTCGGCCCCTGCCCCCAACGCAGTGCGGACAAGCCGAAGCGCAGGGTGATCCTTTCCGCCGTCGCCAGCAATGGCAGCTCCCAGTCCCGCGGCGAACGCTCGCGGGGCGTCATGAACACCTGACGCATCCGACTCGCCGCAACCTCGGGTGCCACTCGCCCCAAGGTGCCGTTGATGCCACGAATCCAGTGCAAAGTATTCATCGGATATCCCCTCAGGGCAGTTCGAAACCTTCAGCGCACCGCCGACTTGGCCGCGCGCAGCAATCGATCGGACAGCTCCCCGGGCCCCAGCGCCCGGGCCACGGCCAGGCCACCGATCATCAGGGCGATATCGGCGAGGGCCTTGTCGGTGTCCTCGGGGCTGGCCGCCAGTTGTGCGACCATCAATTCCACATGTTCGTTGAGCGCCTCGCGAAAGCACGCCGGCAGGCTGCCGATTTCCCCTATCACCGCCGGCAGCGGGCAGGCATGGTCGACAGCATCGCGGTGCTTGCGCGACAGGTAGAACGCCGCGATCAGGGCGCGTCGCGCCTCGCCATCCAATTCATTGTCGACTTCTTCGATCTTCGCCCGCCGTTGCGCGAGCAGTTGCTTGAATGCCTCGAGCATCAACGCATCCTTGCTCTCGAAATGCGCGTAGAAGCCACCCACGGTCAAGCCGGCGGCCGCCATCACTTCACTGACACTCGGCTCGGCCGGGCCATGCTGGATCAGCGCGGCGCTGGCAGCCTGCAGGATGCGTTCACGGGTCTGGGCCTTTTTGTCGTTCATTGCCATCTCCAGCTATTACCTCGAGAATATTATTCTCATAATATTTTTTCGCAAGGGCTTTGCATGACCATTGGTCCGTCTGAACAGTGCGAAAGGGGATTCAGGACTCAGGGCGAAAGGGATAAACGCCGGAAAAACAAAAGGGCCATTCAATGATGAATGACCCTTAAAAATCCCGCAGAGCGGGCAATCGTGGCGTCCCCTAGGGGACTCGAACCCCTGTTACCGCCGTGAAAGGGCGGTGTCCTAGGCCACTAGACGAAGGGGACGCAAACCCTTCTAACATTACAGGAGTCGGCTTTTGGCGACTTTCTACCGCCTGGTGACTCATGCACCTGCGGTATCCTGCAACATCGATTCAAGGCCGGTGTGGCCAGACCTTGAACCTAAATTGGTGGAGCTAAGCGGGATCGAACCGCTGACCTCCTGCATGCCATGCAGGCGCTCTCCCAGCTGAGCTATAGCCCCAGATTTTTCGCCTCGCGGCGCAGCGACATCAACCTGCAATGTAACTTGTGTGAAACTGGCGTCCCCTAGGGGACTCGAACCCCTGTTACCGCCGTGAAAGGGCGGTGTCCTAGGCCACTAGACGAAGGGGACGTAACCCTTGTGTACCCTATCGGCGCTGGTTCCGATTCGCGGTACAAACTCCAGGTCAGTGTAGCGCAACCTGAAGCTTCTAATTTGGTGGAGCTAGACGGGATCGAACCGTCGACCTCTTGCATGCCATGCAAGCGCTCTCCCAGCTGAGCTATAGCCCCACAGTGTCAGACTTCACTTCATCTCAGCGTTGTCGCTGTGTTTCCGTGTTGTCTTGTGGACGGGGCGCATATTAAGTGCGACCCACTCCCCTGTCAAACTTTTTTTGAACATTTTTCAAAAATTTTTTCCGCGATAACAATCACTTACCGCAATCCCCCGGAAAACCGGGGGTTGTTGGCCACACCTGCAACCGATGAATACGGCTGCGGCGTGGCCACTACCGGCTCAGGCGCTCACTCAGGCGATGGTGCCCAGCAGCTTTTCCCATTCCTTGTTTTCTTTCTTCGACACGCCACCCAGCAGCTCCAGCGCCTGGCGCAGACGGAAACGCGTCAGGTCCGGACCAAGGATTTCCATCGCATCGAGCACCGATACCGAGCTGGCCTGCCCGGTGATCGAGGCGAAGATCAGCGGCATGGCATCACGCAGCTTCAGCTCCAGGGCATCGACCACGGCCTGGATGGTCGCGGTGATGCTGTCCTTCTCCCACTGGCGCAGGCTTTCCAGCTTCCACAGGATCAGTTGCATCAGCTTGCGCACATCTTCCGGCGACAGCTTCTTGTGTTCGAACAGCTTGGGATCCAGCGGCAGGCTGCCGGCAAAGAAGAAATTCGCCAGTGGCGCGACCTGGCTGAAGGTCTCGACGCGGCTCTGCACCAGCGGCGCGATCTTCATCAGGTACTCGGGGTTGAACGCCCAGTTCTGCACGCGGCTGGCGAACTCTTCCACCGGCAGGTCGCGCAGCCACTGGCCATTGAGCCAGGACAGCTTCTCGATATCGAAGATCGGCCCGCCCAGGGAGACGCGGGACAGGTCGAAGTTGTCGACCATTTCCTGCAGCGAGAACTTCTCGCGCTCGTCCGGCATCGACCAGCCCATGCGGCCCAGGTAGTTGAGCATTGCCTGGGGCATGAAGCCCATGCGCTCGTAGAAGGTCACCGAGGTCGGGTTCTTGCGCTTGGACAGCTTGCTCTTGTCCGGGTTGCGCAGCAGCGGCATGTAGCACAGCTTCGGTTGTTCCCAGCCGAAGTATTCGTAGAGCAGGATCAGCTTGGGTGCCGATGGCAGCCACTCTTCACCACGCAGCACGTGGGTGATGCCCATCAGGTGGTCGTCGACCACGTTGGCCAGGAAGTAGGTCGGCAGGCCATCGGTCTTCATCAGCACCTGCATGTCCATGCGGTCCCACGGAATCTCGACATCGCCACGCAGCATGTCCGGCACCACGCAGACACCCTCGCTCGGCACCTTCATGCGGATCACATGGGGTTCGCCGGCGGCCAGGCGACGGGCCACCTCCTCTTTCGACAGCAACAGCGCACGACCGTCGTAGCGCGGGGTCTCGCCACGGGCGATCTGCTCGGCACGCATCTGGTCCAGCTCTTCGGCAGTGCAGAAGCACGGGAAGGCATGGCCCATGTCGACCAGCTGCTGGGTGTACTTCTTGTAGATCTCGCTCCGCTCGCTCTGCCGGTACGGGCCATGCGGACCACCGACGTCCGGACCTTCGGCCCAGGTGATGCCCAGCCAGTTCAGCGCATCGAAAATCTGCTGTTCGGACTCGCGGGTCGAACGCAACTGGTCGGTATCTTCGATCCGCAGGATGAACTCGCCACCGTGCTGCTTGGCAAAGCAGTAGTTGAACAGGGCGATGTAGGCGGTACCAACGTGGGGATCGCCGGTCGGGGATGGCGCGATGCGAGTGCGGACAGTGGTCATGGGTGGTCTCGAAATAGAGATAAAACAAAGGGCGAATGGTAACAGGCCGACCGCCCTCGTCTCCAGCATGGGCGGCAGGCAGAGGGCATATAAGCCAAGCTTCGGTCTAAAAATGGCGCCAGGCCACTAAAACCGGGCTTTATCCGTTGCTGGCATTTACCCACTAATTGCGCTGTGCCAGATTTGTCTACCGAGAAGTTCACTAATTACCCTGATCGTTGCCTGCCCATGCCCGCCCAACTCAAACGCCGCCTGTTCGTGTTCCTGCTGCTTGTCCTGCTGATCGCCCTCGGCTTCTTCGCCGAGTGGTTCTGGCACGGGCGCTTTTATGAAAGCACCGATAACGCCTATGTCCAGGGCGAGATTACCCGGGTCTCCAGCCAGCTTGCGGCACGCATCGACCAGGTGCTGGTAGCCGACAACCAGCATGTCGAGCAGGGCCAGTTGCTGGTGCGGCTCGAAGGTGCCGACTTCCAGCTCGCCGTCGAGCGGGCCAATGCCACCCTCGCCACCCGCGAGGCCGAGCGGCTGCAGGCGCAGAGCAAGCTGACCCAGCAGGCCAGCCTGATCGCCGCCGCCGACGCCCAGGTCGCCTCCAGCCAGGCCAGCCTGGGTCGTTCGCAACTCGACCTGTCGCGGGCCCAGACCCTGCGCAAGCCGGGCTACGTTTCCGAAGAGCGGGTCACCAGCCTGTCCGCCGACAACCACATCGCCCGCTCCCAGGTCGCCAAGGCCCAGGCCGACCTGCAGAGCCAGCGCCAGCAGGTCAACGCCCTGACGGCCGAGCTCAAGCGCCTTGACGGCCAGATCGCCAGCGCCCGCGCCGAACTGGCCCAGGCCGAGCTGAACCTGAGCCGCAGCGAGATCCGCGCGCCGATCAGCGGCCTGGTCGGCCAGCGCGCGGCCCGCAACGGCCAGTACGTACAGACCGGCGCCTACCTGCTGTCGATCGTGCCGGACCAGGACATCTGGGTGCAGGCCAACTTCAAGGAAACCCAGATCGGCCACATGCGCCCCGGCCAGAACGCCACGCTGCTGTTCGACGCCTACGAGGACACGCCGATCCAGGGCCGCGTCGACAGCCTGTTCGCCGCCTCCGGCGCGCAGTTCAGCCTGCTGCCGCCGGACAATGCCACCGGCAACTTCACCAAGGTGGTGCAGCGGATTCCGGTCAAGCTGGTCTTCGCCGCCGACAACCCGCTGCACGGCCTGATCCGCCCGGGCATGTCGGTCTACGTCAAGGTCGACATCCGCGACCACGCCGATGGCCGGTGATGCGCTGATCCGCCGGGTCGGCGAACCGACCCGGCGCGACTGGATCGCGGTGATGAGCGTGATGCTCGGTGCCTTCATGGCCGTACTCGACATCCAGATCACCAACTCCTCGCTCAAGGACATCCAGGGCGCCCTGTCGGCGACCCTGGAGGAAGGCTCGTGGATCTCCACCTCGTACCTGGTCGCGGAGATCATCATGATCCCGCTGACCGCCTGGCTGGTACAGTTGCTCTCGGCCCGGCGCCTGGCGGCCTGGGTCTCGCTGGGGTTCCTCGCTTCGTCACTGCTGTGCTCGATGGCCTGGAACCTGGAAAGCATGATCGTGTTCCGCGCCATGCAAGGTTTCACCGGCGGCGCACTGATCCCGCTGGCGTTCACCCTGACCCTGATCAAGCTGCCGGAACACCACCGTGCCAAGGGCATGGCGATGTTCGCCATGACCGCCACCTTCGCCCCGTCGATCGGCCCGACCCTGGGCGGCTGGCTGACGGAGAACTGGGGCTGGGAATACATCTTCTACATCAACATTCCACCCGGCCTGATCATGATCGCCGGCCTGCTCTACGGCCTGGAGAAGAAGGAGGCGCATTGGGAGCTGCTCAAGAGCACCGACTACGCCGGTATCGTCAGCCTCGGCATCGGCCTGGGCTGCCTGCAGGTGTTCCTTGAGGAAGGCCACCGCAAGGACTGGCTGGAGTCACAACTGATCCTGAGCCTGGGCAGCATCGCCCTGCTGAGCCTGATCACCTTCGTCATCCTGCAACTGTCCAGGTCCAACCCGCTGATCAACCTGCGTATCCTGCGCAACCGCAACTTCGGCCTGTCGAGTATCGCCAGCCTGGGCATGGGGGTCGGCCTGTACGGTTCGATCTATCTGCTGCCGCTGTACCTGGCGCAGATCCAGAACTACAACGCCCTGCAGATCGGCGAGGTGATCATGTGGATGGGCGTGCCGCAGCTGTTCCTGATTCCGCTGGTGCCCAAGCTGATGAAGTTCGTCTCGCCGAAGCTGCTCTGTGCCCTGGGTTTTGGCCTGTTCGGTCTGGCGAGTTTTTCCTCGGGGGTGCTCAACCCGGATTTCGCCGGCCCGCAGTTCAACCAGATCCAGATCATCCGCGCCCTCGGCCAGCCACTGATCATGGTGACCATCTCGCTGATCGCCACTGCCTACATCCTGCCCCAGGATGCCGGGTCCGCTTCCAGCCTGTTCAACATCCTGCGCAACCTCGGCGGCGCGATCGGCATCGCCCTGCTCGCCACCCTGCTCGATGCGCGAACCAAGGAATACTTCGACTACCTGCGCGAAGCCATCGTCCCGGCCAACCCGCAAGTGGCCGAACGCCTGGCGCTGCTGGCGGAGAAACTGGGCAGCGACACGGCGGCACTGGGCAAGCTCAGTGAAATCACCCACCAGCAGGCGCTGATCATGGCCTACAACGACGCCTTCCATCTCGTCGGGATCGCCCTGGGGGTGAGCATGCTGGCGGTACTGCTGACCAAGGCGCTGCCCGCCGGGATCAAGGCTGGAGAGGCGCATTGAGCCCAGCCCTGCCGTTCGCGGCGGGCCTGTTCGCGGATGAACCGGAGCGCCGGACCGCCGCCCCCCACCAACAGGTGCCGGCCCCTTCGCGGATGAATCCGGCTCCCACGGTTTTGTGGTGTTCACCGACCTTGTGAGCACTGCTATCCTCTGTGGGAGCCGGATTCATCCGCGAAGGGGCCGGCACAGGCAACAGATGATCACAAAGGCTGCCCACCCCGCTCGCGGATCAGTTCGATCAGCGCGCGCAAACCCGCCGGCACGTGCCGGCGGCCGGGGTAGTACAGCGACAGGCCATCCAGCGGCGGGGTCCAGTCCTGCAGGACGGGAACCAAGGTGCCCGCCGCCATATCGGCCGCCGCATTCCACTGCGAGATGAAAGCCAACCCCAACCCGGCCCGTGCGGCTTCCAGCACCAGGCTCGGCTCATCCAGGGTCAGCACGCCCGGCACATCCACCTCCAGGCTCTGGCCGTGACGCGAAAGCTCCCAGTGGTAGATCCGCCCGGTCGGCATACGCAGGCGAATGCAACGGTGCTGGTGCAGATCGCTCGGCGTCTGTGGCAACGGGTGTCGCGCCAGGTACTCCGGACTGCCCAGCACCAGCAAGCGCAACGGCAGGCCCAGGGGGATGGCGATCATGTCCTGGGGCACGCTCTCGTGCAGGCGAATCCCGGCATCGAAGCCTTCCACCACGATATCGATCAGCTTGCTCTCGGTGACGATGTCCACGTTCATCTGCGGATAACGCCGCATGTACTCGATGAACAAGGACATCGCCTGGTTCGCCGCCCCCGTCGAGGTGTTGATCCGCAAGGTGCCCGTGGGAACACCGGAATGGCTGCCGGCCTGCTCCATGGCCTGGCGAATGGTCGACAGCGCCGGCGAAATACTCTCGACGAACTGCGCCCCGGCCTCGGACAGCGCCACGCTGCGGGTCGTGCGATTGAACAGCCGGGCACCGATCCGGCCTTCCAGCGCCGAGACCGCATGGCTCAATGCCGAGGTCGACACATCCAGCTCGGCCGCCGCCGCGCGAAAACTTCGGTGGCGGGCCACCGCCAGCACCGCTTCCAGTTCACTGAGTCCCGACGTGCGCATTATCCCAAATCACTCATCAAGTCATGCCGAGTTATCCCACTTATCAGGCCAATGCTAGTCCCTTACCGTATTCGACACCACCCGCCTACGTTCTGGAGCAGCCATGCACCGCATCGACCGGATCTACATCAACGGCAACTTTGTCGCCCCCCATGGCCAGGAATGGTTCGACCTGTTCAACCCGGCCACCGCCCAGGTCATCGGCCAGGTTCGCCTTGCCGACGAACACGACGCCGATGCGGCGATCGCTGCCGCCAAGGCCGCCTTCCCGGCCTTCTCGCGAACCGGCAAGGCCGAGCGCGGAGCCATGCTGCTGCGCATGCACGCGGCCATTGCCGCCCGCGAGGAGCAACTCAACGAAGCGATCATCGAGGAATACGGCGCACCCACCTCGCGTTCACGCTGGATGGCCCGGCATGCGGCGAACGTGCTGCAGGAAGCGGCCAGGGTCCTGCAGGACTACGACTTCATCCGCCAGGCCTGCAGCGCCCAGGTCAGCATGCAACCGCTCGGGGTCGCCGGCCTGATCACCCCTTGGAACAGCAATGCCGGCTTCATCTGCGGCAAGCTCGCAGCGGCGATCGCCGCCGGCTGCACAGCGGTGATCAAGCCCAGCGAGATGAGTGCACTGCAGACCCGCATCGTCACCGAGGCGCTGCATGAGGCCGGGCTGCCACCCGGGGTGTTCAACATCGTCACCGGTCGCGGCGAGACCGTCGGCGCGCGGATCAGCGATCACCCGGACGTGGCGAAGATTTCCTTTACCGGCTCGACCGCTGTCGGCAAGCACCTCCTGCGCACGGCAGCCGACACCCTGAAACGGGTCACCCTGGAGCTTGGCGGCAAATCACCGGTCCTGATCCTCGACGATGCCGACTTCGACCAGGCCATTCCCCTGGCGCTGCAGGCCGGCTTCATGAACAGCGGCCAGGCCTGCATCGCCGGCAGCCGGATCCTGGTCCCGCAGCAGCGCCTGGCAGAAGCCGAAGCGACCGTGCTCAAGGTCATCGACGGATTCCGCAGCGGCGATCCGCGGGCGACGGACACCCACATCGGGCCGATGGTCAGCGAGAAACAGTGGCAGCGAGTGCAGCGCTATATCCGTATCGGCCTCGACAGCGACGCGCGCCTGTTGAGCGGCGGCGAAGGCCTGCCCGAGGGCCTGGACAGCGGCTGGTTCGTCCGGCCAACGGTGTTCAGCGGGGTGACCAACGACATGACCATCGCCCGTGAGGAGATATTCGGACCGGTGCTGTCGATCATCACCTACCGTGACGAGGCCGATGCCCTGCGTATCGCCAACGACACGCCATACGGCCTACAGGCCTATGTACTGGGCAACGATATCGAACGGGCCCGCCGGGTCGCCGGACAGATCGAGGCCGGGCGCGTGCTGGTCAATACCCTCGCCCATGAACCCCAGGCACCGTTCGGTGGGTTCAAGCAATCGGGGATCGGCCGCGAGTACGGCACGTACGGGATGGAGGCCTTTCTTGAGCCCAAGGCGCTGCTCGGACTGCCGGCCTGAAATACGATCCCCTGCAGGGGCCGGTGCAATCAGGATGAACGGACAGGCTTGCCCAGGCGGGCCCTCGGCGGTAGGTTGGCCGACATTCACTGGCCAACTGGCGGAGAGCCGCATGCCCCACGTAGTACTGGTGTTGACGGAGACCGTCAACGAATACCTGCCGATCATCGAGCGCCACGGCTTCGAACTGATCCTCGCCCCCACCAGCGCCCTGCGCGCCGAAGCCATCGCCGCTCATGGCGGACGCATCAAGGCCGTGCTGACCCGTGGCCCGCTCGGCCTGTTCGCCGATGAAATCGCGGCCCTGCCGCTGCTGGAAATCATCTGTGTGATCGGCGCCGGCTATGAAAAGGTCGACCTGCACGCGGCGAAGCAGCGCGGCATCGTCGTGACCAACGGCGCCGGCGCCAACGCCTCGTCGGTGGCCGACCACGCCATGGCCCTGCTGCTGTCGCTGGTCCGCGACATCCCTCGGGCCGACGCCTCGGTGCGCCGTGGCGAATGGCGCAAGCTGATGCGTCCGTCGCTGGGCGGCAAGCGCCTGGGCATTCTCGGCATGGGCGCCGTCGGCGCGGCGATTGCCCAACGTGCCGCGCTCGGCTTCGGCATGTCGGTGAGCTACCACAATCGCCGTCAACGCGAAGACATCGAGTATGCCTACTGCGCAACGCCGGCCGAGCTGGCCGCGGCGTCCGACTTCCTGATCATCGCCACACCCGGGGGTGCCGCCACCAACGGCCTGATCGGCAAACCGGAGCTGGACGCCCTGGGGCCTGAGGGTTTCATCGTCAATATCGCCCGCGCCAGCGTGGTGCTGACCGACGAACTGGTGGCGGCCCTGGAACAAGGCCGGATCGCCGGTGCGGCACTGGATGTCTTCGACGATGAGCCGAACGTGCCGGACGTGCTCAAGGAGCTGCCCAATGTGGTGCTGACACCCCACGTCGCCGGCCTGTCGCCGGAGGCCTCGGAGGCGACGGTCAGCCTGGTGGCGCAAAACCTGCTGGCGTATTTTTCCGGCCAACCGGTACTCACGCCCGTTGCCTTGCCCGAGTGATACCCCACGGGGCGATAGGCTATGATCGCCCCCTCCCTCCCCTACGGATACTGCCTGCATGGAACGCCTTTCCCGGCCGCTACCCCTTGCCTGCCTGCTGCTGAGCCTTGCGCCCCTGACCCAAGCCGCCGAGGCGCCGATCGATTGCGCGGCGCTGGATACCAAGGCCAATGCCGAAGCCGGCAGTTGGCGTCCCCCTATCGAAGGTACTGTCATCGGCCAGGGGCGCGTCTATTTTCACAGTGCGCCCAACAGCGCCTGTCTCGACAAGAAAGTCTTCATCATTCCCGGCGACAGCGTCACCATCTATGCCAGCACCCAGGACGATTGGGCCCAGGTCATGTACGTCGCCAAGGGCGGTAAGGACTTCACCGGCTGGATCGAGGAAAGCCGTCTCAAGCTCGGCGATCACCTGGGTGGCAACCTGGAGCCGGACGACGCAGCGGAAAACATGCCGGAAGATACTCCAGGACAGTAAACCGCCATTGGCCTGAACTTCCGTCGAGCAAAACCGGTCAGCTCAGTGAGTGCCGCCAAGCCGCGCACTCACCGCAGCCTGTTCCTCGACCCGGAGTCTCGTGGCCATGACCGATCACCCCAGCGAACCCCAGAGCCCCATCGAAGCCCATGGCATCATCGGCGACATGGGCAGCGCCGCGCTGATCAACGACCGGGGTAGCGTCGACTTTTTCTGCTGGCCGGCCTTCGACAGCCCGGCGATCTTCTGTGCCCTGCTCGACAGCCCCGACGCCGGGATTTTCCAGCTGGCCCCGGACCTGCCCGACGCGCGCCGCGAGCAGATCTACCTGCCCGACACCAACATCCTGCGCACCCGCTGGCTGAGTGCCCAGGCGGTGGTGGAAATCACCGACCTGCTGCCGGTCAGCGACGACGTGGACGACCTGCCGCTGCTGGTCCGTTGCGTGCGGGTGGTCAGCGGCCAGGCCACCTTCCACCTGCGTTGCGCGGTACGCCACGACTATGCCCGCGCCGCGACCACGGCCCGCCTGGATGACGACGATGTCTGCTTCGACGCACCGGGCCAACCGAGCCTGCGCCTGCGCGCCGACCAACCACTGCGGGTTGAACAGAACGCCGCCATCGCCAGCTTCCACCTGGGCCAGGGACAGGAGGCCGAGTTCCTCCTCGGCGCCCTCGACGACCCACGGGTCAAGCTTGGCGACGGCCACCTGGCCCTGCAACACACCATCACCTTCTGGCAGCACTGGATCGGCCAGTCCACCTATCGTGGCCGCTGGCGCGAAGCGGTCAACCGCTCGGCGCTGGCCCTCAAGCTGCTGACCTCGCGCAAGCACGGCGCGATCCTCGCCGCCGCGACCTTCGGCCTGCCGGAAAGCCCCGGCGGGCAACGCAACTGGGACTATCGCTACACCTGGATCCGCGACGCCTCGTTCACCATCTACGCCTTCATGCGCCTGGGTTATGTCGAGGTCGCCAACAATTTCATGCGCTGGCTGCGCCGGCGTATCGACGATGGTTGCGACCAGTCCATCAAGCTCAATGTCCTGTATGCCATCGACGGTACCCAGGAGCTGCCCGAGGTCGAGCTGACGCACCTGTCCGGCCACGGCAATGCCCGCCCGGTACGCATCGGCAACCAGGCGTGGGAACAGGTGCAGCTGGATATCTTCGGCGAGCTGATGGATGCGGTGTACCTGACCAACAAGTATGGCGAAGCGATTTCCCACCAGGGTTGGCTGCGCGTCGGCCAGGTCATCGATCATGTCTGTGCCAACTGGAACAAGCCGGATGTCGGCATCTGGGAGATGCGCGGTGGCAAGCACCATTTCCTGCACTCGCGGCTGATGTGCTGGGTGGCCCTCGATCGCGCCATCCGCCTGGCCTCCAAACGCTCGCTGCCGGCGCCATTCGCCCGCTGGGACGAAGCTCGCCAGGCGATCCACAACGATATCTGGAACAATTTCTGGAACGCCGAACGCGGGCACTTCGTCCAGCACACCGGCGGCACCGGCCTGGACGGCTCAATGCTGCTGATGCCGCTGGTACGCTTCGTCGGCGCCACCGACCCGCACTGGCTGGCGACCCTGGATGCGATAGAGAAGACCCTGGTGCGCGACGGCCTGGTCTACCGCTACCGCAACGATGATCACCCCATCGATGGCCTGCCGGGCAACGAAGGCGCCTTCGCCGCCTGCTCGTTCTGGTACGTCGAGTGCCTGGCCCGCGCCGGGCGCGTGGACCAGGCCCACCTGGAGTTCGAACAGTTGCTGCGCTACGCCAACCCGTTGGGGCTGTATGCCGAGGAGTTCGATCCCCAGGCCCGGCACCTGGGCAACACCCCACAGGCACTCACCCACCTGGCACTGATCAGCGCGGCGTGCTTCCTGGACCGTAAGCTCAGCGGCGACGTCACGCCCTGGCAGCCTTGAATGGCAAGGCCTGCAGCGTTTGTATGAAGTTTGTAACGAAACTGAATATATTGATTACCCCGTCGATACACTGGGTTAGAACTCTTTCAACAACCCTACATTCGACAGGATATTTCCCATGGTTTTCTCACCAGAAACCTGGCAGGACGCCAAGGCCGCCAGCCACCTGAGCACTGGAGGTCGGGTATGAGCGTAGGTTCGATCACCGCCTGGGCCACCGAAATGCGCTCGCGGGTACTCCAGCAGGGGACCGCCGCCGCGGAAAAAGCCGCCAAGCAGAAGGTCAAGACCGACGAGGTCCTCAAGGACATCAAGCCGGACCCGAAGGCGCTCGATACGGCCAAGATGGCCAAGGAAAAACTGCAGTCGAAGTTCCAGGGTTTCGATCCGAAGGCGGTCACCCCCGAGCAACTGTCCAAATACAGTGACATCCTCAAGGAACAGGGGCTGATCAGCGCTTCCACGGCGAACCTGCTGTCCAGTGCCGGCACGCAGAAGAAGCCGAACGAGAAGTTCAATGCCCTGGACTACTTCGCCAACCAGATCAGCACGCTGCAGAGCGGTCCGAGCAAGAACGAGCCGTTCGCCAACGTCATGATTCCCGAGTACAAGCGGGCGATCAGCGTGATGCTCAACCTGCAGCAGTTCGCCAACTCCGGCGCCAGCATCTCCATCGACACCAAGGCCTGATTGCCTTGCCCCCGCCCGTGGCGCAACCCGCCACGGGCGCCTGCTGCTCCTCTCCCTTGCCTAACGCATTGCGTCCACCCCTCGGATGATCGGCGCTTAATCGCAAATGATTTTTATCTATTTATGTAAATGATTATTATATAGATTGAAATCCGACAAGTTCGCGCAAACTGGAGTACCCGCAAGATGCCAGGCACCCTCCACCGGGCTTGGGCCGAAGCCTGCAAGCGTCTAAGCTGGGGGACCTATTCCCCAAGCCTTGGATCGCCGTGTGAAATTCAGCCTGCCGAAAGTTGCCACCGCCCCCTTCTGCCCTTCTGAAGTGAACGGCTCGATCGCAGTCGACAGCGGCGCGCCGTTCCTCAAGCGCGTGCTGCGCTTCGCCGGCCCCGGGCTGCTGGTTTCCATCGGCTACATGGACCCGGGCAACTGGGCCACGGCGATCGAGGCTGGCTCGCGCTATGGCTACAGCCTGCTGTTCGTGGTGTTGCTGGCGAGCCTGGCCGGCATGGCCGTGCAATGCCTGTGCTCGCGCCTGGGCATCGCCACCGGCCGGGACCTGGCGCAACTCTGTCGCGACCGCTACAGCCCCCGTTCGGCGAAGGCCCAATGGCTGCTCGCGGAAATCTCCATCATCGCCACGGACCTGGCCGAAGTGCTCGGTTGCGCCCTGGCCTTCCACCTGCTGCTGGGCTGTTCGCTGACCTTCGGCATCGTCCTGACGGCCTTCGACACCCTACTGATCCTGGCCTTGCAGAACCGTGGTTTCCGGCGCCTGGAAGCAATCATGCTGGTGCTGGTGGCGACCATCGGCGTGTGCTTCTTCATCGAGCTGCTACTGATCAAGCCGTATTGGCCGGACGTGTTCAGCGGGTTCAAGCCATCGGTCTCGGCCCTGAGCGAAGCGGCTCCGCTGTACCTGGCGATCGGTATCCTCGGCGCCACGGTGATGCCGCACAACCTCTACCTGCATACCTCGATCGTGCAGACCCGCCTGGTCGGCCGGGACCTCGAAAGCCGTCGCGATGCGGTGCGCCTGGCACGCTTCGACACCATCGGTTCGCTGGCCCTGGCGCTGTTGGTGAATGCGGCGATCCTGATCCTCGCGGCAGCGGCCTTCCATCAGTCCGGTCACACCGACGTGGTAGAGATCCAGGATGCCTACCACCTGCTCGATCCGCTGGTGGGCGGCGCCTTCGCCAGTATCCTGTTCGGCATCGCGCTGCTCGCTTCGGGGCAGAGTTCGACCTTCACCGGCACCATCGCCGGCCAGGTGATCATGGAAGGCTACCTGAACCTGAAGATCCCCTGCTGGCAGCGCCGCCTGATCACCCGTGGCCTGGCGCTGATCCCGGCGTTCATCGGTGTCTGGCTGATGGGCGAAGGTGCCGTCGGCAAGCTGCTGGTACTGAGCCAGGTGGTGCTGAGCCTGCAACTGCCGTTCGCCCTGTACCCGTTGATCCGCATGACCAGTGACGAGCGCCTGATGGGCGAGTTCGTCAATCGCTGGTACACCAAGGGCCTGGCCTGGCTGCTGTTCGTGGCGATCAGCGCGGCGAACATCTGGCTGATCGCCCAGGTCTTCAGCGACTGACGAGAGGATGCCCCGGCCATGACCGGGGCGCTCGCTCCACGCACGCTCACGGGCAGGCGTGTTCACCCAGCAGCGTCCACTCGACACCCGGCGGTGCCCGGTTCACCCAGTACTTGGCCTGGTACAGCTGGCCCTGGTGGATCACCTGGTTGCCCGCGACGTAGGGCCGCGACTGCCAGGGCACCGGCAGGTTGCTGACCAGCGCAAAGGCATCGACCCGGTCCGGCGCCATGCCACGGGTCGACCAGCCAGCCCGCCAGACCACGCCGTTGTATTGCACCATGTCGCCGCCGACGTAGGTCTTGGCCGATTCCCATGGCCGGTACTGGCCGGCGGCCGGATCGCTGGGCGCGCAGTCATCGCCACCGCCACTGCCCGCGGTAACGGTGACCGAGTGAGAGGCACGGCTGGTGCGGCTCTGCGAGTCGGTCACGGTCAGCACCACGGTACGCGGGCCGGCGCTGGCAGGCGCCGTGAAGGCAGCGCTGGAGGCGGTCGAAGTGGACGGAGTGAAACCGCTGGCGGACCAGGCATACCTGAGGTCGGCGCCGGTCGAGCCGGTACCGGACAGGTTGAGCAGCTTGCCTGCCTCGACCCGGCTTTCACCGGACACCACCGCCACCGGCGGCGCAATCACCGGCGGCAGGATCCGCAGGTTGTGCGTCTGGCTGGCACTGGCCAGGCCATCATCGACGGTCACCTCGAAGCGATATTCAGGGGTGCTGCCGAATGCCGGTGCGCTAAAGCGCAGCCGAGGCCCATCGGGCACGGCACCGACGATACCGCCGGGGATGCGCCAGTCGAAATGCAGCGGCGAGGCCCCGGGGTTGGCGGAGCTGGAAGCCGAGGCATCGAGTTCCACCGGTGCACCGGCCGACACCGCGGATGGGCCGGCGATGACCACCGTGGGGGGCAACGGCTGATTGGCAACCTTCCTGACCAGCAAGGTATCTTCCAGCCGGAGCGTTTGCCCGCCGCGAGTGACATCCACGGCGATCGGAATCGGGGTGTCGTCCTCCACCCGGGGCGCGCTCAGGCGAACTTCCTCGGCATTGCCGGGCGTGCCGGTCAGGCCCTCGGTGTGCCATTGGTAATCGACGGGCCGGGCATCGGGGTTGGACAGCACCACCTTGAGGGTGAAGGACGACTGTGACTCGATCTCCCCCGGGCTGGCCAACTGGCCAAGAGGCGGGCTGCCACTGTAGTCGCGCAGGAGTTTCTCCACCGCCAGTTTCAGGTCCGGCTGCACTCCGATAGGCTTGTTCTTGTCGGGAAAGGGCAAGGGGTGGCCGGTCTCCTGGAGAATCCGGCGCATGATCTTCGGAGGTACCGGGCCGATGCCATTGGCATTGGCGATACTCTGCATCAGGGCCACCGCCCCGGCCAGGATCGGGTTGGCCGACGACGTGCCACTGTAGGTATGGGTATAGAGCGTCGTCGGGTTGGCTGGCGAATAGCTGGTGCTGGTCACGTTGGAGCCCCAGCTGAACATCCCGACACGCTTGCCGTACTCGCTGTACCACGCACGGGCCCCCGTCGTCGGGTAGGCTCCACCGGCATAGATCGACCCGGAATCCAGCAGTTGCGGATCATAGCGCCCGCCAAAATACGGATCGTCCAGGTTGATATTGCCGTTGGCGGCGGCGATCACCACATGCACGCCCTTTTCCTGGGTCAACCAGGAGATCTCGTCCAGGATGGCGTCGCTGTATTCAACCGGCATGTAGCAGGGAGTCGCCGGACAGACCGACTCCGGCAGTCGGCCAACGCTGTAGTGAACCCCGACCTGCACCACGTCTCCCGGTTTCAACTGCGGCCCCAGGTCCAGCAAACCGCCAGTACCGAACTTCGTGTAGCCGGCCATGGCCCTGGGCACGAACCCGACGGTGCCATAGTCGTTGTCCAGGGAGAACATCACCCCGGCACTCGCCGTATCGTGGTGGCCGACCTCATGCTCACGCAGTTTCCAGTGGGTGATGAAGGGCTTGGGCAGGTCGACATGATCATAGGCCCAATGGTCGATCTCATCGGAAATGACCCGCACATTCTCTCCGTACCCACCCGGATAGCGCCTGAGCGCGAGTGCATCCAGCCCGCCAAGCTTGTAGGGCTCGACCGGCTCCGGCGACATCAGGTAGTTCTGCCGACTGATGTAGTCGGGCGGCGTGCTGCGCTGGCCGGCCTGCCGGGCCATCTCCGGCTCCGGTACACGCGGCGGCTCGCCCTGCTCCAGGCTGACGGGCTCGGGCTCGACATAGGCCCGTTGCACCAGCGGGTTGAGCTTGAGCTGGTCGAGCAATGCCTGGACATCCGCATCCGACCGGCCGGTGATGGTGATCCGGTAGTAGCGGTCCAGGCGATGGCGTTCAAAGGCGTGGGTATCGGCCACGGAGCGCGCCGCCGGCAATTGGAACACCGGGGCAAAACCGGGCTCGGCCTGCAACTGGCGCAACGCGTCGGAGTCTTGTGTACGGGTGGCGGCCACCTGGGGATTGGCCCGCAACAACACGATCACGGCATCGGAGCCGGCAGCGCCAACGCCCGTGGCCAGGGCCTGGAGGGACAAAAACAGAGACGTCAGGAACAGTTTCATCGGACGGCCTCGCGAGTCGGTCTGATCGCCACACGCTCCACGACAGTCCGCAAGGGACGGCGCTGGAACGTACCTTTCGGCACGACCACCTGCTCACGACACCCGGTAATGCATTCAATACGACAGGGCCGATCCGGCACCCGCGTGCCGCTGACCGACTCCAGCTGAAACCGACACCTGGCCCGCACCGCGGCCCTGGAACCCAGGAACCGCCACACGCCAGGAGCAGTTGGAGGACTACTGCGTTTGACTATATACGACAGCTGCCGGCCCCAGCGAATCGTCGCTATACGAAATCGGTATCTGCGCCGATACCGTTCTTCCAGACAGTTCTATGTACCCGCCCGGTGACCACTGGCGCCGACGCCATGCCGGCATGGACCCGTTCGGACCGTTAGCGATTACACTGTCCTCCCCTTGCCCCGGGACACCCCATGGATATCGACCTCGCCCGCACCTTCCTCGAAATCGCCCGCTGCGGCAGCCTGGTGGCCGCCGCCGAGAAACTGCACGTGACCCAGACCGCGATCACCGCCCGGGTGCAGAAACTCGAAAGCCAGCTCGATGCCAGGCTGTTCGTGCGCAATCGCGCCGGCGCCCGGCTGACCGCCGACGGAGAAGCCTTCGTGGTCTACGCCAACCAGCTGGTGCAGACCTGGGATGCCGCCCGCCGTGACCTGCCACTGCCGGAAGGCTTCAACAACGTGCTGCACATCGGCGGCGAAGTCAGCCTGTGCAACCCGCTGATCCTCAGTTGGGCCAAGGCCCTGCGCGAGCATATTCCGACCCACGCCCTGCGCACGGAAATCCGCGACGGCGAGCAACTGCTGCGCCAGCTCGAACTGGGCGTGCTCGATGCTGCACTGGTCTACCAGCCGACCTACTGGCCGGGACTGCAGGTCGAGCAGTTGCTGGAGGAAAAGCTGATCCTGGTACGCCTGGCGGAAAACCCCGAGCCCTACGTGTACATCGACTGGGGCGAGAGCTTTCGCCGCCAGCACGACGCCGCCCTGCCGGACAAGGCTCGGGCCGCCGCCAGCTTCAACCTCGGCCCGGTAGCCCTGCAGTTCATCCTCGGTAACGGCGGCTCCGGCTACTTCCGCACCCGCGTGGTCCAGAGCTACCTGGACAGCGGGGTGATGGAACGGGTGCCCAAGGCTCCCGAGTTCAGCTACCCGACCTACCTGGTGTATGCCCGCGAGCGGGATTCGGCCGCGCTGCAGAAAGCCTTCGAGCTGCTGCGCGACATCGTCAAGGCCGATACCGACTGGTCCCAGCGCTGGGACCCGATGATCTGAGTTTCAGGCCAGGCTGGCCTGCTCACGTCGCTCGTGTTCGGCGAGCACATGCTTGATGATGTCCATCACCTCCACATTCGAACGTTCCATGATATCCAGGTGGCCGAGGGTGTCTTCCAGACGACCCTCGCGGTGGGCCAGCAGCGCCTCGGCGCCCGCCGAATGCACCAGGCCATGGGGGCGCTCGATGCGGCTGAAGGCCTGGTAGCTCTTGAGTTGCTGGTTGCCTTCGCCGTAGTACCAGCGTCCGAACGGGCAATCATGGTCGCTGATCAGCGCACTGTCCTGCCCTTCACCCAGCACACCTTCATAGACCGAAACCTTCAGCGCCAGCTCGGCCAGGTTGGCCTGTTCGATGGAGGCCCGGAAGCAGGACTGGTTCATCTCCCGCTGCATGCGCTGGGCCAGCGAGTAGACCTCGTACATCGCCCCGCTCGCCTCGGTGGTCAGCCTGTGAAAGGCGCCGGCGGTACCGGCCTGCTGCTGGATGCCCTCCCGGGCGACACCGATCATGGCCTTGATATCGGCGGTTTCACGGATGATGTCCTGGGTGGCGCTGGCGGTCTTTTCCGCCAGGTCGCGAATCTCGCTGGCGACCACCGCGAAACCGCGCCCCGACTCGCCGGCCCGCGCCGCCTCGATGGCCGCGTTGAGGGCCAGCAGGTTGGTCATGTTGGCGATGGAACTGATCAGGCCGACGATCCGGTCGATCTCGCTGGCGCGGATCACCAGTTGCGCAATCTGTTCGTTGAGGTCCGCCAGGCCATCCTCCATGACATGGGCCTGTTCCTGCAGCACACCGAACTTCTGCCGGTTCTGGATCGCCGCGGCCGCCACGCTCGTGGCCCGCTGGTTGTTGTCCACCAGCCGCAGGTTGAGATAGTCGAAGGACTCGCCGACATGGGAGATGGAGCGGCCGAACAGCAGCAGGTTGCCGGCGAGCCCCTGGTAGAAGGCCAATTGATCGGCGGGGACCGCTTGCTGCTCCCCCTCAATCTGGGCGGCCTCGAGTATGGCAATGCGTTGACGGGCCTGGTCCAGTTCTTCACGCAGTCGGGCATTGTCCTGGAGCAGGGAGCGGTGGTGGCTGGCACGTACGAACAGCATGGGCATGATTCCGACGGAGATTAATGTCGTATTGCCACTCATCATCCATGCCAAGTGCATACCCCCTGAAAACAGGGCGCTGCAGCCTGCACGTGGTCATTATGACCCTGGGAGATCAATGGTCATATCGACTACACGGGTCAGTATGACCCTCCCTGGGGGCCTCCCCGAAGGATAAGGGCCGCAACCTTGACCAACGCTGTCGCTATCTCCAAAGGCCACTCGACTCTAGGAAACAACTGACAGGATGGCCACCTGGGCTCGACTAGGGTGAAGAACAGATACAAAGCCTGTCTTCCATTCTATACAAGGTCCAGTTGAGCAAACTGCAGCCGCTCGGGGCCGAGGAACTGGTGGCGATCCGTACCCAATTGAAACTGTCACGGGCGGTGTTCGCCATGTACCTGCGCACCAATACCCGCACCCTGGAGAATTGGGAACAGGGCCGGGCCCGCCCCAATGCCCAGGCCACCACCCTGATCCGGCTGGTTGAGAAATACCCGGAGACGGTAGAACACCTGGCCTCGCTTCGCTGAGTGGAAGGCTGGGAGCGGCAACCCGCTCCCAATCGGTCTCAGGCGAGTTCAAGCGTCTTATGCGCCCCTGACTCCACAGTCGCCGCAGCGTCGAACCGGTCCGCCAGGAACGGTGTGATATCCAGCGGCAGCGGCTGCTCGTTGACCAGGCGCTCGAGCATCACCCCGGTGATTGCCGAGGTCAGGATCCCGGTGCGGAAATGCCCGCAGGCGTTGAGGTAGCCCTCGACTCCCGCCATCGGCCCGAGGATCGGCAACTCGTCGGGCGAGCCCGGGCGCAGGCCGGCCCAGCAGCGCTTGAGGTTGATGCCCTGCAGTTCCGGTACGCAGCGCACGGCGCCCTGCACCAGCCCGGCCACTTCGGGGAAGGTGGTGCTCACATCGAACCCCTTGTCCTCGGTGGTGCTGCCGATCAGGATCTCGCCGTTGTCCTTCTGTGCCATGTAACAGTCGCTGGTGGTCAGGCACCCCCGCAGCAGGCCGGGCATGCGCTCGGTCAGGAGGATCTGTCCCTTGACCGGCTTGACCGGAATCGCGATCCCGGTGGCCTGCTGGCTGAGTTCGGCAGCCCAGGCTCCTGCGGCGTTGATCAGGGTCGAGCAATGGAACTCGCCCTCTTCCGCTGTCCGCACGCCGCTGACGCGCCCCCCCTGGTGCAGCACATCCGTGACATTGGTGTTGAAGAACAGGTCGACACCGTTCTGCCGCGCGCCCTCGGTATAGGCATCGGCCAGGCGGAACGGGCTGACCTGATGGTCGCAGAGGAACTCCAGCGCACCTTGCGCCTCGCCGCTGACCGCCGGCTCGGCCTCACGCAGGGCCTCGCGGTCCAGCCAACGCAACTGGTCGGCCAGGTGCGGAATATGCGAGACGATATGTTCGGCGTAGAGGCGATCCTCCTCGTCATAGATCACGTACTTCAGGCCGGTGCGTTCGAACTTGCAATCCATGCCATGGCGTTCGAGCAACTCGCGATGCAGTTGCGGGTACAACGCATTGGACTGCAGGGCGAAGTCGAAAAACGACTGCGGCAGGATATGCGGGGTACTGGAATCCACCACTACCGCCGCACCATGGGCCTCGCGACGACGCCGGGCGGACATCATGCGAAAGAAGATCACCCCGCAACCCAGGCCGACCGACTCACCGATGGCCCACAGGCCGCCCGCTGAGGCGCGGGTCGCGTTACCCGGACGCTTGGCGTCGATCAGGGCGATCCGCAGGTTCTTCTCACGGGACAGGTGATAGGCGCAGGAAGCACCGATCACACCGCCACCGGCAATCACGACATCATAGGTTCTGCTCATGGTTCAGGCGTCCTTGCCCAGTTGTTCGAAGGCGGAAAAGGGAATCGGCTCGATGGGAAAGCGTGGTCGCAACCAGCCGACATCGGCGCGCCCGGTGGCATCGCGCAGGCGGTCGCTGCAATAGCCGACACACATCCGCCCCTGGCAATCGCCCATGCTCACGCGAGTGCGCATCTTCAGCGCGGCCATGTCCTGCACGCCCTGGGACAGCGCCAGATCGATGTCGGCACGGGTCGCGTGTTCGCAACGACAGATCACCGTGTCGGGCCTGGCCAGGTCGATCTGCCGGGTACCTCGCCGGGTATAGCGATCGATGCCGGAGCGGAACCTGCGGATCTTCGCCAAGCGGTCGAGATAGCCCCGGCGCAGTGCCAGGGCCGCATCGGCCCCGAGCACGTCACGCTGCATCAGGATGGAGACTGCGGCGATTCGCCCAGCCAGCATCGCCGCTTCGCCACCGCGAATCCCGCCCATGTCGCCGGCCAGATGGATATGCGGCTCACTGCTCTGCTGCCAGATATTGGTCTCGGCGCACAGATAGCCGTCGGCATTGAAGGCATGGGCCAGGCCCATCTGCTGGCTGAGCTGGGTGCGTGGAATGAAGCCGTAGCCGACGGCGAGGGTCTGGGCTTCCACCTGATGCGCACGGGTCAGGTCCGGCTGCCAATCCTCGGAGTACGGCGCCAGGGTCACCTGCGCCAGCTCATCCTGGCCCTGCGCCTCGACCACGCCCCAGCCATAGTGCATCGGTATGCCGTGCAATTTCAGGTAGGCGAGCATGCTCAGGCCATCGAGGAACATCTGCGGTTTGTTGAGCAGAGCCAGGCTTTCCCGGGCAATGCGGCCAAAGGCACTGGCTTCGTAGATGCCCGCCACCGGCACGCCCGCCGCATGCAGCTGGCAGGCCACCAGCGGCAGCAGCGGCCCGGTACCGGCGATGACCGTGGCTCCCAGTGGCTTGACCACGCCACTCTTGATCTGCAACTGCAAACCACCCAGCAACATCACGCCGGGCAGGGTCCAGCCGGGAAACGGCACGTTGCGCTCATGGCAGCCGGAAGCCAGCAACAGTTGCGGATACTCGACCGAATACAGGGACTCGGCGGCATCCAGCGCCATCAGCGTCCGGGCGCCCTCGCCACCGACGATGCGGGTGTTGAGGCGCACATCGACCCGGTCCGCACAGGTGGCGAACTCGCCATGCAGTTTCTCCAGGGTCGAGCTGTAGCGCGCGCCCAGGTATTCAAGGTCGACCCCGCTGCGCAAGGGACCGCGATAGACCACCCCACCCAGGCGCGAGGCCTCTTCGAACAGCACGCTGGACACGCCATGGCGAGCCAGCTCGATGGCGGCGGACATGCCCGCCGGCCCACCGCCGACAATGACCGGGAGCTGGCTCATAGCACCTCCAGCGCGGCAAACCGGCTGACCCCGGTTTCGATACGCATGCCCGGTTTCACCAGGGTCTGGCAGGCCCGGCGCTTGAGCCGGCCATCAATCGACACCAGGCAACTCTGGCACACGCCCATGCCGCAGAAGGCACCGGCCAGTTGCCCATGGTCATTGCGCGAGACCTGGCGCAATCCAACCGACTGCAACACCGACAGCACGGTCTCGCCTTCTGCCGCGGGCACGTCCTGGCCATTGAGGTGGAGGGTCATATCCGCGCGGGGAAGCGGCTGGATATCGTATTTTCGATCCAGGTTCTGCATGTTCTGCATCATCCATGATTGACGTGAGTGGACTGCCACCCTGCGCCGGGCTCTTCCTGGCCTGGCCGCAACACACAGGGCGCGCATGGCGGCCACAGAGTGGTGGTTCGCCGCCGCGCGGTGAACCGGTGCGCATTCACGTTAAGGGGTTGTGCAGTGCAAAACCTTGACCCAGGCCAGTAAAGATGGGGAAAACCCTACCGGCCGTCAGTGCCAGTGGATCAAGACTGACGCCATAGCTCGTGGGAGCCGGCTTGCTGGCGATTGCGATGTGTCAGTCGATGAAAATGCCAACTGGCCTACCGCTATCGCCAGCAAGCCGGCTCCTACAGGAGACTGTGCCGTACGCGGAAGTGGCTTGGGCGTCAGTCGGCGACCGCCTGCAGCAGCCACTCGCCGTCCCGCTCCACGATCAGCCCAGAGGCCAGCAACAACGGACGCAGGCGGATGTGCAGTTCGGGTTTGACGAACTCCTGCACCCGGGGCAGGTCCAGCAGGCCGGGCACTTCCAGATCGGTCTTGAAGAACGACAGCCAGGCCTTTTTCAGCGCCAGCAACACGTCACTCGGTGTGGTCCGGGCAAATTGGCGATTGACCACCTTGCCCAACTCGAAGGTGTGTTGGAAGGCTTAGCCGGTCTCGGCACCCGAGTTCGCCGCGCAGCGCTGGCACTGGCACGGACCATCGGCGAACGCCTGGAGCAGGAAGGCGTTGAAGTCCATCACGGGCTTGAGGGAAAGCCGCTTGTCCACCTGAAACAGATCGTCCTGCTGAGGTATTTCCGCCATGCTGATTTCCTCGACTGTAGGCGACCGCCAGCCGCAGCCACCTGAATTCCGGGCAAAAAAAAACCTGCATCGCTGCAGGTTTTTTCTTCTATCTGGCTCCACAACCTGGACTCGAACCAGGGACCCAATGATTAACAGTCATTTGCTCTACCAACTGAGCTATTGCGGAATGGCCTCTATGTTACTGATATAAAAAGAGAAGTCAACCCCTGATCGAGGACTCTCGGCCACTCTCCTGGCCGTGTTCATGTATCACAGTGTGTCTCAGCTGCGTGGCGACACACTCACTCGATTTTCCGCGAACACCGAACACATCCCGGATACATCGACGCGATGAACTAGACCGGTCCTCAGTCACCCACGACGGGTGGACTGACCACCCCACGGAGATCATCAGCATGAGCATCACCCTTTACGGCTTCAGCGGCAGCACCTATGTCCGTACCGTCAGAATGCTTCTCGCCGAAAAAGGCGCGGACTATCGGCAGGTCCCGGTGGACGTCATCCAGGGCGAGCCCCATCACCCCGAACACCTGCTGCGTCATCCATTCGGCAAGGTGCCAGTGCTCGAACATGACGGCTTCAAGGTGATCGAAACCGGTGCCATCACCCACTACCTGAACGAAGTCCTGCCGGGCCCGTCGCTGCTGCCGGACACCGCCCAGGGTCGGGCCCGCGCCAACATGGCGATCGGCATCTACGATTCCTACGGTTACAACGCGCTGGTGGCGGTGGCCGGTTATCACCTGTTCCCCGACTTCATCGGCGGCAAGAACGAGGCTGCCCGCGAGGCCGGTATCGAAAAGTCGCGCCAGGTGCTGCGCGAGCTGATGAAGATCAGGGGCCAGGACCGCTTCATCGCCGGCCCGACCCAGTCCCTGGCAGACTTCTACCTGGTACCGTTCTGCAGCTACATCGCGCAGACCCCGGATGCCGAGCGGCTGTTTGATGTCGAGGGCTTTGCCCAGTGGTGGGAACAGGTGCAGGCGCTGCCGAGCTTCAAGTCGACCCAGCCCTGAGTCCCAAGCTCTGCAACCAGCCCGCTCCAGGCCGTTCTGGGGCGGGCCTTTTCATGTCTGTGCTCTTTACAGAATCGGCTTGGCGGTACGGTCCAGACGTGGCATCCAGTGGCCGAGGATGTCGGCCGACACTACGATATGGTGGGCCCGGCCGATCAGCAGGCGGCGTGGCACGAAGCCGATGTAGCGCGAGTCGGCGCTGTCGTCGCGATTGTCGCCGAGCATGAAATAGCTGTCCGCCGGTACCGTGACTGGTCCGAAATCACGGGCAGCCGCCACGCCGTGCAGAAACTGCACCCGGCGCACGCTGTTGTCCGACGCCTCGGTTACCGATACCCCGGGGATATTCACGCCATGGCCACCTGGCTCGGTGATTTCCTGATTGTCGCTGTAGTGCGCCGCAACGCCATTGACGAACAGCACCTCGTTACGCATTTCCAGCACATCCCCCGGGACGCCGACCAGCCGCTTGATCAGCCGTACACCATCCTTGGGCGAGGTGAATGTCACCACGTCACCGCGCTGCGGGTTAGCCAACGCCGCCAGGGAAATATCGCTCAAGGGCAGCTTGAGGTCATAGGCCAGCCGATTGACCAGCACCACGTCGCCTTCCAGCAGGGTTGGACGCATGGAACCCGAGGGGATCGGGTTCCAGTCCGCCATGGACGTCCGGAAGATGCCGAAACACAGGAGAAAGATCAGCAGCCCACGGTTATTGACGATCCAGCGTTTCATGGCGACCTCTGAACAGGATGACGTTTTCATCGACTCTTGTAGCACCACGTCTCGGCCCGAGCCAAGTTTCTTGTACGCAGCGCTGCGAACTTTCATGATCAGCGCGCACCTGCCGGCTGCAAACGAGCCGGTCTGGACGCGTCCATTCAAGATCCGATGATCGCCTGTATACCCCTCTCCCGCTAACCATCGCCAACGAAAGTTGTATCACGCCTTATCCAGAACAGTCTGCCGAGAAGGGCCTCTCGAAATGGACCCGCTCAGGTGCGCCATTGGCCGCCATGCACCAGGTCGGCCACCGCATCGGCGAAGACCCCGGGCGCCTCCTGGGGCAGGTTGTGGCCGACACCGGGAACCTGCCGGTGGCTGCGCGCCCCGCTGAAGCGGGCCGCGGACGCCCGGCCATCGGTGGCCGGAACAACCCCGTCGGCCATGCCGTCGAGGGTGATGGTCGGCACGCCGAGCGCCGGCAACAGGGCAAGCTTCTGCTCGGCTTCGGCATAGTTCGGATCGCCCTCGGCCAGCCCCATGCGGTGCCGATAGGAATGAATGACCACATCGACGTAATCGGGGTTGTCGAACGCCTCGGCCGCCCGCTCGAAGGTCGGGTCGTCGAAGTGCCAGGTCGGCGAATTGTTGCGCCAGAGAATTCGCGCGATGTCGCGACGATTGGCCGCCAGCCCCGCACGCCCACGCTCGGTCTGGAAATAATGCTGGTACCACAACCCCCATTCGACCTCGGCCGGCAACGGGCTGGCGGCCTTGGCGATGTCCTGGATCAGGTAGCCGTTGACCGACACCAGCCCCACGCAGCGGCTTGGCCGCAACGCCGCCGCGACGCAGGCCGCACGACCGCCCCAGTCATAGCCGGCAAGCACCGCCTCGGGGATATGCAGCTCGTTCATCAGGTCCAGTACATCCTGGCCGAGTGCCGCCTGCTGGCCTGAGCGCGGCGTGGCGCTGTCGAGGAAACGGGTGCTGCCGTGTCCACGCAGGTGCGGCACGATCACCCGAAACCCCTGGGCCGCGAGCAACGGCGCGACCTCGGCGTAACTGTGGATATCGTAGGGAAAGCCGTGCAGCAGGATCACCGGGCGACCGTTCTCCGGGCCGGTCTCGTGATAACCGATGTCCAGCACGTCGGTACGCACCTGGCGAATAGGCAGGTGCGCCAGCGGCTTGCCGGTGCGGGGGGTCGTGCCCTGCCCCGTCGAGGCCAGCGCCGACGGCACGTCGGCCAGGCCGATGGCGGCTGCACCGGCGGCGGCGGACAACAGGAAACGACGACGATTGAACAGGTACTCGGACATGATGCAGTTCCTTGGCAAAGAGAAAATGGGGGGTCAGTCGATCGCGACGATCAGTTCGCTGGCGAGCCAGCCGGCCAGCAGCGCACCGGCCCGCGCGACGCCCTCGGACTCGCCGAGACGCTCGACCAGCCACTGGCACAGGGCGGCGAAACTGCCATTTGCCTGCAGGTGCAGCAGCGCCTGGTATTCCAGGGCTTCCAGCGGACGCAGGCGTGAAGTGAACTGCCGACGCCAGACGATCACCCCACCCGGCTCGGCGAGCATTTCGCTTTCCGGCGGCGGTGTCTCTTCGCACAGCGCCGCCCAGATCGGTTCGGCATTGGTCGTCAATGCATGGCTGCGCAACGACGGTGTCAGGCGCAACCGCGCGGTGTCCCAATCGATGGTCGCCAGGGCGTCCAGCGACAGGGCCTGGGCGTCCTCGGCAACGAAAGCGTCATTGACCGCCGCCTCGATCCAGGCCAGTTCATGCAGGTCGGGATTGTTCGGGAACAATTCGACCAGGCTGGCGTGGAAGCCCTCGGGGTAGGCATCCAGCGTCCAGGCATGGGGTGGCTGCCGGTCGATATGGGCGATCGCCGCCGCGAGAAAGGCCTCGTCGCCGATCCACCGGCGCACCTGCGCAAATGCCTGCTCCAGGCAACCTACCAGCTGTGCCCGGTAGTTGTTCTGGTAGACCGCCAGGCCCGCCTCCAGGCCGTCCCCGAGGGAGCGGGCAAACTCGTCGGAACCGGTCACCAGCCACTGCTGGAACTGCTGCTGCAACTGGGCCAGGTTCATACCGCCCTCCGCAGTCCGCCACGGGCATTCGCCGCACCGATGGAACGGGCGATGTCCAGCTCCGCGAGCAGTTCGGCCAGCGGCGGGATGTGGTCGTCGCGCTCGATCAGGGTGGCGGCCGTGCCGAACCGCGACACCGCCTCGGCATACAGTGCCCAGACATCTTCACAAACCGGACTGTCGTGGGTATCGATCAGCAGGTGCTCGCCCTGGCTGTGCCCGGCCAGGTGCATCTGCCGCACGCGGTCGGCGGGCAACCCGTCGAGAAAGGCCAGGGCATCGAAACCGTGGTTGCTGGCACTGACGAAGACATTGTTGACGTCGAGCAACAGCCCGCAGCCGGTGCGTTCGGCCATGGCGCCGATGAACTCCCATTCGGTCATCGAGGCACCGTCGAAGGCCAGGTAGCTCGACGGGTTTTCGAACAGCATGGAACGGCCGAGGACATCCTGGGCCATGGAAATATTGCGGCAGACGATCTCCAGCGCCTCTTCGGTGTAGGGTACCGGCAGCAGGTCGTGGGAGTTGAAGCCGCCGATGCGCGACCAGCTCAGGTGATCGGAAACGAACAGCGGGTCGATCTCGTCGACCAGTTGCCTGAGGCGACGCAGGTAGTCCGGGTTCAGGCCGTCGGCCGAGCCGATGGACATGGAGACGCCATGCAGCACCACCGGATGCCGCTCGCGGACCTGGCGCAGGATGTGTCGTGGCTGACCACCGTCGACCATGAAGTTCTCGGAGATGACTTCGACGAAATCGACCGGAACCTCGGTCTCCAGGAAGTCCCGATAGTGTTCCTTGCGCAGGCCCAGGCCGAAGCCCGAGAAAGAAGTGGATACTGACATCGCAGGTGCTCGCTTGAGAGAAGTGTGGGCGGGTGCGTGAGTCGGTGCCCCCCGCAACCCGTGATGATCGTTCCCACGCTCGGCGTGGGAACGATCGAACAATGGGGGCTCACCCATCGGCCCCCTCACCCTGTGGTGTTTACTTCGGCTCGGTCAGGGTGCCGCCGGCCTTCAGGCACTCGCTCGGGGTTTTCACCACGACGCCCTGGCCCTTGCAGCCGTTGAGGCCCTTGCAGTCGTTCTTGGCGGTGGCACACAGGCTTTCACCCTTGCAGCTGTTGACGCCGTAGCAGCGACCCGGTTGCTCCTTGTCGGCGGCACTGGCCGAGACGGTGAAGGACGCGGACGCCAGGGCGATCAGGGCGGCGGCAGTGGCGAGGCTCAGGCGGGAAGCGGTAGTGGTCATGGTGTATCTCCAGATAAATGAAGTGGGTGAAGCGATGTGGGTCGGTGGATTTACTTGGCGTTCAGCGCGGCCTGCTCGATGACTTTCGCCACCGCCTCAGGCTGCGAGATGTACACGGTGTGGCTGGCCTTGATCTCGGTCACCTTGGAACCGGCACGCTTGTACATCCAGCGCTGCAGGTCCGGGTTCAGGGCCTTGTCATCGGTGGCGACGATCCCGTAGCTGGGTTTCTTGTGCCAGGCGGCCGCCCAGTTCTGGGTGCCGAAGGTCGCGGCAGCGGCCGGTACCTGGGAGGCCGCCAGGAAGTCGGTGCGGTTGGTGGTCTGGTCGGCGGCGAAGTCCTCGCCGAACTTGGCCCGATCGACGAACAGCAGGCCGTCACGGGTGGCATGGATATCGTTGCTCGGCGACGGCATGGAGCTCAGCAACTGGCCCAGGGTCTCGCCGACTTCCGGTTGCAGGCCGGCGACATAGACCAGTGCCTTGACCTTGTCGCGGTCACCGGCAATACCGATCACCGCGCCGCCGGAACTGTGGCCGACCAGCACCACCGGGCCGACCTGCTGGTCGAGGATTTCCCGGGTGGCGGCGACGTCGGCGTCCAGGCTGGTGGCCGGCTGGTGCACCACGGTGACGTGGTAGCCCTTGTGGATCAGGATGTCGTGAACCACCCGCCAGCCGGAGCCGTCGACAAACGAGCCATGGACGATGACGATGTTCTTGGCACCTGCCGGCGCGGCCGGCTCCGCCGCGGCACTGGCGAACATCGGTGCAGCCAGGGCCAGGGCGCTCAGGGCCAGGATGGGTAACTTGCGCATGCTGCTTCTCCTCAAGCCGTCATGGCTTGATGTTGTGGTTGAAAATCATCGGTTGAGAGGGCGTTGGAGCGCCGGGTCAGTTCGATCCGCGGCGCAACAGCCCGTCCAGCGACCACTTGCCGCCGCCGTAGGCGATCAGTGGCAACAGCAGGCCAGCCCAGGTCAGGTGCGTCGGCCAGGCGTCGGGGTAGACGAACACCTCGATCACCGCCGTCATGCCCAGCAGGGCCAGCGCCGCCGGCCGGGTCAGCAACCCCAGCACCAGCAGGATCGGGAACAGGTGCTCGGCATAGGTCGCCAGGTGGGCCGCCAACTCGGGCGACACCAGCGGCAATGCGTACTCCGAACGAAACAGGAAGTAGGTCGTTGGCTTGATGGTCAGCAGGCCCTCGACCTTGGTCCGTCCCGACAGGAAGAACACCGAAGCGATCCCGACCCGGGCCACCAGCAACAACAGGGACTCGGGCAACAGCCGGCCGAGGCCGGCGGTCACGGCCCCGCAGGTGCGGTTCATGGCTGCTCCGTCAGGGAGCCGAAGCCCTTGGGTGTCTTGATCTGGGTGCAGGTGCCCTTGTCCACCAGGACCCAGGCGTTGCCCTGGTAATCGGTCTTGGCGGTACCCGCGCAAGAGGTGCCGGCACCGGCGGCGCAATCGTTCTGGCCGGCCTTGGACACGCCGTAGCACTTCTCCTTGGGCGCCTGGTCATCGGCGGCGTGGGCATTGACCGCGAACGCGCCGAGGGAAATGGCGAGGGTGGCTGCGAGGGCGGCGTATTTGCTCTTCATGGGTCTTCTCCTTGATCAACGATGGGGTGAGCGAATCAGCGGCCCGACCGGCTGCGCTGTTCGACGAGCAAAGTTAATCGCAGGCGTGTATCCCCTCTGTGTCGGGCAACCGGCCAGGAAGTCGCGGGATGTATCAGCCAATGCTGCGTACACACTGTGATACACAGCCGCAGGCCGGCCAGGTCATTTCTGCCAGGAAGCAGCAGGTTCGGGGAGCAAACGCGAGATCGTCATACAAGCGTCATATTGGATAGATAGCGTTGTGCCTTCACTTTGCCCGGCGACTCCCAGCATGCGTGCAGAAAGCTTCTCCTTCATGCGTCCACAACGCTCCAGAGACCACCGTTGTGCCGGTGATCTCTGCATGCAGATGCCGGCGATCGAGGCCGACAGCACCAACGCCCTGGTGATGGAGACCTTCAGTTCGCAGAAGGAAATGGTGTGCCTGGCAGTGGTCGAAGACGCCCGTCCCATCGGCCTGATCAATCGCAACATCTTCCTGTCGATGATGAGCAAGCCGTTTCATCGCGAGCTGTACGACAAGAAAAGCTGCATTGCCTTCATGGACAAGGAGCCGCTGATCGTCGACGCCGGAATGAGCATCGAGGAACTGACCTTCAAGACCGTCGAGTCCGGCGAAAAGGCCCTGTCCGACGGTTTCATCGTCACCCGTGACGGACGCTTCGCCGGACTCGGCAGCGGCCTGCAACTGATGGCGGTGGTCGCCGCGATGCAGGCCGAGAAGAATCGCCAGATCATGCAGAGCATCGAGTACGCGAGCGTTATCCAGCGCTCGATGCTGCGCGCCTCGCGCGATACCCTCAAGTCGACCCTGGAAGACGCGGTCCTGCTATGGGAACCGCGGGATGTCGTCGGTGGTGACTTCTATCACTTCTGCGCGTACCACGATGGCTGGTTCGGCGCGATCGCCGACTGCACCGGCCACGGCGTTCCCGGCGCATTCATGACCCTCATCGCCTCCTCGTCACTGACCCAGGCCCTCGCACGGCTCGGTCCCCGCGACCCCGGCGCATTGCTGGCGGCGGTCAACCGCAGCGTCAAGGAACTGCTGGGACAAGTGCATGGCAGCGAGGGCACGCCCGAATCCGACGACGGTCTGGACGCCGCCTTCCTCTGGTTCGACAACGCCACCCAGACCCTGAGTTTCGCCGGTGCGCGCATGGCCCTCCACGTCCTGCCACCCAGCGCCGAGCAGATGGAAACCCTGGCCGGACAACGGGTCGGCGTCGGCTACGTGGACAGCGCCATCGACTACCAATGGCCGCTGAACCGCATCACGCTGGCCCCGGCCAGCCTGGTGTTCATCGCCACCGACGGCCTGACCGACCAGATCGGCGGCCCGCGCAACATCGCCTTCGGCAAGAGCAAGGCGTTCAACACGATACTGGAGCACCGCAATCAGCCGGCGACCGTCATCTGCGATGCCCTGCAACGCACGCTGGCCAATTGGCAAGGAGAGCAGGCCCGGCGTGACGACCTCACCCTTTTCTGTGCGCGTCTTGGAAACCGACCATGATCAATTCGAATGCTGCCCACCCCGACTACCACTTCTTCGATCTGGCCCAGCAGCGCAACGTGATCTTCTATCACATGGGGTATTTCTCCCACACCATCGTCAGCGCGATGGCCGAGGTGGTCAGGCTGCAGTTGGAGATCTCCGGGGTGAACGGACCGACGCGACGCAAGCTGTTCTCCTCCTTCGTCGAACTGTCGCAGAACATCATTCACTACTCCTCCGACTCGTTGCCCAACGAGCCCGGCGAAGAGTCGGCGCTGCGCCAGGGCGCGGTGTGCATCAGCAGCGAAGGTGACCGCCACCTGATGCTGTGCGCCAACCCCATCGCCACCCACGACGTCGACCGCCTGCGGGCAAAGCTCGAACCGCTGCGCAACATGTCCCTTGAAGAGATCAAGCAGGCCTACAAGGTCACCCTGCGGGCGGAGACACCCGCGGAAAGCAAGGGCGCGGGCCTGGGGTTCCTGACCATGGCGCGCGACGCCAGCGCACCGCTGGAGTTCGCGTTTTTCCCAAGAGCGGACGAACCGGGCACCACGCTGTTCTGCCTCAAAGCAACTATCTGATCAGAGTGACGCAATCACCATGGACAATTTCTACATCGAAGCAACCGCCACCTCGCCGGAAGTCGACTTTCGTTTCGATCAGGACCTGCTGACGATCAAGGGCGAGTCCTACCCGGAAAATGCCGCCGCCTTCTATGCCCCGGTCATCCAGCAACTGCGTACCTACCTCGCCTCCCGCGAGGACACCGTGATCACCACCCACATTGCGCTGGCCTACTTCAACAGCTCGAGCACCAAGATGCTGTTCAGCATCTTCGACGCCCTGGACCAGGCCGCCCAGTCGGGTAACGAAATGCAGGTGAACTGGTACCACGACGAGGAGGACGAGACCATTTTCGAATTCGGTGAAGAACTGAAGGCCGACTTCACCGCGATCGTCTTCAACGATCATGCCACGACCCCACAATGACTCCCCGACAAGGATGATGAGCATGACCGCTTCAGTCACTCGCGTAGGCGCACCGGCACAGGATGAGCCCGAACACGACCTGTTCCGCAGCGAAACTGACGCCCTCGAACACGCCCGTTCGATCCTGGCCCTGACTGAAGCCGATGCACCGGTGTACCAGCAGGCGCTCGCCGATCTGACCGCCCACTTCGAACGCCTGATGCGCGAAACGCGCCGGCTGATCCGGCGCAGCGACCGCGCCGAGCGTGAAATGAACGCACTCAACACCCAGTTGCAGACCTTGGCGCGCCAGCTTGAATACCGGGCCACCCACGATGCCCTCACCGGCGTGCTGAACCGCGGCGCGGTCATCGACCTGACCGTGCAGGCCCTGCAGAAGACCGGTGCGGTGATGGTGGTGCTGGACATCGATCACTTCAAGCACATCAACGACGAGTTCGGCCATCCCGCCGGCGATGCGGTGATCCAGGGCATCGTCAGTTGCCTGCGGCAGATCGTCGGCAATGCCGGGTTCATTGGTCGTGTCGGTGGCGAGGAGTTCACCGTACTGATTCCTGGCGGGACGCTTGAGGCCGGCCTGGCGTTGGCCGAAAGCCTGCGTGCAGCGATTGCCGCCCACGTCTTCGGGCAGCCGGTGAACCGGCAGATCACCGCGAGCTTCGGTGTCAGCGCCAGCCCGATGGGCACCAGCTTCGACTGTGCCTACGGCCGGGCGGATGCGGCGTTGTACCAGGCCAAGCGCGCCGGCAGGAACCGCGTGGAAGCGGCGCAGCCGGATACTGTGCAACCGGCGGGAGAAGAACACGCCTCCCCCGCCGCCTGATCAGAAGATCGAGATCGGGTAGTCGGCGATCAGCCGCAGCTCGTTGTTGTTGCCTTCGGCCTGGTCGGCGTTGCCCCGGTGGAACGATTGGCGCAGGCGCAGGGACAGGTCCTTGGCCGGCCCTCCCTGGACCACGTACTTGGCCTCGACGTCGGTCTCATGGTGCTCGCCGTTGGCGCCATAGCCATAGGCCCGGTAGGGGCTGTCCGCAGCCATCTTGGTGCCATCGATGTCATCGCCGTGGATGTAGCGGGTCATGAAGCTCAGCCCCGGCACGCCATAGCTCTTCATGTTCAGGTCGTAGCGCGCCTGCCAGGATTTCTCGCCCGGGCCGTTGAAGTCCGAGTACTGCACGGAGTTGGCCAGCAGGATCGAGTCGCCACCGTCACCGGGGCCATTGGTACCGAAGCCGGCGTAGTCGAACGGCGTATCGCCGTGCACCTTCTGGAACGCCAGGGTCACCGTGTGGGCGGTCAGGAAGGTGTAGGCGGTCGCGAAGGAGAAGGTGGTGTTGTTGATCGCACCGGCCTTGGCCTGGCCCTCGTCGAGCGTGCGGTAGAGGTTGAAGTCGAAGTTCAGCGATTGCCCCGGCGAGAGCGGCAGGGTGTAGTTGGCGTTGGTGTAGTACTGGCGCCAGATATCCTGGAACTCGGAACCGTAGAGGGTGAAACTCAGGTCGTCATTGACGCTGTACTTGCCACCCAGGAAGCTGACCGCGTTGGTGGGAACGTTGGCGTAGGTCGCGTACAGGTCGTGGTCATGACTGGTGGTGACCACACCGGTGCCGCTGGTGAAATGCCCGGCCTCCAGGTCCAGCCCCTTGATCTCGCTGCTCTGCAGATCGAAGCCGGTGGCGGTTTCCGGGATCAGCCGGGTGCCGCCGGCAGCGAAGACCGGAGCGGTCGGCTGCATGTCGCCGTAACGCAATTCGGTCTTGGAGACCCGCAGCTTGAGCGCGGCACCGGCCTTGGCGTAGTCATCCTCGGGAGAACCGTCGCGGCCGATTGGCAGGTTGCCGGTACCCGCGGTCCCCGGGCCGCCGTCGAGCTTGATGCCCCAGTAACCGAAGGCATCCACGCCGAACCCGACGGTGCCCTGGGTGAAGCCGGAGCTGTAGTTGCCGAAGATGCCCTGGGTCCAATCCTTGAGGTCGGATTTGCCATCCTTGCGGTCACGGTCGAAGTACTGGTTCTTCAGGTGCAGGTTGAGGCTGCTGTCTTCGACGAAGCCCTTGGCGTCACTCTGGTCGGCGATGGAGTCGGCCATCGCGACCTGGGCCAGGCCCAGTGAAACCGCCAGTGTGAGCAAGTTGATCTTTACCGACATCGTTATTATCCCCTGGTTAATGAAGTTTCACTCTTTTGTTGGAGCGAACGACGGCGCACACGCTGTCATCCGCGCGGAGAGTGGAAACGTGGAGCACTGAATGGCAGAGGTGCCCGAAGGCCAAAGACAATCTTCAAGAATGCAGAAGCGGGGATCCGGCCGGGCTTTGTCTGTCGCGCTCCGGTGCGCGCCCTGGGGGCGTTTGCAAGAGAAACCGGAAAACTTCAGGCCACCGACCAGGGGCCCCTGTTGTTATTTTTACTGCCGGTTTCTATATATATTTTTCCATTAATGCTCGACGAGTTAATTAGCCATGAAAGATTCTTCATCGATAATTAACTCGACGCTGCCAGGTGCTCAGGACACACGCTGGTAACCGCCCACCACACCTTTCTTCGACAGCACCCACTGCCAGAGCTGGATGTCCCTGGCGCGGAATGCACCGGCACAGGACAACAGGTAGTAACGCCACATGCGACGGAAGCGCTCGCCCATCTGCCCGGCAAAGCGCGGCCAGGCCGCTTCGAAGTTGTCGTACCAGGCCATCAGGGTCTTGTCGTAGTCGGCGCCGAAGTTGTGCAGGTCCTCGACGACGAACAGGCCGTCGACGGCATCGCCGATCTGGCCAATGGAAGGCAGGTCGCCATTGGGGAAGATGTACTTGTCGATCCAGCGATCGGTGGTGGAGTGGCGCCGGTTCTTGCCGATGGTGTGCAACAGGAACAGCCCGTCATCCTTGAGGCAGCGCGCGGCGGTTTCCATGTAGACCCGATGATTCTTGCGCCCGACATGCTCGAACATGCCGATGCTGACGATGTGATCGAACGGTTCGTCGACATCACGGTAGTCCTGCAGGCGGAACTCCAGCGGCAGCCCGGCATAACGCTGCCGGGCCCACTCGGCCTGGTCCCGGGAAATGGTCACGCCGACGCATTCGACACCATAGTGCTGCGCCGCATAGGACATGAAGCTGCCCCAGCCACAACCGATGTCCAGCACCCGCATGCCGGGTTCCAGGCGCAGCTTGCGGCAGATCAGGTCAAGCTTGGCATCCTGTGCCTCGGCCAGGTTGTCGGCCTCGCGCCAGTAGCCACAGGTGTAGGCCATGCGCGGGTCGAGCATGCTCGCGTAGAAATCGCTGCCCAGGTCGTAATGCTGTTCACCGACCTGCCAGGCCCGCTTGCGGTTCTGCAGGTTGAGCAACTTGACCCGCGCGGCATGGAACAGCATGGCCATCGGGTTGACCCCATCGGCCAGCCCCGAGCGCAGCAGGCGGGCAAAGAATTCATCCAACTGCTCGGCATCCCAGTCGCCGTCCATGTAGGCCTCGCCCAGCCCCAGGCTGCCTTCGGACAGGGCGCGCTCCGGTACGCCCGGGCGGTTGAGGCGCATGTCCCACGGCGCGCGACCGTCCAGGCGCAGGCCGGCCTTGTCAAGCAGCTCTTCGGCCAGGCGATGGGAACCGCTGCGCGGAATACTTTCGGAGGAAGTGTCGGGGGTATTGCAGGAACGGGAGACTAAAGAATCTTCGCACTTTGACTGCATCGGGAATCCTTACTTCTCAACTTGCACTGGAAGAGGACAACGAGGCCATTGTTCAAACCGTGGACGCAGGCGCTCAGGTTGACTTTCGAAGCTCTGGGAAGCTTATGTCCAGGCTCTTGAGCCTGACAAACAAGGATTTGATAAAAGTGCTTTACGGTATTTGTAACAATTTATGAATCATTTCTCGGATGCTCGAGTATCTGTCAGAGCGCTGGTATGCACGGGTGGTGCATGAAGGTGTTCGGGTGAGGCTGATGGCCCTTTCGCGGATAAATCCGGCTCCCACAAGTGCCAGCGTCGTTCGCGGGATTCATGCACGGCGCGAGCACCGTGGGAGCCGGATTTATCCGCGAAAGGGCCCGCGCGCGCCCCAGCCATCTCGGCCAGAAACAAAAAGGCCCGCATCGCTGCGGGCCCTCTTCATCCGAAAACAGCGGCGGGAAACGTCCCGCCCCGCGATCAGATCACCTGAACAATAGCCTTGACCACAGCCTCGATGTTGCGCTGATTCAGCGAAGCCACACAGATACGACCGGTATCCAGGGCATAGATGCCGAACTCGCTCTTCAGGCGTGCCACCTGCTCCACGGTCAGGCCGGAGTAGGAGAACATGCCACGCTGGCGACCGACGAAGCTGAAGTCACGCTTGGCACCGTGCTTGGCCAGCAGCTCGACCATCTGCATGCGCATGTCGCGGATGCGATCGCGCATCTCGGCCAGTTCCGCTTCCCACTGGGCACGCAGCTCAGGGTTGTTCAGCACGGTAGCGACGATGGTCGCGCCGTGGGTGGGCGGGTTGGAGTAGTTGGTACGGATCACGCGCTTGACCTGGGACAGGACGCGGGCGGTCTCTTCCTTCGACTCGCTGACGATCGACAGCGCGCCGACGCGCTCGCCGTACAGCGAGAACGACTTGGAGAACGAGCTGGAAACGAAGAAGGTCAGGCCCGACTCGGCGAACAGGCGCACGGCGGCGGCGTCTTCATGGATACCTGCGCCAAAGCCCTGGTAGGCCATGTCGAGGAACGGTACCAGGTCCTTGGACTTGACCACGTCCAGCACGTCCTGCCAGTCCTCGGGCGTCAGGTCGACACCGGTCGGGTTGTGGCAGCAGGCGTGCAGCACGACGATCGACTTGGCTGGCAGCGCGTTGAGGTCTTCCAGCAGGCCGGCACGGTTCACACCATTGCTGGCGGCATCGTAGTAGCGATAGTTCTGCACCGGGAAACCGGCGGTTTCGAACAGCGCACGGTGGTTTTCCCAGCTCGGGTCGCTGATCGCCACGGTGGCGTTCGGCAGCAGTTGCTTGAGGAAGTCGGCACCGATCTTCAGCGCGCCGGTACCACCGACAGCCTGGGTGGTGAGCACGCGACCGGCAGCGATCAGCGGCGAGTCCTGACCGAACAGCAGGGTCTGCACGGCCTTGTCGTAGGCGGCGATACCGTCGATCGGCAGGTAGCCACGGGAAGCATGCTGCGCCGCGCGCTGGGTCTCGGCTTCGACAACGGCACGCAACAGTGGGATCTTGCCACTTTCGTCACAGTAGACGCCCACGCCCAGGTTGACCTTGTCGGTGCGGGTATCGGCATTGAATGCTTCGTTGAGGCCCAGGATAGGATCGCGTGGTGCCATTTCGACAGCGGAGAACAGGCTCATTATTGCGGCGGCTCTGAATGGAGGATGATCGGGCGTGACAGCGCTCCAGCCGATTGCACTAGAGCGGTGCACAAACGGGGAGCTAGTATAGAGGCCATCAATGGCGAGGGCGACCGACTATTGTCGGAATCCGAGAAGTTTTTTTGATTTATTTTACGCCCGACAGTCGAAATGTAACGTTACGTCCGACAGACGCTTGCCTTGAAAGCAATCGGACGAAACACCACTTCCAGGCTTATGATGCTTTTTTCCGCGACATGCCGTCGTGGACGATCTTTTTCCTCGCTGCGCGCCTGCCGGGCAGCAGTGCCTCTGGGGCACATGCAAGAGGTACGTTATGTCCGAATTCCAGCTCGTCACCCGCTTCCAACCCGCCGGCGACCAACCCGAGGCGATCCGCCAGATGGTCCAGGGCATCGAGGCCGGCCTGGCCCACCAGACCCTGCTCGGGGTGACCGGCTCGGGCAAGACCTTCAGCATCGCCAACGTGATCGCCCAGGTCCAGCGCCCCACCCTGGTGCTGGCCCCGAACAAGACACTGGCCGCCCAGTTGTACGGCGAGTTCAAGACGTTCTTCCCGAACAACGCCGTCGAGTACTTCGTTTCCTACTACGACTACTACCAGCCGGAAGCCTACGTGCCCTCCTCCGACACCTTCATCGAGAAGGACGCGTCGATCAACGACCACATCGAGCAGATGCGCCTGTCGGCGACCAAGGCCCTGCTCGAACGCAAGGACGCCATCATCGTCACCACGGTGTCCTGCATCTACGGCCTGGGCAGCCCGGAAACCTACCTGAAGATGGTCCTGCACGTAGACCGTGGCGACAAGCTCGACCAGCGCGCCCTGCTGCGCCGCCTGGCCGACCTGCAGTACACCCGCAACGACATGGACTTCGCCCGCGCCACTTTCCGCGTGCGCGGTGACGTGATCGATATCTACCCGGCCGAATCCGACCTGGAGGCGATCCGCGTCGAACTGTTCGACGACGAGGTGGAGAGCCTGTCGGCCTTCGACCCGCTGACCGGCGAGGTGATCCGCAAGCTGCCACGTTTCACCTTCTACCCCAAGAGCCACTACGTGACGCCGCGCGAAACCCTGCTCGAGGCCGTCGAGGGGATCAAGGAAGAGTTGCAGGAGCGTCTCGAATACCTGCGCAACAGCAACAAGCTGGTGGAAGCCCAGCGCCTGGAGCAGCGGACCCGCTTCGACCTGGAGATGATCCTCGAACTGGGCTACTGCAACGGCATCGAAAACTACTCGCGCTACCTCTCCGGCCGCGAAGCCGGCGCCCCGCCACCGACCCTCTACGACTACCTGCCGGCGGATGCGCTGCTGGTGATCGACGAATCCCACGTCAGCGTTCCGCAGGTCGGCGCCATGTACAAGGGCGACCGCTCGCGCAAGGAAACCCTGGTCGAATACGGCTTCCGCCTGCCCTCGGCCCTGGACAACCGGCCCATGCGCTTCGATGAATGGGAGGCGGTGAGCCCGCAGACCATTTTCGTCTCCGCCACCCCCGGCAACTACGAGGCCGAGCACGCCGGACAGATCGTCGAGCAGGTGGTACGCCCCACCGGGCTGGTGGACCCGCAGGTGGAAGTCCGTCCGGCCCTGACCCAGGTCGATGACCTGCTCTCGGAAATCAACAAGCGCGTGGCCCAGGAAGAACGCGTGCTGGTCACCACCCTGACCAAGCGCATGGCCGAAGACCTGACCGACTACCTCGCCGACCACGGCATCCGCGTGCGCTACCTGCACTCGGACATCGACACCGTGGAGCGGGTGGAAATCATCCGCGACCTGCGCCTGGGCACCTTCGACGTCCTGGTGGGAATCAACCTGCTGCGTGAAGGCCTGGACATGCCGGAAGTGTCGCTGGTGGCGATTCTCGATGCGGACAAGGAAGGCTTCCTGCGTTCCGAACGCTCGCTGATCCAGACCATCGGCCGCGCCGCGCGCAACCTCAACGGCCGGGCGATCCTCTATGCCGACAACATCACCGGCTCCATGCAGCGGGCGATCGGCGAAACCGAACGCCGCCGCGACAAGCAGATCGCCTTCAACGAGGCCAACGGCATCACCCCCAAGGGCGTGTTCAAGGATGTCGCCGACATCCTGGAAGGCGCCACCGTGCCCGGCTCGCGCAGCAAGAAGCGCAAGGGCATGGCCAAGGCCGCCGAGGAAAACGCCCGTTACGAAAACGAACTGCGCTCGCCGAGCGAGATCAGCAAGCGCATTCGTCAGTTGGAGGAAAAGATGTACCAACTGGCCCGCGACCTGGAGTTCGAGGCCGCCGCACAGATGCGCGACGAGATCGCCAAGCTGCGCGAGCGCCTGCTGAATGTCTGAGTGCGCTTGAAGCGCTTCGCGGGCAAGCCCGCTCCCACAGGCTTGAGCCAGGCACGACTCCATGCTCGGCCGATGCTCTTGTAGGAGCGGGCTTGCCCGCGAAGCCTCTCACTGTCGACGCGACCCTCAACCAAGCACCATCGCCAGCAGCACCAGCCCCAGCAAACCGATGTAGATTCCGGCGTGCAGGCGGTCCGGGATACGTCCGATCAGGGGCGTCGCCAGGCGCATGCCGAGCAGCGCGCCGAAGATCAGCAGGACGAACGCCAACAGGTCCACATAGCCGGCGAACCCGGGGCCCAAGCCCAGGGGATGAACGCCGGCCAGGGCCACGTAGGTCAGCGTACCGACCACCGCCACCGGCACGCTCAACGGGTTGGCCATGGCCGTGGCGAGCGTCATGCTCAGGCCACTGCGCCGCAACAGCGGCACGGTCATGACGCTGCCACCCACCCCGAGAAAGGTCGCCACGCTACCGATCAACACCCCGCCCAGCACCGTCACGACCGGCGTCAGCGGGCGAATCGGACGGATCGTCGCCTGCTGGATGAACCCCCGCCGCGCCAGGCAGTCGAGCAAGGTCAGCCCCAGGTAGACAATGAAGGCCCAGCGCAGCACCTCGCTGCTGCACCCGCTGGCCAGCACCGCCCCCAGTATCGCGCCGAGGCCGATGAACCCGGCCAACGGCCAGATCCAGGCTCGCCGCAGGTTGCCTGCACGCCGGTGCTTGGCGGTGGCGAGCAGCGCATTGACGATCATCACGCAGGTCGAGGTCGCCACGGCAATCTGCATCGCCGCGCCACTGACCGCGGGATCCGGACTGGCACTCAGCGCCCGGTACAACAACGGCACCACCACGAAGCCCCCCCCGAAACCGAACAGCACGCTGGTCACGCCGGCCAGCCCACCAAACAACGCCAACAGCCCGTAGAGCATCATGTCAGGTCCTTTCAGGAAGAAAGACCCCATCCTGAGGGCGCGACACTTGGCGCGCCTACGCAAGTCAGTCAAGATTGTTCGTGTTTCGGCCAAACAGACTGCCCATGTACAACCTGCCGCTCGACCGGTACGACCACCTGCCCCAGGCGGTGATCGCCATCGGCACCGACTATCCCCAGGGTCACCTGCTGGCCCGCCACCGGCACCGGCGAGCCCAACTGCTGTACGGCGCCACCGGTGTGATGCACGTGCTGACCGACGACGGCAACTGGATCGTGCCGCCACAACGGGCGGTCTGGATTCCTCCAGGCGTACCCCACCAGGTGCTGATGCTCGGCGTCAGCACCCGCAGCCTGTACATCGAGCCCACGGCCGTCACGACCATGAGCCCCGCCTGCCAGGTGCTGGAGGTTTCACCGCTGCTGCGCCAACTGCTGCTCGCCGCCGTCGAAATGCCGGTGGAATACGCCGAACAGGGCCGCGACGCTGCACTGGTCAGCCTGCTGCTGCATGAACTGGCCGCCGCCGGCAGCCTGCCGCTGCATATCCCCCTGCCCCAGGACCCGCGCCTGCTGCTGCTGTGCCAGGCCTTCATCGAACAGCCGGATATCCGCCAGTCCCCCCAAGCCTGGGCAGGGCACCTGCACCTGAGCCTGCGCAGTTTCGGCCGCCTGTTCCACAGCCAGACCGCCTTGAGCTTTTCCCAGTGGCGCCAGCGGGTCTGCGTGGTCCTGGCGTTGGCGCGGCTGGCCGAGGGTGAGGCGGTGACGCGCATTGCCCTGGACTTCGGCTACCAGAGCCCGGCCGCCTTCTCGACCATGTTCCGTCGTACCCTGGGCCGTTCGCCCACCGACTACTGAAACGGCAGCGGACCTGATCGGCAGGTACACGACGCCAGAGGGCCTGTGTTATTAATGGCCCTACGCACCGCCGATGGACCGAGCATGAAATTCGACAAAGCCTATTGCGTCAGTCTCGACGAGAAACTGACGATCTACGATGTTCGCGACCTGAACTTCGATGAGACCGTGCCCTTCGATTCGGACACGGAAACCTTCCAGTGCCCCAACGATGCCTGTCGCAACGCGTTCGACCGCAGCAACCACCTGACCACCTTCAATGCCCGTCGGGTCCGCTTCAAGCGCACCCCACACTTCAAGAACACGCCGAGCACCCGGCACCTGGCCGACTGCCCCTACCTCAGCCCGGAAACCGCGCCCGGCCTGCTCGACCCGGACCAGGCAGCGGACGAGGTCGAAGGCGAGCAGAACTTCCCGGTGGAGCTGCTGCTGAGCCGTCGCGTCTACAGCCGCAAGCCCGCCACACCCGCAGCACCCGCCCAGGCAGAGCCTCGGGAGGTGACGCGCCCTGCGCCCGAGGGCACCCCCAACAACGCGCCAAGGCAAACACCCAACCGCACCAGTGTGTTCGCCCACCCGGTGGAGTGTTTCGTCTCCAACTTCGCCAACAAGGAGCTGCTCAAGCGCATGCCGCTGACCATCGGCGAGCTGAGCCTGAACTACAACGCGTTCTTCAAGAGGGTCGAGTACTGCCAGGACCGCAGTGGGCTGATCTACTGGGGCAGGATCAAGGAGATCAAGGACTACAAGAGCAGCTTCAGCGTGGTCTTCGACAAGCCGGTGTGGGCCGACCGCAAGCGCTACTCGGTGAATGTCTACCTGAGCAAGAGCCTGATCGAAAACTACCGCCAGCGCACGGCATTCCTTGAAGAGATCAAGAGCGTGATCGACCAGGCCGATGACCTGTACTGCTTTTTCTACGGGGTGACACCGGAGCTGAAACAGGTGCCAAGCAAGAAGAATCCGGAACAGACCTTCAGCGTCTTCAGCTGTGAAATCGAAAACCTGGATCACTTCCTGATTCGCGAAGCTTCGGCCCTCGAGACACCTTGAGCGGTTTACTCGGCCGGGGCAGTTCGGGTGGTCGCGGCACCGGCCCACTGGTAGGTCTTGTGGGCCGCACAACGGCTGTCACTGGCCTTGGAGCGGTCGAAGACGAACTCGAAGGTCACCGCTCCCTGGTAGTCGGTGCGTACGATCCGGTTGACGTCCAGCAGATGCCAATTGCCGTCCTGCTTGAGTGAATCCGGCGAATGGTAGACATCGTTGCCCCTGACCACGCCCTGGCGATTGAGCGTGTCCAGGTGGAAATTGATGTTGGCCTTGTTGCCGCCCCCCTCGCCACCGCTGCGCACGATCCGGTAGCGGACCGTGCTGACATCGAAGTAGGCCGAGCTGCCGGCCGAGGCGAAGGCCACCCGCGCCTCCAGCTCGCCCCTGAAATGCCCGACCGAGCAGGAGAAGTAGTCGGTGCGAACACCGCCCAGCACCTCCGCCGGCGTCGGTTCGACACCGTCCGGAGCCGTGGAGGACGCCGCGATCTGCTCCTCCCGCGCCTGCCCGGAGCGGGCCTCCAGCGTGAACATCAGGCCCACGCACAACAACGTACCGCACACACCCTTGAGTGCTTTCATCGCAAATTCCCTTTGATCGAGTCGAGAGTCCGGGCCGTGCGTTTTCACCCGCCGGCCCCTCGATCCATCAAGCCAAAAAGCGCCCGGCCCGGACAAGGACACAAGGTCCCGCCGGCGGGCAAGGAGAATCCGAACAACACGTCAGGGGTGTTTGCTCGTCACGATCAGACCTGGCGCCGGGCCGCGCCGAACAGCTGGACACTCTGCAGTTCGCCGGCCTGCTCCAGCAGGCGAATCGGTGCGGTGCCACCCGGCATGCTCACCCGCACTTCGCCGGCGGCGACCCAACCCACCCGCCAGGCCGCACAGGCCACCGCGCTGGCGCTGGTGCCCGAAGAGGCTGTCGGGCCCTCGCCACGCTCGAACACTCGCGCCTGCAACTGCCCGGGAGCCTCGAGCGTCGCCCACTGCAGGTTGACCCCGGCCGGGCATGGCTCGCCGCTGCCCAGCGGTGGCGCAAAGGCAATCGCGGTCAGACCTGGTTCCAGGGTTGCTTCCAGCATTTGCGCATTGCTCGGCAGGGCCGAGACATCCTCGACCAGCGTCACACAATGGGGGTTGCCGACACGCACGAACTGGCTACGCTGCCAGGCGTCATTCAACTCCGCCAGAGAAGCCACACGACTCAATTGGCGCCCATTCAACCCAGCCTGCCCGGCACCACGGGCGCCTACCGCCGCAGGGCCGAACTCTGGCCTGCCCAGGGCCAGCCAGAAACCCGGCTGCCCCTCGACCTGTGCCGGCTCGACCGCCGTCGCGACGGGAGAGAGACCACCCGGCTGATCATGATGGACGCGCAACAGGCTGCTGCCCTCAGCCGGCAGCAGCCCCTGCTCGCTCAGGGCCTGGGAAAAGATCGTCAGGCCGTTGCCACTGCGCTCGGCCAGGGTGCCGTCGGTATTGACGATCAGCAGATCGAACGGTGCTGCGCACTGGAACGGCCCGACCAGCAGCCCGTCGGAGCGATGGTGCTTGCCAGCGCGCCCCGGTTCCTGGCCCGCCCAGCCGCACAAGGCCTCCACCGCCGCGACGGACCAGTCGCGCCGCTGCAACGCCGCCTGCGCGGCATCGGCCGGCACCGCCAGCCCCAGTCCGCGCAGTTCGTCAGGACTGGCCACCGCATAGATGTTCCCGCGTGCATCGTAAAACGTCGCCATGGTCCCGCTCCGTTCAGGCAAAGCCACCACTCTAGCCGCGATCCGGCCGCGGCAGAACACCCTCGCGCTAGCATTTTCGCGCGGATTGGCTAGTCTGCCAGCTGTCGATGTCCTGCTGTCGTCGACGCGCGAACGCTTGCTCACGATCGCCAATGGAGACAGCATGCACGACAACGACCCCATGGCCACGCTCTACCGCGAAGGCCGCAGGCAATTCATCGAACTCGTACCCGACGGCGGTGCCCGCCTGGATGCCCTGTTCCACACCACGCCCGCCCTCGGCGAACTGGCCGTCGGCGTGGTCTACGGCCACCTGCACCAGCGCCCCGGCCTCGATCCGCGGCTGCGCGAGGCGGCTACCCTTGCCGCGATCATCGCCTCGGGCATGGTCGGGCCGCCCCTGGGTGTGCATTTCAAGACCGGCCTGGCCTCCGGACTGGCACCGGGCGAATACACCGAACTGCTGTTGCAGGCTTCGGCGTTCACCGGTTTCCCCAGGGCTGTCGCCACCGCCGACCGCCTGAACCAGCTGTTCACCGAAGCAGGCATGACCTCGCCCCCGCCCCCCGCACCCCGTGCCGTGGTGCTGGAGTTCTGCGAGGCGGTGCGGGACGACCGCGAGCACTTTCCGATCTCGCCGGCGATACGGGCCCTGTTGCGGCCACCGCACCGCCTGCTGGCGACCACGACGGCAGCGGACCGGGTGCTGGTGGAGAGTTACCAGCAGGGCCAGCCGGTGCCAAGGGGACTGCTGCAGGTGCGTGTCGATGGCGCGCGGATCATCGCCGTGACGCTGTTCAATCGGGTCCCGCTCTAGGCTGACCGTCGCCCACTGCCGGCGCATGAACGGTCAATCGGCCGGAATGCGCCGGCAGTCGTCCGGCCCCACCAGGCGACCGTCTTCGGCCCGCAATTCCAGCGGTCTGAGCGGCATTCCGCGCTCACGGTCGACCATCACCGAATGCGGCTCCTGGGGTCCGTAGAAATGCGCCTCGCCCCACTGGCGCAGCCCGATGATCAGGTTGAACAGCCCCCTGCCCTTTTCCGTCAACACGTACTCCTGGTAGGCACTGCCATCCGACGCCGGAACGACGACCAGCACCCCATGCCCCACCAGGCTCTTCAAGCGCGTAGCCAGCACATTCCTCGCCACGCCCAGGTTGCGCTGGAAATCGCAGAAGCGGCGAATGCCGTCGAACGCGTCGCGAATGATCAGCAAGGACCAACCATCACCGATGGCTCCCACCGAGCGCGCCACCGGGCACTCGGCGGCTTCCAGGCTGGAACGTTTGACCATGGCACGGCCCCTCGACAGAAAAATGTGGTTGCAATGTAAAACCGGTCTCTCTAGGGTACAAGTGGTTTTAAATTGAAACCAGTTATTCGAGGAGCCCTTCAATGGCGCTTGAAGCCCAGGCCGACCAGGCCATCGCGCAGGCCGGCAGCCGGCTTTCCGGCATGACCGTCCTGCTCTTCGCCATCGCCTGCGGCCTGTCGGTGGGCAACGTGTATTACGCCCAGCCACTGCTGGATGCGATGGCCGATACCTTCGCCATGGACCACGCCACCGTGGGCATCGTGGTCAGCCTCAGCCAGGTCGGCTACGGCCTGGGCCTGTTGCTGCTGGTACCGCTGGGCGACCTGCTCAACCGTCGGCGCCTGATCGTCGGCCAGATGCTGTTGTCGGTCGCGGCCCTGCTGCTCGTTGCCCTGGCCCCCGGCAGTGCCTGGCTGTTGCTGGGCATGAGCCTGGTCGGCCTGCTGGCGGTGGTGACCCAGACCCTGGTGGCCTATGCCGCGCAGTTGGCCGCGCCGGCTGAGCGCGGGCAGGTCGTCGGCAGCGTCACCAGTGGCATCGTCGTCGGCCTGCTGCTGGCCCGCACCGTCGCCGGCGGCATGGCCGACCTGGCCGGCTGGCGCTCGGTCTACCTGCTGTCGGCGCTGCTGACGCTGCTGATGGCCGTGGCACTCTGGCAGGTCCTGCCTCGCCACGAGCCGGTCAAGCCACGCCAGGGCTACGGCGCGCTGATCGCCTCGCTGTTCGGGTTGTTCCGCGAGGAAAAGGTCCTGCGCGACCGAGCGGTGCTGGCGATGCTGATCTTCGCCGCCGGGACCGTGTTGTGGACCCCGCTGGTGCTGCCCCTGAGCGCCCCGCCACTGTCGTTGTCGCATACCGAGATCGGCCTGTTCGGCCTGGCCGGCGCGGCCAGTGCATTGGGCGCGGCGCGCGCCGGGCATTGGGCCGATCGTGGTCGGGCCCAGTGGGTGAGCGGCCTGTCACTGGCGATGATGCTGCTGTCCTGGCTGCCGATCGCCTTTACCCAATCCTCGCTCTGGGCCCTGCTGCTCGGGGTGATCGCCCTGGACCTGGGCCTGCAGGCGGTGCACGTGACCAGCCAGGCGCTCATCTATGGCGTCCGGCCCCAGGCGCAGAGCCGGCTGGCGGCGGGCTACATGCTGTTCTACTCGATCGGCAGCGCCAGCGGTGCCGTTGGCGCCACCGCGATGTATGCCTGGGCCGGGTGGACGGGGGTCTGCCTGCTGGGGGCGGCAATCAGTGCCACTGCGCTGGTGTACTGGTGGTGGTCGCTGAGAGGATGAAACCGCGTTGAGTCAGGGGAGCCCTCTTCGCGGGCAAGCCCTGCTCCTACAGTTCAGAGTCGCGGCTCTTGGGCACGCCCCATGACTGCAGGAGCAGGGCTTGTCGGGGCGCCGAACCGCCGCGAAGAGGCTCGCATGACCGGCACGAACCTCAGTTCTTGCCCCGCAGCATGCTCTCCAGCACCCCATCCCGACGAATCCAGCCATGGAACAGCGCCGCCGCCAGATGCACCAGCACGGTCAGGAACAACAGGTAGGCCAGGTAGCCATGGGCCTTGCGCAGGAAGGCGAAGGTCGCGGCATCGGCCGACAGCAGCGCCGGCAAGCGGATCGAACTGCCGAGCATCACCGGATCACCGGCCGCGGAAATCATCGCCCATCCCAGCAGCGGCAGCACCAGCATCAACCCATACAGCACCACATGGGAGAGCTTCGCCGACAGCACCTGCCAGGCAGGCAGGTCCCGGGGCAACGCCGGCTGGCGCGTGCCGAAGCGTACGCCAAGCCGCACGATCGCCAACCCCAGGATCGCGATGCCCAGCGGCTTGTGCAGGTCGATCAGCCACTCGTGCCGCGCCGAAACCGACGCCACCATCCCGGCGCCGATGAACAGCATGGCCAGGATCATCAGCGCCATCAGCCAGTGCAGCAGGCGCGCCAGGGGGACGAAATGCTTCAACGGGGCGCTCATGGGCGGGACTCCTGTTTGGCGTGGCTGGCAGGCAATTGGCCGACCTCACTGGTACGACGCAGGTAGGAACTGGCATACGCCGCCGAGCGCGCCGCCAGCAACGGGTCGGCCGAAGCCTCGATACCACTGGGCAGGACCAGCGGGTCGTAGTTGATGTCACGGCAATCGCCACTGTCCTGCGGCTGTGTGCTCTCCAGCACCAGGGTGCCGGCATTGAGCACCTTGTGCTCGCCGGTCCAGGCCTTGCTCGCGTCGTCGACCGGATCGCCGGGGTTGGCCAGGGTGATGCGCAACGTCCATTTCAGCGGACCGGCCGCCAGGCGCTGTACCAGGTCCTGTTCCAGATAATCGGCACCGGCCGGCGCCACCGCCCCCGGGGCATCCTGGCTCAACGGCACATAGCCCCAACGGACCGCCTGGCGCTGGCCCGCGGCATTGACCAGGTAGAACGCGTTCAGCGCGTTGTAGCTCTCGGTGGCGTAGCTCGCCGATGGCTTGGCGGTCTTGACCCACTGCAGGAACTGGGCGGTTTCCGGATGCGCGGCAAAGAACGCCGCCATCGCCGCCGGGTTCGGCTTGCCGGTCGCCGGGTCCGGCGCGGAGGCCTTGAGCTGCTCGTAGAAGGCTTGCGGCGTGCTCACCGGGAACACCGGCATGCTGTTCATGCCGGTCCGCCATTGCTGGCCATTGGCGAGAATGAAGCGCAACCCCAGGCTGCGGATCGGCACACTGCTGTCCGGCGCGTAGGGGTTGCCGCCGGGCAAGGCAAACCGGCCTTCAACCGGCACGCTGCCCTCGGCGAAGACCCTGGCGGTCGAATACGGGCGGGCTTCATCGCTGCTTTCGAAATAGCCGGCGACACAGACGCCCTTGGCATGGTTGCGCCGCAGCCCCGGATAGTGGCCGCTGTTGCTTTCCAGCTTGTCGACGATGCGCGCCGGTGTCAGGCGCTGCGGATCGAGCCGGCCACCGACATAGCCGAAGGCGCCGGCCAGCACCGCGACGACCACGGCGATGGCGGACAGGCGCAGAACCTTGCTCGTACCGCTCAGTGGCGGCGGGGTGTGATCTACCATGAAAAACTCCAGGGCCCTGGGCGGCCACACGGTTGGGGAGCGAGTAGGACGCAGGCCGTCATGGGTTATTCCCAGGCCCCGATAATTTTTTTTGATCATTATTTTTCCGCAGACTGGAATAACCTTCAGCCACGGACGTCTTCCTCTCCCAAGCGTAGTGACTGGCCAGGCTCCAGCAGGTTTCCATGAACGAACTCGACGAACAGTTACGTGAACTGATCCCCCGCATGCGGCGCTTTGCCGTGTCGCTGACCCGCAACCCGAGCAGCGCCGACGACCTGGTCCAGGCCAGCCTGGAGCGGGCGCTGTCCAGCTGGGGCAGGAAACGTCCCGACGGCGACCTGCGCGCCTGGCTGTTCTCGATCCTCTACCGGCAGTTCCTCGACGCCCATCGGCGCCAGCGTCGCTATGCGCGGATGCTGGAGTTCTTCACCGGCCGCGATGACAGCGAGCCTTCGGTGGAACGCACGGTGGTGGCACAATCGACCCTGGAGTCCTTCGAACGCCTGCCGGTGGAACAGCGGGCGCTGCTGCTCTGGGTCTCGGTGGAGGGTCTGAGCTACAAGGAAGTCGCCGAAATCCTCGACGTCCCCATCGGCACCGTGATGTCGCGCCTGTCCCGCGCCCGCCAGGCCCTGCGCCAGCTCAGCGACGGCGAAATCACCAGCCCTTCCCTGCGGATACTGAAATGATCACCATGCCTCCCAGCGAACGCGACCTGCATGCCTACGTCGACCATCGGCTCAGCGATGCCGACCGGCAATTGATGGACACCTACCTCGCCAGCCACCCCGACGTGGCCCGCCAGGTCCGCGCCTGGCAACAGGATGCCCAGCACCTGCGCGCGGCCCTCGGCGGTGCCCTGCAGATGCCGGCCAATCCCGAGCTGGACCCGGCGGTCATCCGCCAGCGTCGAGGTGAACGTTCCCGACGCTACCTGGCCAGCGCAGCGGTGCTGCTGATCGCCGTGAGTGTCGGCGGCGTGAGCGGCTGGCAGGCCCGCCAGTTGACCCTGCCGAGCCCACTGCCCATGGCCGATGCCGTGCAGGCCTACCGGATGTTCGCCACCCAGGACATCCTGCCGGCGGACTTCAAGGTCGAGCAGAACGGCGACCTGCAGGGCTGGCTCGACCGCTACTTCAGCCGGGCCAACCGCCTGCCGAACCTGGACAGCGCCGGTTTCAAGCCGGTCAGCGCACGCCTGCTGAGCACCGAACAGGGTGCAGCGGCGATGGTGCTGTACGAAGGCCCGCAAGGACAGCGGATCACCTACTACATGCGCCCGCCAGGACCTCAGAATCATCTGCTGGAGCGTGGCCGCCGCCGCGATGGCGAATTGCAGGCCGAGTACTGGTCCAGCCCCGGCTACAACTACGCGATGGTGGCGCCGGCCGACACCCCGGTGGCGCAGGTGCTGCAGCAGACCACACCGTTCTAGCGGCTCGGGGCTTGAGAGAAACCGTTCGCGGGTTCATCCGCGAGCCGATCTTGAGGCCCGCGCAAGGACCAGCAGAAGCCGCTACTCCGGGGTTGCGAAAATCTGCGAAGGCCTGCGCAGCAGGGGATCGAACGGATTGATCCGCGGGCCGATTGCCGCCGCCTCGCGCTTGAGCAACTCCACCACCGTTGGCAAACGGTCCGGCCCGAGGCGATCGGTAATGGTCGCCACGCTCAAGGCCGCGACCGCCCGGCCCTCACGATCGAGGATCGGCACGGCCAGCCCCGCCATACCCTGCAACACGCCGGTATTGCGCCCGGCATAACCGAGCTTGCGTACATTCTCGACCTCCGAACGCAGGAACACCTCGTCGTACAGGTGAAAGTCGCGCAGCCGTGGCAGGTTGTAGCGAATCACCGTTTCCCGCTCGTCTTCCGGCAGGTAGGCCAGAATCGCCAGGCTCCCCTGCCCGACGCCCAGGGCCACGCGCCCGCCGATATCGCCGGTAAAGGTGCGAATCGGGAAGGGCCCCTCGCTGCGATCCAGGCAGATCGCATCGAAACCGCTGCGCGCCAGCAGAAACAGCGAGTCGCCCAACGAGGCGGACAATCGCAGCAACGCCGGACGGACCAGTTCACGCAGGTTGCCGCTGCGCCCGGCCCGGGCGGCCAGGGCGAAGAACTCCAGACTCAGGCGGTAGCGCTTGCTGCGAGCATCCTGTTCGACCATGCCCTCCTCCATGAGGCTGCGCAGCAGGCGATGGGTGGTCGGCTGCGACAGGCCGATGCGCTCGGCCAGTTGCGTGACCCGCTCGCCGCCCTCCGGCGAGTCACCGAGGCTGCGCAACACCGCAAACAAGCGGGAGACCGCCCCCACACCGACTTCGTTCGACTTTTCATTCCGCTCAGTGGAATTCATTATTCAATTTCTCACCTATTAATCTGCTGAATGAATGAAAGTGAAAATAGTCATTCTTTCAGTGAAATTCACCCTTTCGCACATCCTAGGCTTCGTCCTACTCTGCGTCCACAAGGGGCGATTCGAACAACACCGGTAGCCGACCGCCGTCGAGCACCACGCACCCACGCAACGCCCCTTCGTCTCTGCCCATGACAAGAAACGTGCACCTCGCCGTGCACAACAACCCAAGGTGGAACGCAGTTATGGCCTTTCTACGACTTGAAGGCGTGTGCAAACGCTATGGCGCCCTCGAAGCGGTGGTCGCCACCGACCTGGCGGTGGACAAGGGCGAGTTCGTCTCGCTGCTTGGCCCCTCCGGTTGCGGCAAGACCACGACCCTGCAGATGATCGCCGGTTTCGTCGAGGTCAGTGCCGGGCGGATCCTGCTCGGCCAGCGCGATATCACCCATGCCAAGCCCAGCAGCCGGGGCTTGGGCGTGGTATTCCAGAGTTACGCCCTGTTTCCCCACATGACCGTCGCGGACAACGTCGCCTTCGGCCTGCGCATGCGCAAGGTTGCGGCGGCCGAGGTGCAGCGGCGTGTGGCGACGGTGCTGCAACTGGTGCGCCTGGATCGGCATGCCGAGCGTTATCCGCGCGAGCTCTCCGGTGGTCAGCGCCAGCGTGTCGCCCTGGCCCGCGCTCTGGTGATCGAGCCACCGGTGCTGCTGCTCGATGAGCCGCTGTCGAACCTCGACGCCAACCTGCGCGAGGAAATGCAGTTCGAGATTCGTCGCATCCAGCGCGAGGTCGGCATCACCACCCTGATGGTCACCCACGACCAGGCCGAGGCGCTGTCCGTCAGCGATCGCGTGGTGGTGATGCAGGCCGGGCGTATCACCCAGGTCGACGAACCCTATCGCCTCTACGAACACCCGCGCACCCGCTTCATCTCCGGCTTCGTCGGCAAGGCCAACCTGTTGCCGGGAGACCGTGACGTCCATGGCTGTCCACAGGTCCGCCAAGTGCCGGGCGAAGGCACCCTGACCCTGAGCCTGCGCCCGGAAAAGATCGACCTGCTGGCCGCCGGTTCCGGGCGCCTGCCCGGACGAATCCGCACACGCTTCTTCCTCGGCAGCCAATGGCTGTACCGCGTCGACACCGCCCTCGGTGAACTCAGCGTGGTCCGCCGCAACGATGGCTCGGCACCGCTGGAGGAAGGCAGCGCGGTCGGCCTGGACTGGCCTGCCGAACTGCTGCGGGTACTGGAAACCGGCGAGGTGCCAGCATGAGCCTGCTGGCGCGGATGCGCCAGGGCCGACATGGCTACCTGCTGTCGGCACCGGCACTGGCCCTGTACATCGGCCTGCTGGTACTGCCGCTGGGGTTGACCGCCGTGCTGTCGCTCAACGTCTTCGACTACCAGAGCGGTGTCCAGGACAACGCCTATACCCTGGAACACTACGGTGTGCTGTTCAGCGACCCGTACTTCTACGAGATTTTCCTGCGCACCTTCTGGATCAGCGGCCTGACCACCCTGCTCTGCGTGCTGATCGGCGTGCCCGAAGCCTACATCCTCAGCCGCATGGGCCGCCCGTGGCGTTCGATCTTCCTGATCCTGATCCTCACCCCGCTACTGATCTCGGTGGTGGTGCGGGCCTTCGGCTGGAGCCTGCTGCTGGGCGCCGACGGCCTGGTCAACCAGAGCCTGCAGGCCATCGGCCTGGCGCCGATGAAGCTGCTCTACACGCCCTTCGCGGTAGTGATCGCCCTGGTCCATGTGATGTTGCCGTTCATGATCATCCCGGTCTGGACCTCATTGCAGAAACTCGACCCGGCTGCCGAACAGGCCGCCCTGTCCCTCGGCGCCAGTCACGCCAGGGTGATGCGCCTGGTGGTCCTGCCCCAGGTCATGCCCGGCGTGCTGTCCGGCACGCTGATCGTGTTCGGCCTGTCCGCCAGCTCCTTCGCGATTCCCGGTCTGCTCGGCGGACGCCGGCTGAAGATGGTCGCGACGCTGGTCTACGACCAGTACCTGTCGGAACTCAACTGGCCGATGGGCGCGGCAATCGCGGTGACGCTGCTGTTGCTCAACCTGCTGATCATGCTGTCGTGGAACCGGATGATCGAACGTCGCTACAAGAAATCCCTGGGGGCCATGTAAATGTCCAGAAACGGCCCGTTGGCCCTGCTGTTCCATAGCCTGATCGTGGTGTTCATGCTCGCACCGCTGGTCGTGGTATGCCTGGTGGCGTTCACTCCGGAAAACACCCTGAGCCTGCCGACCACGAACTTTTCCCTGCGCTGGTTCCGTGCAGTGTTCGAGCGGGCGGACTTCGTCCAGGCGTTCTACAACAGCCTGCTGCTGGCCTTCAGCGCCGCCAGCCTGGCGACCCTGATCGCCGTTCCGGCGGCCCTCGCGATGACCCGTCACCGGTTCCCCGGGCGGGACTTTCTCAACGGTCTGTTCCTCTCCCCGATCATCATTCCGCACCTGGTGCTCGGGGTGGCACTGCTGCGGCTGTTCGCCCTGATGGGCGTCAATGGCAGCTTCAGCTGGCTGATCCTGGCCCACGTGCTGGTGATCACCCCCTACGTGCTGCGCCTGGTGCTGGCGGCCGCCATCGGCCTGGACCGCAGCGCCGAGCAGGCCGCCGAATCCCTCGGTGCGGGACGTTTCACGCTGTTTCGCCAGATCACCCTGCCGATGATCCTGCCGGGTGTCGCCGGTGGCTGGCTGCTGGCGTTCATCAACAGCTTCGACGAGGTGACCCTGTCGATCTTCGTCACCTCGCCCGCGACCCAGACACTGCCGGTGCGCATGTACGTGTACGCCACCGAGTCCATCGACCCGATGATGGCGGCGGTCTCGGCACTGGTGATCGCGCTCACGGCACTGACGATGATTCTGCTCGACCGGGTCTACGGCCTCGATCGGGTCCTGGTAGGCAAACAATGAGGCTGCTATGGCGCTGCTGAAACGACTGGCCGAGACGGAACGCCCGGCCCTGGACTTTACCCTCGACGGCCAGCCGGCCAGCGGCCTGCAGGGCGATACCCTGCTGACCGCGCTGCTGACCGCCGGTGAACACCTGCGCCACAGCGACTTCAGCGGTGAGCCCCGTGCAGGCTTCTGCCTGATGGGCGCCTGCCAGGACTGCTGGGTCCGCCTGGCCGACGGGCGCCGGGTCCGCGCCTGCTCGACGATGCTCGAAGCCGGGCAACAGGTGAACCGCGAAGGGAGCGTGCGATCATGAAACCCGTGCTGATCGTCGGTGCCGGGCCGGCCGGCATTCGCGCCGCCCAGACCCTGGTCGAACATGGCCTGCGACCGGTGCTGCTGGACGAGTCGCCCCGAGGGGGCGGACAGATCTATCGGCAGCAACCGGAGAATTTCCGCCGCTCACCCGAGCAGTTGTATGGCTTCGAGGCCACCAAGGCCGGGGCCATCCACCAGGCCCTCGACAAGTTGCGCGGGCAGCTGGACTATCGCCCCGAAACCCTGGTGTGGAACGCCGAACACGGCGCGCTCGATACCTTGTGCCGGGGCCGTACCGAGCACCTCGAATACTCGGCGGTGATCGTCGCCACCGGCGCCACCGATCGCGTACTGCCGGTGCCCGGCTGGACCCTGCCAGGTGCCTACAGCCTCGGGGCGGCGCAGATCGCCCTGAAGTTCCAGGGGTGCGCCATCGGCGAACGGGTGGTCTTCGCCGGCAGCGGCCCCCTGCTCTACCTGGTGGCCTACCAGTACGCCAAGGCCGGGGCCAAAGTCGTGGCGGTGCTCGACAGCGCGCCCTTCAGCGCACAATGCAAGGCGCTGCCGGGGCTGCTCGGGCAACCGCTGACCCTCGCCAAGGGCGTGTACTACCGGGGCTGGCTGGGTGCCCATGGAGTGCCCGTGCACCAGGCCGCGCACCTGCAACGCATCGAAGGCGACCAGCAGGTGCAGGCATTGCACTGGCACCAGGCTGGCCAGGCGCATTCGCTTGAATGCGATGCCGTAGCCTTCGCCCATGGCCTGCGCAGCGAAACCCAACTGGCCGACCTGCTGGGTTGCCGGTTCGACTGGGACCCGTTGAACCGCAGTTGGCTGCCGGAGCGCGATCGCGCCGGGCGCAGCAGCGTGGCCGGGATCTACCTGGCCGGCGACGGTGCCGGCATCATGGGTGCCGATGCCGCGGAGCGGGCCGGCGAACGCGCCGCCCTGGCACTGCTGGAAGACCAGGGCTACACCGTCGACGCCATCCGTAGCGCCGATCTGGAAGCATGCCTGGCGCGCATCGGCCGGTTTCGCACGGGCCTGGAGAACGCCTTCCCCTTTCCCGAGCATTGGGCGCACGAAGCGCCGGATGAATTGGTGCTCTGCCGCTGCGAGGAGGTGCGGGTCGGTGAAGTCCGCACGGTGGTTCGCGAGGGGCATTGGGAGATCAACCGGGTCAAGGCCCATTGCCGGGTCGGCATGGGGCGCTGCCAGGGCCGGATCTGCGGTGCGGCAGCGGCGGAGATCATTGCCCGTGAAAGCGGCCGCCCCCTGGATGCCATCGGCCGACTGCGGGCCCAGGCGCCGATCAAACCGTTGCCGTTCGGCGTGGAGGTCGCGCCATGATCGAGGTCGAGGTAGCCATCCTGGGGGGCGGCATTGTCGGTTCCTCGGCGGCCCTGGCCCTGAGTCGCCAGGGTCGAAGCGTGGCCCTGCTGGAACGGGACTTCTGTGGCAGCCACTCCAGCGGCGTGAATTATGGTGGAGTCCGTCGCCAGGGCCGACCGCTGTCGCAGTTGCCGCTGTCGCAACGTGCCCACGGGATCTGGAGCCGCCTGCCCGAACTGATCGGCATTGACGGCGAGTACCAGCGTTGCGGGCATCTAAAGCTCGCTCGCAGCCCCGAGGACCTGGCCGCCCTGCAGGCCTATGCCGAGAGCAGCCGGGGATTGGGGCTCGACCTGCAGATACTGGACCGCACGCAACTGCACCAGCGCTTTCCCTGGGTGGGGCAGATCGCCGAGGGCGCCTCCTTCTGCCCTGACGACGGGCACGCCAACCCGCGCCTGGTGTCGCCGGCCTTTGCCCGGGCTGCGCGTCGTCTCGGCGCCAACGTCCTGGAACAAAGCGAAGTCAGCCAGGTCGAGCACGACGGCCGGCGCTTCCACCTGCATACCCGCGATGGTCGGGAGATCCGTTGCGATTGGCTGCTCAATTGCGCCGGAGCCTGGGCCGGCACCCTCGCCGCCCGCTTTGGCGAGGCGGTACCGATCCACTCCGGTCATCCGGCGATGCTGGTGACCGAACCGCTGCCATGGGTGATGAACGCCAGCACCGGCGTCGAGGGCGGCGGTATCTACGCCCGCCAGGTCGCACGCGGCAACTGTGTGCTGGGCGGTGGCCAGGGCTTTGCCCTCGACAGCGCCCGTGCCCGACCGGGACAGGGCGCCGTCCTGGAAATTCTCCGCCAGGCCGTCGAACTCTATCCGTTTCTGAAAGGCGCCCAGGCGATCCGCACCTGGAGCGGTACCGAAGGCTACCTGCCCGATCGCCAGCCGGTGATCGGCCCGAGCTCGACCCAACCCGGCCTGCTGCATGCGTTCGGTTTCGCCGGGGCCGGCTTCCAGATCGGCCCGGCGGTCGGCGAAGTACTCGCCGAACTGGTTTGCCAGGGCCAGTCCTCGACGCCGATCGAGGCTTTTTCCATCCAACGTTTCCAAGCCACTCCCGCCGCTTGAGCGGGCCGTCAGAACCCAGAGGAAGATCGCGCCATGAACAATGCCCCACGCAATGCCCTGATCGGTTTGTCCTGCCTGCCTCTCGCCGCCCTGCTCCTGGCCACTCCGGCCCAGGCCGAGCCGACGCTCTACCTGGGCATGAACGGCGGGACCATGGAACGGCTGTATGCCGACAAGGTGCTGCCGCCCTTCGAAAAGGCCAATAACGTGAAGGTGGTGATCGTCCCCGGCACCTCCGCCGACATCCTCGCCAAGGTCCAGGCGAGCAAGGACAACCCGCAGTTGCATGTGATCTTCCTCGATGACGGGATCATGTACCGGGCGATTTCCATGGGTCTGTGCAGCAAGCTGCAGGACAACCCGACCCTGGCACAGATCCCCGCCAAGGGCCGGATCAAGGACGAAGCGGTGGCCGTCAGCCTGGGCGTGACGGGGCTGGCCTACAACACCCGCCTGTTCAAGGAAAAGGGCTGGTCCGCCCCCACCTCGTGGATGGACATGGCGGACAGCAAGTACAAGGACAGGCTGGTGTTCCAGTCGATGTCCTCGTCAACGTTCGGCCTGCACGGTTTCCTGATGTTCAACCGACTCCAGGGCGGCAACGAGACCAACGTCGACCCGGGCTTCAAGGCCTGGCCAACGAGCGTGGGACGCAACGTGCTGGAGTACATCCCCAGCTCGGCCAAACTGTCGGAAATGGTCCAGACCGACGAGGCGGCGCTGTTCCCCTTGACGCCGACCCAGGTCACCGCGCTCAAGCTCAAGGGCATCCCGGTAGAGTACGCGCAACCCAAGGAGGGCGCGGTGGTGCTCAACGTCGCCGAATGTGCGATCGCCAATAACAACCAGCCGGAACTGGCGCAGAAACTCGCCGAGTTCCTGCTTACGCCCCAGGCCCAGGCGGCAGCGCTGGAGGATGGCGACCAGATCCCGTCCAACCCCAATACCCCGACGACCGACCGCACCCGTGGCCAGGTCGAGGCAATGAAGCAGTATCTGGAAACTGCCGTGGCGATCGACTGGGACCAGGTCAACCTGCTGCGTCCGGAATGGAACGCCCGCTGGAACCGCAGTATCGAACGCTAGGCGAGCGCAAGCCGTGGGGTTGTGCCCGAAGGTTCAGAACCCGACGTCGAGGATCACGTTGTCCAGGTAGCTGCCGGCCGCCGGTGTCAGTTGGTCGGTATAGACCTTGGCGTTGTAGTTGAACACCTGGCTGCCAATGCCGAGGCCGTTGCCGGGGTTGACCTCGGCGTCGCTGCTCGACCGCCGCGCCGCGCCAACGCTGCCCCAGACCGTGGTCCCGGCCCCCTTGAAGATGTCGTAGGAAAGGGAGTTGCTCCCGGACACCATGCGCCGCCGTCCGGCACTGGCGTTCTGCCCGGCATCCAGGCCCACCGTGTAGGGACTGCCCTTGGTACAGGAAATATTGATGCTCTGGTTGATGGTGCTGAAGCCACTGACCACCGGGGCCCCGCCAAAGCTGATGTTCGGCGCGCTCACCGTGCAGTCGTTGTTGACGGTCATGCTGACCGTGAGCGTGACCGTTCCCGAGTTGATATCCCGCCCTAGGCAGGCCCCCAGGGCACCGATGCCGGAGCAGTAATTCCAGTCCCAGAAGATGCTCAGGGTTTCGGTATAGACCCCAGCCGCGACATTGTTGCCGGTGATCGTGCCGAAATACATCGGCACGGTCTTCGGCGTGACGCTACCCAGCAACCCCAGCAGGTCGAGAATGCTGTTACGGGCGAAATCGTACTGGGTACCGCGGTTGATCAGGTAGACGGCACCGGTGTTGTTGGTGGCGTAGATGTTGTAGGTGATGACGTCGCCGGTAGGGCCAACCAGGCCGGCCCTGGTCGACGTCACCGTGGCGTAGACATGATCATTGAGCGCCAGCACGCTCAGCAGCGAGCCACTGCAACGCAGCCCGGCATTGAGGGTCGAGGACGGCTGCACCGTGGTCCGGGCCACGATCGAACTGACCGAACCGAAGCCCACAGGCGTCGTCGCCACGGTCGAGCACAGTGCATGGGCCTGGCAGGCCAGCACGCTCAACAGCACGCCCGATACCATCGCGCATATCCTCACCGAACACCTCCTTGCCCCTACTGACACACCAATGGACCGATCAGCGGTACCTGCCCGTCGGACTCCGCCAGGGCGAACTGCACCTGGCAGGTGCCACCATCGGCCAGAGTCACGTTCAATGTGTTCTGCTTCGCCAGGTTTTCCAGGTAGACCAGCCCATCCCAGCCGACCACCGCCGCCGTACCGGACTGCTCATGAATGACGTTGGCCCCCAGCGGCAGCGGCTGGTGACGGGCGTCGACCAGCTCGACGCTGGCGGCGACGATACGCGTCAGCGGGAACTGCAACAGGTAGCCGCTGCCCCGACGAACCGCAACCCGCTGCTCGACCTTGGGACTGCGGATGTCGGCCGGCAGGTTCAGCGGGTCGATCTCGTACTTGCCGCTGTAGTAGCCACTGCTCCACGGCACCAGCAGCCGCCCGGAGCTGTCGGTTTCGCCGACCAACTGGTTCTCGTAGCGCACCGGCACCTTCGCATGACCGTCGGTGCTGACCACCACGAAGGCGTCGTTGATGCGGTTGGCGGCGAATACCTGCCGGTCCATCCAGACCAGCGAGCCACTGGCATCCGCCCAACGGGTCTCGGCGTCGCTGCTGCCGTAGACGCCGGCCTGCAGTTGCACCGACTGCAGGCGCCAGGTCAGGTCGGCCTGGCGGTAGTCCGGGCCCTGGCCATGGGCATAACCGAGGTTGTAGCCGAGGCCGCCCTGGGTCGGCACCGCCCGGCTGAAGTTGACCCGCTCGCGGGTCTGCCCACTGGTACTGCGTTCGACACTCATGCTCAGGCTGCCGCTGAGGTCGAAGGGAATCACCACCTGGGCCTGCACCGCCCAGTTGCTGTCGCCGATTTCGCGGTTGGCCGACAGATAGAAGCTGCTGCCACCCCACAGGGCCCGGCTCCAGCTCAGGTTCACCAGCCGGGTACGGGTATCGTCGGCAGCGCGGATATCGAAATAGCCGGCGCCCAGGCTGCCCCAGCTGTCGAGATTGACGCTGGCCGTGACCTGCTCGCTGCGTTTGCTCAAGGTGATAAAGGGGCTGTCGATCACCGACAGGTCGGCATACTCGTCGCGCCGTTCCAGTCGCTGGTAGGACAGGCTGTAGCGCTGGTTGCTGTACTGGTAGCCGAGGCTCAACTGCTGGCCCTGGCGACCGTCGAAGCGGCTCTGGCTGACGGCGCTGTTGAGGACCCCGAAGTTGCCCAGGCGCAGGTTGCCACCGACGCCAGCGAGGGTCAGGTCGCTGGCGGCCTCGGCGTGACTCTCCAGGGTAAAGCTGTCGGTGACGCCGTAACGCAGGCTGCCGGAGGTCACGCCGGGGCCGTAGCCGAAGTCGCGCAAGGCGTAGTCGCGACGCAGGGTACCGGCCGCCACCGAGAAGTCCGACAACCCCTTTTGCAATAGGCTGCTGGTGACATAGAACGGCACGGTGGTGGAAACCTGCCGGCCGAGGGCGTCGGTGGTCACCACCACCGCCTCGCCCGCACCGTTGATGAACGGAATGTTGGTCAGGGTATAGGGGCCTGGCTGCACGCGATCGCTGGAAGACTTGAAGCCATTGATGAACAGGTCCACCGAGGACGGCACCGCCGCTTCTCCGGCGAACTGCGGCAACGGATAGGTCACCAGGTCCGGGCGCACACCGAAGTCGCGTGAGAACTGCACCCCGCCCAGGCGCACCGAACTGCTCCAGGGCAAGGCCCCGCTGACCACGTCGCCGGCCTCGTAGGTCAACATCCGCTCGTCATCGGAGAAGCGCCAGGTGGTGTCATAGCGCCGATAGCCGTTGTTCAGGCCGTTGCCCGCATTGGCACCGAAACTGCGTCGGTACTGCCCGGTGTTGGACACGGTGCCCCAGGTGTCGAACACCCGCAGTTCGTTCCAGGCCGCCAGATAGGTCCCGGCGTCGTCGGTGTCGTTCAGGTACACGTCATAGTTGAGCATGGCGCCGAAGCTGGTCAGCGCCGGGCTACGCGGGTAGGCCTGGCGATTGCCGAGGAACTGCGCCGGCAGCCAGTCCGGTGGCACACTCAGCAGCAGGCGCTGGCCCTGGCTGTCGTAGTCGCTGTGCAAGCCCGGCACCTGGTCGAGTGCCACTTCGGCGGCGACCGGCGTCGGCAGCTTCATGCCGACCGCCAGCAGGTCGCCGGCCGACAGGAACAGCCGCCCGGCGCGCTGCTCGACGACGATGACCTTGCCGGTGTCCATCTGGTTGACCAGCAGTTCGAGGTACAACTGAGCATCGGGCATCGCCTCCAGGCTGGTCGGTGGCGGCGGCAGTTCGCCGGCCTCGGATGCCGTGACCAGCATCAGCCAGCAATAGCCCATGGCCCCCCATGGCCGGCGTTGGATCCGACGAACCGACACTCGGACTACTCCCCGTTCGTCACTGCCCCGCCCGGACACTCTGGGTCTGCGGCGCACCGTTGACCCGCAGCACCAGCTCCTGGCCGCTGGCCAGGGGCTCAGGCACCGGCCAGCGCATGGTCGCGCCTGGCAGCACATAGCCCATCAGGCCTTCGGCCACCGGTCGGAGCTGGCCACCCTGCCTGACCGTCACGTCCGTCAGGCGGGCATGCACGGCCCCCCGGTTGCGGATCTCGATGTAGGAACGGCCCCCTTCGGCCACCTTGCGCCAGCTCAGCTCGGGCACCCCGGCACTCTTGGGGTCGCGCGGGCGGCTGGCGTCCTCCTTGCTCCACAGCCCCGCGCCATAGGCGAACAGCGGCACCGAATAGCGCATCTGGAACTGGATCGCCGCCGAGGTCTTGCCATCGGCACTCGCATCCTCCGGGCGCTTCGCCGGCGGAATCTCGTCGATGATGATGCGATAGGCCTGCTCGCTCCCCGGCGGCAATTCGCGGGTCCGGGTCAGGCGCACCAGTTGTTTCTGTCCGGGCTCGATGCGGGCCACCGGCGGACTGCCGATCACATCGCGCTGATTCTGGTACTGGTCGTCGAAACCGCTCTGGGTCCAGCCGAACACCCGGATCTGCAGGTTGGCCGTGTCGTTGCCGCGATTCTCCAGCCACAATGCGCTGGCCTGTTGGTCGGCCTCCAGCACTGGATCGATCGGCCAGATCAGTACCGAACTCGCCGCCTGGACCCCGCCCGTACCGAGCAGAGCCGCTGCCAGCAGACCGTAGCGTACGGCCGGCCGGCGCCAGGAGGATGAATGCATACGAAAGCTCCTTGTTCCTTCAATTCAATTGCTCCCTACCAGGACAGCTGCACCTGCAGCACGTCGCTGTAGGTCCCCGCAGGCAGATTCCCCGGTAAAAGCACCCGGCCATACAGTGGCAGGGTGATGTTGTTCGGATTGCTATAGGCCACGTTGATGTTCTGGCCGACGCCCACCGTCTGGCTCAGGCCGATATCGCTGTACAGCTGGTAGGCCAGTAGCGAAGTACCGCTACTGAGCTTGAGATGACGACCGCTGGCGTTGTTCTGCCCGCCATCGACGCTCATGGTCAGCGCCACTCCCGGTGTGCACTGCAACTGCACCCCGCTGGTCAGCGAGGTGGATGCCGGGCTGGTCGACAGCGCCGCGAAGCTGCCGTAGTTCAGGCTGCCGTAGTTCGAGACCCCACCGACCACCAGGCAACCGGGAACGACGCTGGCACTGACCTGGAAGGTCGTGCCGGTCACCGCGGCCAGCGGCAACGGCAGGCTGCCCGCACCGGCGAGCAACACCAGGGCGGCGTATCCATGCCTGGCCATCGATGTCAGAAGCTCAGTTGCACGGAAATGGTGTCGGTGTAGGTACCCGCCGGCAGCCCGGCCTTGCCGACCGCCTTGCCCCACAGGTTGATGGTCTGCGCCGCACCGGTGCTGGTCGCCAGGTTGATCACCCCGGTGTTGGACAGCAGGTTGTTGAGCCCGGCATCGGTGTACAGGTCGTAGGGCACGAAGTTGCCCGCGCCATCGGCCAGGGCCCGGCTGCCGCCCGCGGACTGGCCATCATGCAGGCCACCCTGGACGGTCACCGTCGGCGTGGTACCGGCCGAGCACTGGATCGCCACCGCGCCACCGCCCGAGGCCTGCAACTGGATGCCGACCTGGGTGAACAGGCTGGTGGCGGTACCGAAGTTCAGGGTACCGAAGTTCAGGTTCGAGGCGCCGGTGGCTCCGTTGACCAGGCAACTGCTGGTCAGGGTCAGGGTGGAAGTGATCTGTCCGGTGACGGTGGTCGCGGCCTGGGCACTGGCGGCCAGGGTCAGGCTCAACATTGATAACGCGAGACGCGAAGCCAGTTGCTGCATGATGCTCTCCTCCATTGAGTTACCAGTCCAACGTGACCGTCAGCGTGTCGCTGTAGATACCGGACGGCAGTGCGTTGGTATTGGCCACCACGATGCCGAATACCGGAATCGGGCTCCGGACATCGGAAGTGACAGCAAAATTGCGTTGTTCACCGACCCGGTAGGTGTCGTTGCCTTCGGCGTCGACGGTGAGTCGATAGGCGATGGTCCGGTTGCCATTGCTCAGGCGTCGGGTGCTGCCGTCGCCGTTGACGCCGCCATCGATGGTCACGGTGAAACCGCTGACCGAGGCATTGCAGGTCACATGCAGGTTGGCGCCGCTGTTCTGGATGCTGGCATTGATCGGACCGGTCCAGGTCGGGCCCTGGTTGCCGAAATTCAGCTGGCCGAGATTGCCGGACAGCGCTGTGCCAGCGGAGCCCACTTCACAGGCGGGAGAGATGACCAGCTGGACCTGGATGGCCCCGGTCATCATCGTCGCCCCGGCGTCTCCCGCCAGGAACAACAGGGGCCCAAGGGCCAGCGCCGCGCGGTTGTGGTGTTTCATATGCCAATCCTACTTCCATCAGGAGACAACCGATTGGCCGTCCGCACAGGGACGACATTCCTTTTCCTGCCCGGCTCCGCCCGGCAGAGAGCTGCATGCACACACCTACCAGGTGACGGTCACCTTCAGTACATCGGTATAACGGCTGGCCTGCGGTATCCGCGCCAGCGGCTCGATCCGCGCGTACAACGGCAATTCCACCGAGCCACTGTCGGGGACGACCCCGCTCACCGGCTCGTTGACCGGCAACGCGATGCGCCGCGCGGCATCCCGGTAGATCCGGTAGGGAATCGGGGTAGTGCGTTCCTCGCCCGCCAGGTAGCGCACCTCGCCCACACCACCGTGCAGACCGCCGTCGATGCGTACCTGATAAGGCGTATTGGGGTTGCATTCCAAGCGGGGCAGCCGGGAATGGGTGAGGGCCGCGCCAAGCGCACCAGAGCGGTCGTCCAGGCGGGCGGTGTTGCCGAAATCGAGCACACCCAATTGGTCGACACCCGCCTCACGGGGCACATCGACCAGCTGGCAGCCACGCATGACATTGACCCGCACCTCCACCTGGAGCTGCGCGGCCGATGCCTGGGCACAACACAGTGCGCCCACAACTGCCATGACCATGATTCCCTTCACAACCTCAATCCCTTTGACGGATGGCTTGCTGATATCAGCCTAGCAGTGAAGGGAAAAGCTGCCAGCTAGGCAGGAGAATTTGCAGAATCTTGTAATACTTTTCTTAGGAGTTCCCTCTATATCCCCGTGATTCCTATCAGGAAAAGCGCACCCATAATTGGATCCAATATCTGAGGGAGACGCCCTGGTGACTGGCAGGGCTGCATGATTACCAGTTCAGCGTGATGGTGACCGTGTCGCGATAGGTACCGGCCGGCAACGCCCGGGTATTGGCGAGGATCGCACCGTGAATCGGAATGGGCATCGAGGTCCCCGTGCCAGTTGCAAAGGTGCGCTGCTGGCCGATGGGATAGCGATCCGTACCCGCCTCGTCGACGGACAGGTGATAGGGAATGCGCTGGCTGCCATTACTCAGGTAACGGACGCTGCCGTCGCCCTGGGTCCCGCCATCGATGGTGACAGTGAACTGGGTGGGGTTGCTGACCGGCGAACTGCAGGCCACCGCCAGGTTGCCATTGCTGCTGTTCAGGCGGGTGTTCAACGGGCCCCCCCAGGTCGGCCCCTGGCTGCCGAAGTCCAGGCTGGCGGCACTGCCACTTGCCCCGACCTGCGCGGCACCCTGGCTGACCTGGCAACCGGCGGTGATGACCAGCCGAGCCTCGATCTGCCCGACGACCGCCGCGAAGGCGTTGTCGGCCAGCAGGCAAGCGCCCAGGCCCAGCAGGAATCGTGGGATGAAGTGCATTTGGCCAGCCCCGCTAAACGTTCGCACGGGCTCCGCTCAATGGCTCAATCCATTTGAGCGGCGGGGACCTTGACGAAGAAATTGAGGAATGAAACTACCGGCTCAGAATAAACGAGATGGCCATGTGCCTGCATCTTTTTTCTGCAGCCGCCGACGGACAGTCATCCACTTTGGAGATGGCTGGCAAGCCCATTTTCTATTGGTTAAATCACCGCGTCCCCGGCAAGATAGTGTAATACCTCCGGGCGCAGCGCCCGGTCTTCCTGGCACGTTCACCCATGGGGGAGCTTTTCCATTGGCCGTCACACCCCCTCATCGCCCCAGCACCCAATCCCGCTGGCCGAGCTTGCGCCGCCTCTTCGACAAGCGCCTGGCCGGCAAGCACGGTGCCACCGCCGCGCACCACGAGATACCCGAGTATTTCCGGCGCAAGGCCAACCAGCAGGGCTATACCCTGAGCCATGGCCAGCAGCGGGTCATCGAGCGTATGGCACAACAGGCCACGACGCTGTTGCAGGGAGCCCCGTCGCAACTGCGCAGCCTGTACCTGCATGGTGCCGTAGGCCGCGGCAAGAGCTGGCTGCTGGACGGTTTTTTCCAGGCCATGCCGCTGGTCGAGAAACAGCGGCTGCACTTCCACGACTTCTTCGCCCGGCTGCACCAGGGCATGTTCCGTCATCGCGACCATCCGGACGCCCTCGGCGCGACGCTGGATGAACTGCTCGCCGACTGCCGGTTGCTGTGCTTCGACGAGTTCCATGTCCATGACATTGGCGACGCAATGTTGATCACCCGGCTGTTCAAGGCGCTGTTCCAACGCCAGGTGCTGCTGGTGGTGACGTCCAACTACCCGCCCGAGGGGCTGCTGCCCAACCCGCTCTACCATGCGCGCTTCAAGCCGGTGATCGACCTGATCAACGCACGGATGGAGGTCCTGGAGGTCGGTGGCCCCCACGACTACCGCAGCCTGGCGCCCAGCCATGCACTACAGCAATTCACCCACGGGCGATACATCTGGCCAGGCAGCAGCGAGCAGCGCGAGGCCCTGCAACTACCGCAGCGAGGTGCGCCGGCCAGCCCGCTGGCGGTCGGCACGCGGCATCTCAGGGTGCGGCAGAACCACGAGCGTTGCGTACGCTTCGAGTTCGCCGACCTGTGCGAAGAACCCACGGCGGTGATGGACTACCTGGAACTGTGCCGCCGTTTCGACGACTGGATCATCGACGAACTGCCCAGCCTGGAGGATTGCCCGATCGCCACCCAGCAGCGCTTCATCAACCTGATCGACGTGCTCTACGACCAGGACAAGCGTCTGCAACTGATCGGCGAGCGCCCCCTGCGCGACAGCCTCGGCGGCAACGCCATCGACCTGGCGCGCACCCGCAGCCGGCTGGGGCAACTGGTGGAAGTCGGCCCCTGAGCGGGACAACGAGCAAGGTCGCGCCCGTGCGGCTATGATGGCGGCCTTTTTCGATCATCGTGACCCGTACGGAACACCCGCTCATGCACACCCTTGATCAACTGCGCACCGGCCAGCTGGCCGGCATCAAGCGACTCGACCTGTCCTGCGGGCTAACCGAGTTTCCCCGGGAAATCTTCCAGCTGGCCGACTCCCTGGAGATTCTCAACCTGAGCGGCAACCGCCTGAGCAGCCTGCCGGATGATCTGCATCGCCTGCCGCATCTGCGCATCCTGTTCTGTTCCGACAACCTGTTCACCGAGCTGCCCGCCTGCCTGGGCCAATGCGCCCGCCTGAGCATGGTCGCGTTCAAGGCCAACCGCATCGAGCACGTGCCCGCTGCCGGGCTGCCGCCGTTGCTGCGCTGGCTGATCCTGACCGACAACGAGATCGCCGAGCTGCCCGACGAACTGGGCCGCCGGCCCCTGCTGCAGAAACTCATGCTCGCCGGCAACCGCCTGCGCCAGTTGCCGGCCACCCTGGCCGACTGCCACAACCTGGAACTGATCCGCATCGCCGCCAACCAGCTGGACGAATTGCCACAATGGCTGTTGACCCTGCCGAGCCTGGCCTGGATCGCCTATGCCGGCAATCCGCACCTGGATCACACGGGCGAGGTGCTTGCCGGTGACACCACGCCGAATATCGACTGGGCGCAGCTGCAACTCGAACAGCGCCTGGGCGAAGGCGCCTCCGGGGTGATCAGCCAGGCGCTATGGCAGCGGCCCTCGGCGGCAGCCCAGCCGGTGGCGGTCAAGCTGTACAAGGGCAGCATGACCAGCGACGGTTCGCCGTTGAACGAGATGAACGCTTGCATCGCCGCCGGCCTGCACCCGAACCTGATCCGGGTCGAAGGCCGCATCACCGGTCATCCCGACCAGCAGGCCGGACTGGTGATGGAGCTGATCGACCCGCAGTTCGCCAACCTGGCCGCGCTGCCCAGCCTCGATTCGTGCAGTCGCGACGTGTATCGCGACGACACCCGCTTCAGCCCTGGACAGGCCCTGCGCATGGCTCGCGGTATAGCCTCGGTGGGCGCCCACCTGCATCGCCTGGGGCTCTGCCACGGCGACCTGTATGGCCACAACATCCTCTACAACGCCAACGGCGATTGCCTGCTGGGGGATTTTGGCGCGGCATCGTTCCATTCGCCGACGGACAGCCTGGAAACCCGCGCGCTGCAGCGCATCGAAGTGCGTGCGTTCGGGATTCTGCTGGGGGAGTTGCTGGAGCGGGTCGACGGGGAGTTCGAGCCGGGCATGCGGGAGTCGCTGCAAGGCTTGCAGGCTCGCTGCATTCAGCCTGAAGTGCTGGCGCGACCGGGATTCGAGGAGATTTGCGCGCTGCTTTGAGTCATGTGTGGCCCTGTTCGCGGCGGACCGCCGCGAACAGGTGCGCTGAGGTCGGGGATCAGCCCGCCAGGCCGACGAACATGTCCTGCACGTCGTCGTGGTTGTCCAGACCTTCGAGGAAGGCTTCGACTTCCGCCATCTGCTCGTCGCTCAGGCCGCTGACCGGGTTCTTCGGCTGGTAGCCCAGCTTCGCCGACAGCACGGTGAACCCCTGCTCCGGCAGGGCCTTCTGCACGGCATCAAGGTCGGTGGTCTCGGTGATGAACAGGGTCGCGCCCTCTTCACCCGGTTCGAAATCCTGCGCACCGGCTTCGATGGCCGCCACTTCCGGATCGGCGTCCGGGCTGTCCGGCGACGCTTCGATCAGGCCGACATGGTTGAAGTCCCAGGACACCGAACCGGAAGCACCCAGTTGGCCCTTGCGGAACGCCACGCGGATTTCCGCCACGGTGCGGTTGACGTTGTCGGTGACGCACTCGACGATCAGCGGCACCTGGTGCGGGGCAAACCCTTCATAGGTGACGCGGTGGTACTGCACGGTTTCGCCCAGTTGGCCGGAACCTTTCTTGATCGCGCGCTCCAGGGTGTCGCGAGGCATCGAGGCTTTCTTCGCCTGCTCGACCACCAGGCGCAGGTGCGCGTTGGTGGAAATGTCCGCACCGTTGCGCGCGGCGATGGTGATTTCCTTGACCAGCTTGCCGAACAGCTTGCCCTTGGCGTTGGCTGCCGCCTCTTTGTGTTTAACCTTCCACTGTGCGCCCATTACTCACTCTCTCGATCAGTGGCGTCGTGACATTTATTGGCCGACGCTTTGCGCGCAGTTTATACGGCAAAAAGTCACGGATCGACCAAAACCTGACAATCGCTACGACTATGCGCAGATCGTCGTAGGCAATTTCCCAAAAGCTGTTTTGCTGTGTCCCGATATCTCCAGCATTTCGTACCCTCTGTCACAACCTTCCCGACAAAAAGAGATGAAATGGCTCAGGACAAGGCACGACTGATCTCACTGACAATCGATTCGCTCCACGCGCCCCTGCAGGTCATTCGCTTCAGTGGTCGCGAAGCCCTGAACCAGGTCTACCGTTTCGACATCGAGCTGCTGGGCAGCGACCCCGAGCTGGATCTGCAGGCGCTGCTGCAGCAACCGGCGTTTCTCGGTTTCGGATGCCCGGGAGAAGGTGTCCACGGGCTGATCCATGAAATCAGCAGCGGCTACCTCAGCCCGACGCAGTGCCATTACCAGGTCGTGCTGGGCCCGCGCCTGACGCTGCTCGAACAAAGTGCCAGGCGCCAGGTATTCCATGACCTGAGCGTGCCCGAGATCCTCGGGCGGCTGCTCGACAGCCATGGAATGGGGCCCGCCGACTATCGCCTCGAACTCGGCCAAGGCAGCTACCCACCCCGTCCATTTTGCCAGCAGCATGAACAGAACGACCTGCAATGGCTGAACCGGTTGTGCGAGGAAGAAGGCATCCACTATCACTTCGAGCATGGCCCCCGCAGGCATGTCCTGGTCCTTGCCGAGGACCCCCAGGCGTTCCCCGAGCGCCAGGGCCTGCTGCGCTACAGTGCGATGCCCGGCAACGGCCAGCCGGTCATCCACCAGTTGCATGAGCGGTACGCGATGCCAGGCCCGCTCGACATCCCGCGGCCATCCCGGACAGGCGACACGCCCTGGCCAGCCGCCCCTCCGTCCCCCGCAGACGAGGCGGCCGCCAACCAGGGCGGGCTGCCGGGACTGCACTCGACGAGCGTGGATGCACGGCAACGCCATGTGCTGCAGTACGGCCGTCGAACCCTCGAACGCCTGCGCTGCGACAGCCGACAGATCCAGGGCAGCAGCACACTCGCGACACTGCACAGCGCCGATGTGCGTCACCTGGGCGACCATCCACGCCAGGCGCTCAACGATCAGTGGCTGATTACCGAGGTCCATCACTGGGGCGAACAGCAGGTGAACGGCGGGCACCTCCTGCCGCAGGACGCCCCCCTCGCAACCGGGGGTTATCACAATCACTTCAAGGCGATCCCCTGGGCCACGCCGTTCCGCCCCGCCCTGCGCCAGCCCCGCCCGCAGCCAAGGGGTTACCAGTTGGGGACGGTCCTCGGTACTCCCGGGCAGTCGGCCCAACCCGATGCCCAGGGGCGCCTGCACGTCCGCTTGCAGGACGCACTGCACGCCCCGGATGCCTCGCCCGGTTGCTGGATCGCGCTGGGCGTCGCCGAGGGCAAGGCGCCGGCGGTGGGCAGCCAGGTGTTGATCAGCTGCGTCGACCATGATCCCGACCAACTGGTGATCTGCGGTTTCCTGAGGGATCGGGACACTGATGCCCTGCCACGGGCGGCCCCCCTTGAAACGCCGGGGGAAATCTACCTCCATGAACGACCGCAGGAGAGCGGAAACTGCCTGGCCGGGAGTGTCTGGTACATCGTGCGCATGCCGCGCCCCGGCCTCGGAGCGCTGGCGCGCCTGGGCCGCGACGACATCCTGCTCGAAGGCCGCAGCGACGACCGGGGCATGGTCGTATTGAGCCCATGCCAGCGTCATCGATTGGCCCTGGCACTCGCCGACACCCCGCTACAGCTGTGGTTGCTCTATCCCGGCCAGTGCCTGGCCGTGCACGAGTACCTGCGCCAGCACTGGAGCCCCGGCCAACGCCGGGCCCTGCTCCAGGCGAGCCTGAACAACACCTCCGCGCATGGCCCCGGCGAACTGCACAGCCTCCATGAATGGCTGATCAACCCCTCGAGCCCGAACTGAAGGGCCGAGGCTCACGCCAGCAAACCGAGGAAGGCCTGGATCAGGCGCAGCTCGGTACGCCGTTCCAGGCAACCGACCATGTGTCGGTTGCGCAGCCCGTCGCCGATCAGCGGCACGGCCCGGACCCGCGGATCATGGCTGACCTCCAGGGATGAGACGATCCCCAGCCCGAGGTCGGCCGCCACCGCCTCGGTCACCGCCTCGCGGCTGTCCAGCTCCAGCAGCACCCGCGGAGTGACCCCGGCCAGGTGGCAAGCCTGGTCGAAGGTTCGCCGCGTGATCGACGAAGGTTCGCGCAGCACCATGATCATCTGGTCCAGACGCTGCAACGCGATCCCTTCGGGCTCGTCCTGCCAGGGATGGCCGGCCGGCACCAGCACGCAGATCCGCGACTCGCTCAAGGCCTGCAGATGCAAGCCCTTGCGTGGCTCGACCTCGGTCAGCACAGCGACATCGGCATGTTCGGCAAGCAGCGCCGCGAGGGTTTCCTGAGCGTTGCCGAGGCGCAGGTTGACGGTGACGCCCGGGTAACGCTCGCGCAGCCTGGCGAGCATCGGCATGACCATGTGCGGCCCATCCGCCGCGACCTCGAGACGTCCGGTGAGCAACTGGCGGTTGGCCTCGAGCATGACCCGCGCCTCCTCGGCCAGGCCGAACATCGCCCGGGTGATGGCTGCCAGCCGGGTGCCCTGCTCCGTCAACTCCACCCGCCGCGCCGTACGCCGCAGCAACGTGACCTGGTAGTGCTCTTCCAGGGCCTTGATGTGCCCGGTGACCGCCGGCTGGCTGATGAACAGCCGAGCGGCGGCACGGGTGAAACTGCCCTCGCGGGCCACGGCATCGAATGCACGGAGTTGGAACAGGTTCATTGTCTATCGGCCTCACTTATAGCTCGCATAACAACAAACAATTTGATTGATAACAAGGCAAACCGCAACGTATGCCCTGTATCCCGTCAATGACCAGCGCTGCAAGGAACCCTCCATGAGTACTGCCGCCCCCATCCTGCTGACCCCCGGCCCGCTCACCACCTCGGCCCGCACCCGCCAGGCGCTGCTGCTGGACTGGGGCTCATGGGACGAGCGCTTCAACCAACTGACCGCCAGCGTCTGCCAACGCCTGCTGACCCTCATCAACGGCGCCGCCAGCCATCATTGCGTGCCACTGCAGGGCAGCGGGACCTTCGCCGTCGAAGCCGCCATCGGCACCCTGGTGCCCCGTGACGGCAAGGTGCTGGTGCTGGTCAATGGCGCCTATGGCAAGCGCCTGGCGACCCTCTGTTCGGTGCTGGGCCGGGCCTTCTGCACCCTGGCCACCGCCGAGGACCAGCCAAGCGACGCGGCAGCGGTCGAACAGCGGCTGCTCGCCGACCCGGCCATCACCCATGTCGCGCTGATCCACTGCGAAACCAGCACCGGTATCCTCAACCCGCTGGAGCAGATCGCCGAGGTTGTCGCCCGCCACGGCAAACGCCTGATCATCGACGCCATGAGCTCCTTCGGCGCCCTGCCCATCGACGCCCGGCTGGTGCCGTTCGATGCCCTGATCGCCGCCTCGGGCAAATGCCTGGAAGGCGTACCGGGCATGGGTTTCGTCTTCGCGCACAAGGCCACCCTGGCCGAGGCCGCTGGCAATTCGCATTCGCTGGCGCTGGACCTGCATGACCAGCAGGCCTACCTGGCACGCACCGGCCAGTGGCGCTTCACCCCGCCGACCCACGTGGTCGCCGCCCTGCACGAGGCCCTCCTGCAATATGAGGAGCAAGGCGGCCAGCCGGCACGCTATCGCCGCTATGCCGACAACTGCCAGATGCTGCTCGAAGAGCTGGGCAAGCTCGGCCTGCGCAGTTTCCTGCCGGAGGCGATCCAGGCACCGATCATCGTCACCGTGCATGCGCCGCAGGATGAGCACTATGACTTCAAGGCGCTCTACGAGCGGGTCAAGGCCAAGGGTTTCATCCTGTACCCGGGCAAGCTGACCGAGGTCGACACCTTCCGTGTCGGTTGCATTGGCGACGTCACCCGCCATGACATGCAGGCTGCGGTCCGGGCGATCGGCGAGGCCCTGCACGAGATGGGCGTCGTGACACCGAGCATTCCAGGCGTTGTTACCACGCCTACCCTGAACATCCACTTCCGAGCCTGAGGCCACCGTCATGAACTACACCCAACCGACCCGACTGCAAGCCGCCATCCTCGACTGGGCCGGCACCGTCGTCGACTTCGGCTCGTTCGCCCCGACCCAGATCTTCGTCGAAGCCTTCGCCGAATTCGACGTGCAGGTGTCCATCGAGGAGGCCCGCGGGCCGATGGGCATGGGCAAGTGGGATCACATCCGCACCCTGTGCAACCAGCCGCAGATCGCCGAGCGCTATCGCCGGGTATTCGGGCGCACGCCCAGGGACGTGGATGTCACCGAGATCTACCAGCGCTTCATGCCGCTGCAGATCGAAAAGATCGCCGAGCATTCGGCGCTGATTCCCGGCGCGCTCGACACCCTCGCCGAACTGCGTCGCCAGGGCCTGAAAATCGGTTCGTGTTCCGGCTACCCGGCCCAGGTGATGGCCAAGGTCGTCGAGCTGGCGGCCGGCAATGGGTATGTCGCCGACCATGTGGTGGCCACCGATGACGTGCCGAATGGCCGCCCCTGGCCGGCCCAGGCGCTGGCCAACGTGATCGCCCTGGGCATCGACGATGTCGCGGCCTGCGTGAAGGTGGACGATACGGTACCGGGGATTCTGGAAGGTCGCCGCGCCGGCATGTGGACGGTCGCCCTGGTCTGTTCCGGCAATGCCCTGGGCCTGAACTACGAGGACTACCAGGCGCTGGACAGCGCCAGCCTGGCGGCCGAGCGCCAGCGTATCCACGCCCTGTTCGAAGGCTCGCGCCCGCACTACCTGATCGACACCATCAACGAACTGCCGCAGGTGATTGCAGCGATCAACCAGCGGTTGGCGAATGGGGAAATGCCGCAGGGTTGCTGATCCATTGCCATCCGTCCCCACAGGATGCGGGGTGTTTGATGATCGTTCCCACGCTCCGCGTGGGAACGCAGCCCGTGACGCTCTGCATCGCAAGGGCGGACGCTGAGCGTCCTGAGAGGCATTCCCACGCAGAGCGTGGGAACGATCGGTAACGCCATACCTTGCAGGCTCCTGCAAGGGTTGGGTTCAGTAGTTCGTCAGGCCTTCTTGTGCTGCTCCACCCATTGCGCATAGGCATTGATGAAGCCCTGCAGGAACGGCCGGCTCTGTTCCGACAACTTGCCCGTGTCATCGAATGCACTGCCGGCGCCACCGAAATAGGCTTCCGGCTGCTGCATGCACGGCACATTGAGAAACACCAGCGACTGGCGCAGATGATGGTTGGCGCCGAAGCCACCAATCGCCCCCGGGGACACGCTGATCACCGCCCCCGGCTTGCCGCCCCAGGCGCTCTTGCCATACGGCCGCGAACCCACGTCGATGGCGTTCTTCAGTGGTGCGGGCACCGAGCGGTTGTATTCCGGGGTCACGAACAACAGCGCGTCGGCCGCCGCGACCTGCTCGCGAAACGTGGTGTAGGCCGCTGGCGGCGTGCCGTCGATATCTTCGTTGTACAACGGCAGGTCGCCGATCTCGACAATCTTCAGCTTCAGGTTCGCCGGCGCCAGATCAGCCAGGGCCAGGGCCACCTTGCGGTTGATCGACTCTTTTCTCAGGCTGCCAACCAGCACAGCGACGGTATGGACATTACTCATGGACACTCCTGACACAGGGGACGAGGGAGCTTTAGGTATAGATGATCCCTCGCCACTGATGTCGGATTTTTCCCAATACGACGCAGGATATGGCCCCTTGCCAGCGTCGCAACCGGCAGGATCGCCCGAATATTTTTTCCCCGAGACAAAACTTCCCCAAGCCGGGCACGGTCTACAGAGCCGCAAATCGGCAGTTAATTTCCAGAGGTTCAATACAGATGGCCGCAGTACTCGTCGGACAATTTCATGCACGGGACGCCGAAGGACGCGTGTATTCCGTGCATGAGTTCCAGGAATCCATGCCTTCGCAGGAAGGCATGGCCGGCACGGAGCCCGTCACCACCTATAAACTGGCCATTGGCGATCGCATCAATAAACTCGGCGAGAACGAGTTCCTGCTGGTGCAGTCGGGGATTACCCTCATTCGCGAACCCGATACCCTTCCCACCCCTTGAAGACACAACGTTGAACGCACGGTGACCTGCAGTCTTGCGGGCCAACTTGGGTTAGGATCAGTCCACTGACCTCCTCCGTGCGGGACATGGACTTCAAGCATGCGTCTACGCCACATCGAAGCAATCCAGGCCATCCTGCAGACCGGCAACCTCGGCCCCGCCGCCGAGTTGCTGCAACTGCCGACGCCCACGCTCAGTGTCACCCTGCAGGAAGCTGAACAGCAACTGGGCTTCCTGCTGTTCGCCACGGTCCGCGGGCGGATGCAGGCAACCCGCGAGACCCGCGAGCTGCAACCGCTGATCAGCCACCTGTACCGGGAACTGGAACCGCTGCGACGCCTGGCCGCGGAGCTACGCCAGCACCAATCCCCGCCGCTGCGGGTCACCTGCACCCCGACGCTCGCCCAGCAACTGCTGCCACAAGGCATCGCCGCCCTGCGCCGGCGTTTTCACGACACCCCTTGCACCCTGGCCAGCCAGCCTACCCGGGACATCGTCCGCCACCTGCTGTTGCGCGAAATCGAACTGGGCCTGAGCCTGCACGATCCCGAACACCCGCAGATCCAGTGCGAGGCGCTGGCCCAGGGCAAGCTGCAACTGCTCGCCCCCCACGGCTGGCTGCAGCCGAAACAGAAGTACATCTCCCTGCAGGACCTGGCGGGCCAGGCGATGATCGGCCTGGAGCAGCAGGATACCCTCAGCCTGCTGCTCGACAGCAAGCTGCAGGGCCTGCGCCCACCGCCGCAGGTGCAGACACGGGTGCAGACCTACCAGATGATGCGCAGCATGGTCGAGGCCGGCGAGGGCCTGGCGATCGTCGACCCGTTCACGGCCGTGGGCGCCAGGAGCGCTGGGCTGGATGCCTGTCCGATCTCGCCAGCCATGCCCATCACCCTGTATGCCCTGACCCTGAAGGAGCGCGAGCCGTCGGCAGCGCAGAAAGCACTGCTGGAAATCATCGGCGAGAAGGCCGCCGCCATGCTGGCGCCGGCCTGATCTTCAGAGCTGCGAGGTAAACACCAGGTACCAGAACAACGCCACCTCGCGGGTCTGGGCGTCGATACCCCGGTAACGCAGGTGGTCCATCCCACCCAGCACGTAACCGCAACGCTCATACAGCCGACAGGCGCCCAGGTTGTTGTTCTGGGTTTCGAGCATCACCCCCGGCAGGTTCTTCCTCTGGCTCCAGAGGCGCACCTCATCCAGCAACGCCCTGGCCACGCCATGACGCCGCGCCCGGGCATCCACCGCCAGTTCGTCGACGTGGGCAAAACCGTTCCAGTTGGTACTGACCACCACATGCCCGGCTGGCCGACCATCGAGATACGCCATGAAAATCTCGCTGTGCGGCTTGCCGCGGTAGCTGGAGAACTCCTCGGGATCGATGCCATAGCACTTGCGGTAGGAAGGCACCGCGCTCAGCGGCCAGTGCTCGACCTTGCGGCCCATCTCGGCCCGGCCATAGGCCTTGACCTCGAAGCTGAAATCGCTGCCCCAGATGTACTCGGAGAAGCCCTCGTCGGCCACCCGGACCGAGACTTCAGGGTCTTTCGGGTTCATGACTAGATGCATAGGGCGAACTGTCCTGTCCTCATTCCTTGATGCAATCGACGGTGTAGCAGCGACCATCCGCGCTGTCTTCATGTTGCAGGCCGTGCACATCGGCGACGAAACCGGGGAAACCACTGTCGAATGCGCGGGCGAAGGCCAGGTAGTCGATGATCGAGCGGGTTGCCTCGGTAAAACGCTCGCCCGGCATGATCAGTGGAATGCCTGGCGGATAGGGTACCAGCATGACTGCCGCGATCCGTCCCTGCAACGCATCGATCGACACCGCCTCGACCTCGCCACGCACCAGCCGGTCGTAGGCATCGGCGGGCTTCATGGCGATCTCGGGCAGCACCGTGTACATGCGCTTGAGGTGCCTGGCCGTGGCATTGCTGCGATAGCAGCCATGCAGTTGATCGCACAGGTCACGCAGACCCATGCCCTGGTAGCGCTGCGGCCCCTGTCGGGCCACCGAAGGCAGGCAACTGGCCAGGCCGACATTGGCGTCGTAATTGCGCTTGAACTCCAGCAACTCCGTCAGCAGCGTACTCCACTTGCCCTTGGTGATCCCCATCGAGAACAGCACCAGGAACGAATAGAGACCGGTTTTTTCCACCACCAGCCCTCGCTCCCAGAGGAACTTGCTGACCACCGCCGCAGGAATGCCATGCTCACTGAGGGCGCCACCGGCAGTAAGGCCCGGCATCACCAGGGTGACCTTGATCGGGTCAAGCAGCACATAGTCTTCGGCCACATCACCAAAGCCATGCCATTCGGCCTGCGGCTCCAGCAGCCAGTCGGCGGTCTCGACCCGGTCGATGCCCTCCACCCGCGGAGCCTGCCAGATGCTGAACCACCAGTCCTCAGCGGCAATATGCTGGCGCAGGTTGGCCAGGGCCCGGCGAAAGCTCAGCGCCTCATCGAACATTTCCTGGAGCAGCGAACGCCCCGCCGGTCCTTCCATCATGGCCGAGGCCACGTCCAGGGAGGCGATGATGCTGTACTGCGGCGAAGTGGAGATGTGCATCATGAACGCTTCATTGAAGCGATCACGGTCCAGCTGCCGCGCCCCGCCGTCCTGCACGTGGATCATCGAGGCCTGGCTGAACGCGGCGAGCAGCTTGTGGGTCGAATGGGTGGTGAACACCAGCGGGCTGTCCGGGGCACGCGAGGTGCCCATGCCATAGCGCCCGGCGAAGAACTCGTGGAAAGCGGCATAGGCGTACCAGGCTTCGTCGAAATGCAGGACTTCGACGCTGCTGCCCAGGCGCTGCTTGATCAGTTCCGCGTTGTAGCAGAGGCCGTCGTAGGTCGAATTGGTGACCACCGCCAGTTTCACCCGGGGTGGACGCCCGCGGGTCAGCGGACTGGCCTCGATCTTCGCCTGGATCGACGCGTGGCTGAACTCGCTCAGGGGAATCGGGCCGATGATCCCCAGCTCATTGCGCTCCGGACACAGGTACAGCGGAATCGCGCCGGTCATGATGATCGAGTGCAGCACCGACTTGTGGCAGTTGCGATCGACCAGCACCAGGTCATCGCGCCCGACCATCGAATGCCAGACGATCTTGTTCGCGGTGGAAGTGCCGTTGATCACGAAGAAGGTGTGATCGGCACCGAAATTGCGCGCCGCGCGGGCTTCGGCTTCGGCCAAGGGGCCAGTATGGTCGAGCAGCGACCCCAGTTCCGGAACGGACACCGACAGGTCGGAACGCAGGGTATTTTCCCCGAAGAACTGGTGAAACGCCTGCCCTACCGGACTCTTGCGGTAGGCGACGCCACCGCCATGGCCGGGTGTGTGCCAGGAATAGTTGGAGTCGGCGGTATGCTGCACCAGCGCGCGGAAGAAAGGCGGCAGCAGGCCATCCAGGTAATTGCGCGCTGCCCGGGCCACCTGCCGGGACAGGAAAGGCACCGTGTCCTCGAACAGGTAGAGAATGCCGCGCAACTGGTTGAGCTCGCTCATGGCGTCGGCCGGGGCGTTTTCCAGGGTAACCTGCTCGCCCAGGGCGAAGATCGGCAGGTCGGGAGCCCGAACCCGCGCCAGGCGGATCAGCTCGACCATGTTCTGCAGCAGGTGCGTGTTTTCCCCGGCGCCTTCGGCGGCGATCAGCAAGCAGGCCAGACCGTGGTGGGTCGAGGCGACCAGGCGGCCCTCGGCATAATCCACGGCGCAGAAAACGCTGAAGCCGTCCTGCTCGAGCTCCCGGGCGATTCCCCGTACCCGATCCCCGGCGACCGTGTCCGCCTTGATGTCACGGTGCACGATCAGGATCGGAAACTTCAAATCCTTGTACATGGGCCTGTCAGTCCTGAAGCGACGGAACACCGTCCGTCTGTTCCTTCAGGGTAGAAGCTGTTTGTCCTACATGTGAAGCAGAAACAAGAGAAACGAGACCTCTTGTAACAAACAGCCTACTGCGCCGCGGCTTCGGCCAATTGCGTCCAGAGCGCGGGACCACCGGCGGACTTGGCAATGATCTCCAGGCGCGCCTGATGCTCGGCCAGCTCGCTTTCGCTGGCGCGGATGATCCGGCCTGGCTTGCGCTCGGCCGACAGCCGACGGATTTCACTGGCCTGGCCGGCCCCACCTTCACCGGCACCGTCGCCGGTGTTGCCGGCCAGCGACAGGCTGGTCTGGCCACCGGTCATGGTCAGGTAGACGTCGGCGAGAATCTCCGAGTCGAGCAAGGCGCCGTGCAGTTCACGACCGGAGTTGTCGACACCGTAGCGCTTGCACAGGGCATCGAGGCTGTTGCGCTGGCCCGGGTGGCGTTCCCGAGCCATCAACAGGGTATCGAGGATGCTGCAATGCTGGCTGATATCGGCGCGGTCATGCTGGCCCAACAGCGCGAATTCGTTGTTGATGAAACCAACGTCGAACGCCGCGTTGTGGATGATCAGTTGCGAGCCCTTGATGAACTCGAAGAACTCGTCGGCCACCTCGCCGAAGCGCGGCTTGCCGATCAGAAACTGGTCGGTGATGCCGTGGACGCCGATCGCACCCTCGTCGCTTTCGCGATCCGGTTGCAGGTAGACATGGAAATGCCGTCCGGTCAGGCGACGGCCGATGATTTCGACGCAACCGATCTCGATGATCCGGTGGCCGTCGGTCACCGGCATACCGGTGGTTTCGGTATCGAGTACCACACTACGCATGCTTGATTCCCCGCACTTCATCCACGCCACGATTGGCCAGTTGGTCGGCACGTTCGTTGCCCGGATGGCCGACGTGTCCGCGTACCCATTTCCACTTCACGGTATGGCGGTTGACCTGCTCGTCGAGCAGCTGCCACAGGTCGGCATTTTTCACCGGTTCCTTGGCCGCGGTTTTCCAACCGCGCTTCTTCCAGTTGGTCATCCACTCGGTGATGCCTTTCATCACGTACTGGGAGTCGGTCACCAGCAGCACTTCGCATGGCCGCTTGAGTTCCTCCAGGCCACGAATCGCGCCCAGCAGTTCCATGCGGTTGTTGGTGGTGTTGGCTTCGCCGCCCCAGAGTTCCTTCTCGACGCCCTTGAAGACCAGCAGTGCGCCCCAGCCGCCCGGGCCGGGGTTGCCCTTGCAGGCGCCATCGGTGAAGAGTTCAACGGTATCGCTCATTACAACCTTTCCATCGAAAAATGCCCTGTGGGCCATCGGCGACTGGCCGATGGCGCCCGGGGCCGGTCATGCCGGCCCGCTAAAAAACTGTCCAGGTGCGCGGTGAAACCTGCCGCGTCAGGGTTCGCTGGGCCGCCGGTTGACCTTGGCCAGCGGCAGCGGTACCAGCTTGCCAACCGGCTCGCGTCGCACCTGCTGGACCGGCCGCAGCCCGATCATGATCTTGCGGGCGACCAGGAGATAGAAGCCGCCGCCCGCCAATTGCCAGCGACCGGCAACCTGCTCCCAGCCCGCCAGCCGCGTCTGCCAGGCGGGTGAAGCCAGCGGCGGACGATAGCACCCGAAGCGACGTTTCTCCAGCGCAAAGCCCAGCAGGTTGAGCCAGTCGGCGACCCGTGAAGGCGAAATGCAACGGGCCTGGCGCAGCGCGTCGTGGGCGAACACACGCCGCAGTCCCCAGGCGCTCCAGGGGTTGATCCCGACGATCAGCAGGTGCCCGCCAGGCCGTACGCTGGCCGCCGCCTCGCGCAACAGTCCGTGGGGCGACAGGCAGAAATCCAGCCCGTGCTGCAGCACCACGACATCCGCGGCGTGCTCGCTCAATGGCCACGCCCGTTCGTCGCAAACGATTTCGACCCCTGGCAACGGCGCCCCCAGGCGCACATTGCGGCGCACCTGCTGCGCCTGTGGCGGGGTCTCGGCGGACGGCCCGTAATGGACCAGGTAACCGCCGAAATAACGCTCGAGTTCCTCGTCGAGCATGCGCCGTTCCTCGTCGAGCAGCAGCTGCCCCAACGGCCCGGACAGCCAGTCGCGGGCCGCGCTGATCAGTGCCAGCCAGTCAGGATCGGCCTGAGCGAACGCTTTATCGGTCATTGCTTGCTCCAACTCGCCATGAGCCATACCAGCCTCTAAGATGCGCCAATGTTTTCCGCTTGGCGACCTCCAACATGATACAGATCGATGCACTGCCCGCCTTCACCGACAACTATATCTGGCTGCTGCGCGACGACGCACGGCAGCGCTGCGCGGTGGTCGACCCGGGCGACGCGGCACCGGTGCTGGCCTGGCTGGAGGCACATCCGGGCTGGCGGCTGGACGACATTCTGGTCACCCACCACCATCACGACCATGTCGGCGGTGTCGAGCGCCTGAAACAGGCCACCGGCGCCCGCGTGCTCGGCCCGGCCAACGAGAAGATCCCGGCACGGGACGTGGCCCTGCAGGACAATGACCGGGTCAATGTGCTCGACCTGGAGTTCCAGGTATTCGCCGTACCCGGGCACACCCTGGGGCATATTGCCTTCTATCAGGCGGATGAACAGGCCCCCCTGCTGTTCTGCGGCGACACGCTGTTCGCCGCCGGCTGCGGGCGCCTGTTCGAAGGCACGCCCGAACAGATGCATGCTTCCCTGAGTCGCCTGGCAGCCTTGCCGGCCCACACCGCCGTGCACTGCACCCATGAATACACGCTGGGCAACCTGCGCTTCGCCCAGGCTGTCGAGCCCGATAATCCGGAAATCGCCGCACGACTGGAACAGGTCGGCCAGTGGCGTGCCGACGGGCGGATCAGCCTGCCCTCGAACCTGGCCCTGGAACTGCGCACCAACCCGTTCCTGCGAGTAGGGGAAACATCTGTTAAAGAAAAAGCGGACGAACGGAACGGCCGCGACAATCAGTCGCCAAGTGAGGTTTTTGCTGCGCTGCGAGCCTGGAAGGACACCTTCTGAAGCCGGGGCGCGGTCGGCTCGAAACGGCTCAAGAGTTGACCGCACCCTGAGCGCTTTCTAGAATCGCCCGACATTTTTGCCCGGAAACACCTTCCAGCCAATGTCGTCACCTAACCGCAAACCCCTCAATTCAGGCACATTGACGCGATTGGCTCAGGCTGTCGCCGTGGCTGTGTCCGCCACTTTGGCGGGTTGCCAGGGCTTCCACCATCCCTCGGACAACGGCAACGACCCAACGCCGAACCTGAACGCGCGGATCAAGCAGAAGCCCATTTGGGTCGGTGAAAAAGCCAACCCGACGCCGCCACAGGATGTCTGGGAACGCATGCGCCAGGGCTTCAAGCTGCAGGATGGCCTGGGCGTGAACCCTCGCATCGAGCAGCAGCGCCTGTGGTTCGCCAGCAACCCGTCGTTCCTGGAAAACGCCAGTGAACGCGGCACCCTTTATATCCACTACATCGTCGAGCGTCTCGAAGAGCGCAACATGCCGCTGGAACTGGCCCTGTTGCCGGTCATCGAGAGCGCCTACAACCCGATGGCCTACTCCCGCGCCGATGCGGTCGGTCTGTGGCAGTTCATCCCGTCCACCGGGCGCAATTTCAACCTGCGCCAGGACCGTTTCTACGATGGACGCCGTGATATCACCGCCTCGACCATCGCCGCGCTGAACTACCTGACCCGCCTGCACGACATGTTCAACGGCGACTGGCTGCTGGCCATGGCCGCCTACAACGCCGGCGAAGGCACCGTCAGCCGGGCCATCGAGCGTAACGAAAAGCTCGGCCTGCCCACCGACTACTGGAACCTGCCACTGCCGCAGGAAACCCGCGACTACGTGCCCAAGCTGCTGGCCCTGTCGCAGGTGGTGATGTCGCCGGAAGCCTATGGCGTGAACCTCAACCCGATCGCCAACGAACCCTACTTCGCCAGCGTCGAGGTCAACCAGCCACTGGACCTCTCGCGGGTCGCCGCGCTGGCAGAAATCGACGAAGACGAAATGATCCAGTTGAACCCGGCCTACAAGCAGAAGGCGACCCTCGACGGGCCGCAGCACCTGCTGGTACCGAGTTCCAAGGCACAGTTGCTGACCACCAGCCTGTCGAACCTCAAGCCAGAGGAACTGGTGAGCATGCGGCCCAAGAAGCCGGTGTTCGAGAATGTCGCCAGCAACGGACCGGCTCGCCTGAGCCGCCGCTACAAGGTCAGGAACGGCGACAGCCTGTCGTCGATCGCCAAGGCCAACAAGGTCGACGTCAAGGAACTGCAACGCTGGAACAAACTGTCCGGACACAAGCTGAAGGTCGGCCAGACCCTGGTCATGCAGGACAACGTCCGCGCGCCGGTCAGCAAGAAATCGGCTGCACCCACCACCTATAAGGTGCAGAAGGGCGACTCCCTTTATATTGTCGCCAAGCGTTTCAACGTTGAGATGCAGCACCTCAAACGTCTCAACCCTCGCACCGGCCAGGCTCTCAAGCCAGGGCAGATCCTCACGGTCTCCCAGCCACGCTGATCCTCCTCGCCCAAACACTCCTGCACCGTGGCCTCTGACCGGCACACAGACGGTGGGAACCGGACTCATCCGCGAACAGGCCCTTGAATGCACCAAGAGCTTCGCGGCAGTCCGGCGCCCCATCGCCGGCTCCCGCTGACAGCCGGACAGCGCCGCACGGAGGTTTGCGAAGAGCCGGCCATGGCTAATAGCCAGCAAGTCCGCTCCTACAAAGGCTGCGGCCTTTTTCCTGTCGATACAAGCTGTTAAGGTAAGATCCATATAGCCCAAGCAGTCTGGATCGGATCCCTGAGCTGATGCGTCCCCTCCTTCCGTTGTTCATCAGCCTGGCCTTGAGCTTTCCCGCAAGCGCGACGATCAGCGAAAGCCACGGTTACGCGCAGTTCGGTACGCTCAAGTACCCCGCCAAGTTCACCCACTTCGACTGGGTCAACGCCGACGCGCCCAAGGGAGGCACCTTGCGGGTCATGGCCTTCGGCACCTTCGACACGCTCAACCCCTACACCTTCAAGGGCACCAGCCCGGTGTCGACGCCGAACTTCCTGCAGTACGGCGTGAACGAACTGAACGAAACACTGATGGTCGGAACCGGGCAGTACGCGCCGTCCGGCGACGAGCCCACCTCCAGTTACGGCTTGATCGCACAATCGGTGGAGTACAGCGAAGATCGCAGCTGGGTCGTGTTCAATCTACGCCCCGAAGCGCGCTTTCACGATGGCACGCCGATCACCGCCTATGACGTGGCGTTTTCCTATCGCCTCCTGCTCAAGGAGGGGCACCCGCAATACCGGACCAGCCTGCAGGAGGTGGCCCGGGTCGATGTGCTCGGACCGCAACGGGTACGCTTCGTCTTCAAGCGCTCGGGCAACCCGCTGCTGATCCTGCGCCTGGGCGAGCTGCCGGTGCTGCCGCAGCACTACTGGCAAGGCCGCGACTTCAAGGCGACGACCTTCGAACCACCGCTGGGCAGCGGGCCCTACCGAATCACCCAGGTTCAGCCCGGCCGGCAACTGGTATTCGAACGCGTGAAGAACTGGTGGGGCCAGAACCTGCCGGTCAATCGCGGCAAGTACAACTTCGACCGGGTCGAAGTCGAGTTCTACCGTGACAGCGATGTCGCCTTCGAGGCCTTCAAGGCTGGCGAATTCGACATCTACATCGAACACCAGGCGAAGAACTGGGCCAACGGCTACAACTTTCCTGCGGTCCTGCGCGGTGATGTGATCAAGGCCCAGATCGCCCACCAGATTCCGACGCAAACCCAGGGCCTGTTCATGAACACCCGCCGCAGCGCCTTCGCCCAGGACAAGGTGCGCGAAGCGATGGGCCTGATGTTCGATTTCGAGTGGACCAACCGCACCCTGTTCAACGGTGCCTACCAGCGTGCCACGAGCTTCTACCCCAACAGCGAGTTCTCCGCCAGCGGACTGCCCATCGGCCAGGAATGGCTGCTGCTCTCGCCTTACCGCGACCAGTTGCCGGCCGCGCTGTTCAGCCAACCCTATAGCCTGCCACGTACCGACGGGCGCGGCATTCCGCGTGAAACCCTGCGTCGGGCCCTCGGCCTGCTCGCCGAGGCCGGCTGGAAACTTGATGGCCAGCGGCTGTTGAACAGTGCCGGACAGTCGTTGCGCTTCGAAATCCTGCTGGTCAATCCGAACCTCGAACGGATCCTCCAGCCCTATGTCGAAAATCTCGCCAGCATTGGCGTCGACGCTCATCTGAGAACAGTGGATCGCGCCCAGTACAAACAGCGCCTCGACCAGTTCGACTTCGACATGATCCTGATGACCCTCGACCAGACACTCAGCCCCGGGCTGGAGCAATGGCAGTACTTCCACTCCAGCCAGGCCACCGTCAAGGGCAGCAAGAACTACGCCGGGGTCGCCAGCCCAGTGGTCGACCGCCTGCTCGAGGCACTGCTCGGCGCCCACTCGCGGGACGAACAACTGGCCGCCGGCCGCGCCCTGGACCGGGTGCTGCTGTGGCAGCACTACATGATTCCCAACTGGTACCTCAACTATCACCGCCTGGCCTACCGCAACCGGTTCGCCTTCGTCACCACGCCGCCATACACCCTGGGCCTGAGTGCCTGGTGGATGAAAGCTTCGGAGAAAGCCCAATGATGCCTTTGCGTGCCCTGCTGCTCTGTGCCGGTGGCCTGCTGTCGACCGGCATCGCCGGCCTGGCCGGCGCCGCTCCACAACATGCCCTGACCCTCTACGACGAACCGCCGAAATATCCCGCCGACTTCAAGCACGTCGACTTCGTCAATCCCGACGCCCCCAAGGGCGGCACCTTCCGCGAGTCGGCCTCGGGCAGCTTCGACAGCCTCAACCCGTTCATCAACAAGGGCGTACCGGCCGACGGTATCGGCATGATCTATGACACCCTGGCCCGCCAGGGCATGGACGAGCCGTTTACCGAATACGGGCTGGTCGCCGGCAAGATCGAGAAAGCCCCGGACAACAGCTGGGTGCGTTTCTACCTGAGACCCGAAGCACGCTTCCACGATGGCCATCCGATGCGTGCCGAAGACGTCGTGTTCAGCTTCGAGACCCTGATCAAGGACGGCGCCCCGCTCTACCGCGCCTATTACGCCGATGTCGCCGAGGTGGTCGCCGAAGACCCGCTGCGGGTGCTGTTCAAGTTCAAGCACACCAACAACCGCGAACTGCCGCTGATTCTTGGCCAGTTGCCGGTATTGCCCAAGCACTGGTGGGCCAGCCGGGACTTCAACAAGGGCAACCTGGAGTTCCCGCTCGGCAGCGGCCCGTACAAGCTGGCCGAGGTCAAGGCCGGCCGCTCGGTACGTTATGAGCGGGTGAAGGACTACTGGGCCAAGGACCTGCCGATCAACCGCGGGTTCTACAACTTCGACGTGATGACCACCGATTACTATCGTGACAGCAGCGTCGCCCTCGAAGCCCTCAAGGCCGGCCAGTTCGACTACTGGCTGGAAATGAGCGCGAAGAACTGGGCCAACGCCTACAACACTCCGGCCGTGGCCCAGGGGCGGCTGATCAAGGAACAGATTCCCAACGGCAACCCAACCGGCATGCAGGGCTTCGTCTACAACCTGCGCCGGCCGATGTTCCAGGACGTTCGCGTGCGCGAGGCGCTGAGCCTGCTGTTCGACTTCGAGTGGAGCAACAAGCAGTTGTTCAACGGCGCCTACACCCGCACCCGCAGTTACTTCGAGAACTCGGAGATGGCCGCCACCGGCCTGCCAGACAAGGCGCAGTTGGCGATCCTCGAACCGTTGCGTGGCAAGATCCCCGAGCAGGTATTCGACCAGGCCTACCAGCCATCGGTATGCGACGGCAGCGGGATGATCCGTAACCAGCAACGCCGCGCCTACCAACTGCTGCTTGAAGCCGGCTGGCATATCGTCGACGACAAGATGGTCGACACCGAAGGCAAGCCGGTGCGCATCGAGTTCCTGTTGGCCCAGACCGATTTCGAACGGGTGCTGCTGCCATTCAAGCGCAACCTGAGCGACCTGGGAATCGACCTGGTGATTCGCCGGGTCGACGTCTCCCAGTACATCAACCGGCTGCGCTCGCGGGACTTCGACATGGTCGTCGGCAGCTTCCCGCAGTCCAGTTCGCCCGGCAACGAACAACGTGAATTCTGGATGTCCGCCAGCGCCGACAAGCCCGGCAGTCGCAACTTCATGGGCCTCAAGGACCCGGCCGTGGACACCCTGGTGGAAGAGCTGATCAACGCCGACTCCCGGCAGAGCCTGGTCGACCATGCCCGGGCGCTGGACCGGGTCCTGCAGTGGGGCTTCTACGTGATCCCGAATTGGCACATCAAGACCTGGCGCATCGCCTACTGGGACCATGTCGCCCACCCGAAAATCTCGCCGACCTATGACGTCGGCACCTCCACCTGGTGGATAAAGCCGGACGCCAAGCCGGTGGCATCGCCGGAAAACACCAACGGCACAGGCGCGGGGCAACCATAAGATGCTGGCTTACATTTTTCGGCGACTGCTGCTGATCATCCCGACCCTGTTCGGCATCCTCCTGATCAACTTCGTGATCATCCAGGCCGCCCCGGGCGGTCCGGTGGAACAGATGATCGCCAAGCTCGAGGGTTTCGACGGCGCCACCAGCCGGATCGCCGGTGGCAGCGCGGAAGTCTCGGTAGCCGGCTCCAGCTATCGCGGCGCCCAGGGCCTCGACCCGGCACTGATCAAGGAAATCGAGCACATGTACGGCTTCGACAAATCGGCGCCGGAACGCCTGTGGATCATGATCAGGAACTACGCGACCCTGGATTTCGGTGACAGCTTCTTTCGCGATGCCAAGGTCATCGACCTGATCAAGGAGAAAATGCCGGTCTCGATCTCCCTCGGCCTGTGGAGCACGCTGATCATGTACCTGGTGTCGATCCCGCTGGGGATCGCCAAGGCGACCCGGCATGGCAGCCACTTCGATGTCTGGACCAGCTCGGCGATCATCGTCGGCTACGCGATCCCGGCGTTCCTGTTCGCCATCCTGCTGATCGTGGTATTCGCCGGTGGCAGCTACCTGGACTGGTTCCCGCTGCGCGGGCTGACTTCGGGCAACTTCGAGCAACTGAGCCTGTTCGGCAAGATCCGCGACTACTTCTGGCACCTGACCCTGCCCGTCACCGCGCTGGTGATCGGCAACTTCGCGACCATGACGCTGCTGACCAAGAACAGCTTCCTCGACGAGATCAACAAGCAGTACGTGATCACCGCCAAGGCCAAGGGCCTGACACAGCGCCGCGTGCTCTACGGCCACGTGTTCCGCAACGCGATGCTGCTGGTGATCGCCGGCTTTCCCGCGGCCTTCATCGGCATCTTCTTCACCGGCTCGCTGCTGGTGGAGGTGATCTTCTCCCTCGACGGCCTGGGGCTGATGAGCTTCGAAGCAGCGATCAACCGCGACTACCCGGTGGTCTTCGGCACCCTGTTCATCTTCACCCTGCTGGGCCTGGTGATGAAACTGATCGGCGACCTGACCTACACCCTGGTCGACCCACGCATCGACTTCGAACATCGGGAGCATTGAGATGCAGCTTTCCCCCCTCAATCGCCGACGTTTCGAGCGCTTCAAGGCCAACAAGCGCGGCTGGTGGTCCCTCTGGCTGTTCCTCGGCCTGTTCGTGATCAGCCTTGGCGCCGAACTGATTGCCAACGACAAGCCGCTGGTGGTGCACTACGACGGCGGCTGGTACTTTCCGGCGCTCAAGCGCTATCCGGAAACCACCTTCGGCGGTGAATTCCCACTGGAAGCCAACTACAAGAGCCCGTACATCCGCGAGCTAATGAAGGCCAAGGATGCCTGGGTGCTGTGGGCACCGATTCCCTTCAGCTACCAGAGCATCAACTACGACCTCAAGGTCCCGGCCCCCGCCCCGCCCTCGACGGACAACCTGCTGGGCACCGACGATCAGGGCCGCGATGTGCTGGCACGGGTGATCTACGGTTTCCGCGTCTCGGTGCTGTTCGCCCTGACCCTGACCCTGCTCAGCTCGATCATCGGCGTGGCCGCTGGCGCCCTGCAGGGGTTCTACGGTGGCTGGGTCGACCTGGCCGGCCAGCGTTTCCTGGAGATCTGGTCCGGCCTGCCGGTGCTCTACCTGCTGATCATCCTGGCCAGCTTCGTCCAGCCCAACTTCTGGTGGCTGCTGGGGATCATGCTGCTGTTCTCCTGGATGAGCCTGGTCGACGTGGTCCGCGCCGAATTCCTGCGTGGCCGCAACCTGGAGTACGTGCGAGCCGCACGGGCGCTGGGTATGCAGAACGGCGCCATCATGTTCCGGCATATCCTGCCCAACGCCATGGTCTCGACCATGACCTTCATGCCGTTCATTCTCACCGGCGCCATCGGCACCCTGACCGCCCTGGACTTCCTCGGCTTCGGCCTGCCGCCAGGCGCCCCATCGCTCGGCGAGCTGGTCGCGCAGGGCAAGTCCAACCTGCAGGCGCCCTGGCTGGGTATCAGCGCATTCGCCGTGCTGGCGATCATGCTCAGCCTGCTGGTGTTCATCGGCGAATCCGCCCGCGATGCCTTCGATCCGAGGAAATGACATGAATCAGGACAATCTGATCGAAATACGCGACCTCGCCGTCGAGTTCGTCGTCGGCGAGCAGCGCCAGCGGGTGGTCGAAAACGTCAGTTTCGATATCCGTCGCGGCGAGACCCTGGCCCTGGTCGGCGAAAGCGGCTCCGGCAAGTCGGTGACCGCGCACTCGATCCTGCGCCTGCTGCCCTACCCGCTGGCACACCACCCCAGCGGCAGCATCCAGTACGCCGGCCAGGACATGCTGACCCTCAAGGAAAAGACCCTGCGGCACATTCGCGGCAATCGGATCGCGATGATCTTCCAGGAGCCGATGACCTCGCTGAACCCGCTGCACTCGATCGAGAAGCAGATCAACGAGGTCCTCGCCATCCACAAGGGCCTGACCGGCAAGGTCGCCACCCGGCGCACCCTGGAGCTGCTGGAGCTGGTGGGCATACCCGAGCCGCACAAACGCCTCAAGGCACTGCCACACGAGCTCTCCGGCGGTCAGCGGCAGCGAGTCATGATCGCCATGGCCCTGGCCAACGAACCGGAACTGCTGATCGCCGACGAGCCGACCACCGCGCTGGACGTCACCGTGCAACTGAAGATCCTAGACCTGCTCAAGGAACTGCAGGCGCGCCTGGGCATGGCCCTGCTACTGATCAGCCACGATCTCAACCTGGTCCGACGGATCGCCCACCGGGTATGCGTGATGCAACAGGGACGCATCGTCGAGCAGGCTGACTGCGAGGCGTTGTTCAGCCAACCGCAACACCCCTACACCTGTGAACTGCTCAGTGCCGAACCGAGCGGCGAGCCGGCGGCCAACCCGGTGGGGACACCGCTGCTGGAAATCGAGGACCTGAAGGTCTGGTTCCCGATCCGCAAGGGCCTGCTGCGGCGCACCGTCGACCACGTCAAGGCAGTGGACGGCATCAACTTCAGCCTGCCCCAGGGCCAGACCCTGGGGATCGTCGGCGAGAGTGGTTCAGGCAAGTCGACCCTGGGCCTGGCGATCCTGCGGTTGATCGGCAGCCAGGGCGCCATCCGCTTCGAAGGCAAGGCACTGAACGAGCTGTCCCAGCAGCAGGTGCGGCCATTGCGGCGGGAAATGCAGGTGGTGTTCCAGGACCCGTTCGGCAGTCTCAGTCCACGCATGTGCGTCAGCGAGATCGTCGGCGAGGGCCTGCGCATCCACAAGATCGGCACCCCGGCCGAGCAGGAACAGGCGATCATCGCCGCCCTGAAGGAAGTCGGCCTCGATCCGCAGACCCGTCACCGCTATCCCCATGAGTTCTCCGGCGGACAGCGGCAGCGGATCGCCATCGCCCGGGCCCTGGTGCTCAAGCCGGCACTGATCCTGCTCGATGAGCCGACCTCGGCCCTGGACCGTACCGTCCAGCGCCAGGTGGTCGAGCTGCTGCGCTCGCTGCAGGTCAAGTACAACCTGACCTACCTGTTCATCAGCCACGACCTGGCGGTGGTCAAGGCGCTGAGTCATCAACTGATGGTGGTCAAGCACGGCCAGGTGGTCGAGCAAGGCGTCGCGCGGGAGATCTTCGAGGCGCCGCAACACCCTTACACGCGGCAACTGCTGAAGGCGGCGTTCCTTACACCCGAGAAGGCCTCTTAGGTCTGCCAGGACCTCTTCGCGGGCAAACCCTGCTCCTACAAGGCGGGTGCCGTTTGCGATATTGATACACGGCAAAATCTGTAGGAGCAGGGCTTGCCCGCGAAGGGATCGATCGCCTCAGCACAACCTCTGGATCGACAGAAGTAAAAAGGCCGCTCGATTGAGCGGCCTTCCTGTTTGCAGAACGGTATCAGCGACTTCAGAAGCGCTTGATTTCCGCTTCGCTTTCCAACTGCTTGCGATACGCGGCGAAGTCCTGCTGGCCACTGCGCGAAGCGAGGAAGCGACGGTACGACGCCTTCTCCTGGTCGGTCGGTGCAGCACCTTCGTTGACGCCGTTCAGGCGCACGATGACCAGGTTGCCATCGGCCAGGGTCACGGTGTCGAAGGTCGGCTTGTCCTTGGCTACAGGCTTGGGCATGCGGAACAGCGCCTGCAGCACGGCCGGATCGACGCCTTCCTGGGCACGGGTGGCCGCTTCCTGGACCTTCCAGGACTGGCCGGCCGGCAGGGCCTTGCCTTCACGCAGGCTGGCGATCAGCTCATCAGCCTTGACCTTCGCAGCCGCGGTAGCGTGCTCCTTGGTCAATTGCTTGCGGATGGCCGCATCGACGCTTTCCAGCGGCAGTTGCTCCGGCTTGCGGTGCTCCTTGGCGCGCAGGACGATGACGGTGTCCGGATCCAGGTCGATGGCGCTGCTGTTGGCCCCTTCGTCCAGCACTTCAGGACTGAACGCAGCAGTCACCACGGCACGGTTGGCCGCGATGCCTTCACCGCCTTCACGACCGAACGGTGCGGTGGTCTGCACCTTCAGGTTCAGGTCCTGGGCCGGCTGGGCCAGGTCGGAAGCTTCGAACGAGGAGTCCTCGAGCTGCTTGGTCGCCTCGACGAAACGCTGCTCGACCTGCTGGGCTTTCAGCTCGCGGGTCAGCTTGTCCTTGAGGCTGGCGAAGGTGGGCACCTCAGGTGCCTCAACGCCCAGCAGCTTGATCAGGTGGTAGCCGAATTCGCTGCGCACCGGAGCCGAGACCTGACCCTTGTTCAGGGCATACAGCGCCTTCTCGAAAGCCGGATCGTAGACATCAGGACCAGCGAAACCGAGGTCGCCGCCATTGTTGGCCGAACCCGGGTCCTGGGAGAACTGCTTGGCTAGAGCCGCGAAGTCCTCACCCTTGGCCACACGCTGCTGGATCTCTTCGATCTTCGCCTTGGCCTGGGCATCGGTGACCTTGTCGTTCACCTCGATCAGGATGTGCGCCGCCCGGCGCTGTTCGGCCAGGTTGGACGTTTCCTTCTTGTACAGGGCCTGCAGGTCTTCGTCCTTGACGCTGACCTGGTCGAAGAAGGAAGACTTCTTCAGCTCCAGGTAATCCACGACCACCTGGTCCGGCGTCATGAACTCCTTGGCGTGCTTGTCGTAGTAGGCCTTGACCTCGTCATCGGCCAGCTTGACGGCAGCCGGGTCGCTCTTGACGGTCAGGGAGGAGAAATCGCGGGTCTGCTTCTCCAGGCGGGCAAAGGCCTGCACCTGGCTGTCAGTCACGAAACCACTGCCCGCCAAGCCGGCGCGCACCTGGCCGATCAGCATTTCCTGGGCCAGCATCTGGCGGAACTGCATGCGGCTGTAGCCCAGTTGGCGAATCACCTGGTCGAAACGGTCGGAACTGAATTTGCCATCCACCTGGAATTCAGGGGTCAGCAGGATCACCTGGTCCAGCGCCGCCTCGGAGAAGGCGAACTTCGATTTCTCGGCGCCCTGCAGCAGCAGCTTGCGATCGATCAGCCCCTTCAGAGCCGACTCGCGAAGCATTTTTTCGTCCAGCAGCGAGGGGTCGAAATCCTTGCCCAGTTGCTGCATCAGTTGGCGACGTTGCATGTCGACCGCCTGGCTCAGCTCATTCTGGGTGATTTCCTCACCATTGACCTTGGCCGCATCCTGACTGGTGGAGGTGGCCCGGAAAATGGCGTCGAAACCGGTCAGAGCCATCAGTAGAACGATGGTCCCGATGATGGTCTTGGCAATCCAGCCTTGTGAATTGTCCCTGATATTTTGCAGCATGCGTCCCCCAGAAACGGTTGAACCTCAAGAATGGACAACCGTGGAGCGTGGGTAGAGTCCGGATAGAAGAAAGGCGCATCCGAGGATGCGCCTTCTCGTAACTGGCGGAGCGGACGAGGATCGATCATTCGACTCTCGGCATGACAGGTCAGCAGCCCTGGTGGGCACGGCCAACCGCTTTACCGCTCCGCTGCCAGGTCAGGAGCGAGCCCGACCTGGGTAGGCAAAGGCTTTGAAGAAACTCAGTTGACCGCTTCTTTCAGTGCCTTACCGGCTTTGAAACCTGGCTTCTTGGCAGCCGGGATTTCCAGCGTCTTACCAGTCTGTGGGTTACGACCAGTGCGAGCAGGACGATCGGTCACGGAGAAAGTGCCGAAGCCAACCAGTACAACGGAGTCGCCAGCCTTCAGAGCGCCAGTGACGGATTCGATTACTGCGTCCAGCGCACGGCCAGCAGCGGCTTTCGGGATATCAGCAGATGCGGCGATAGCATCAATCAGTTCCGACTTGTTCACTCTAAGTCCCCTTATATCTATTGAGTATGTTTCTAAGTTTTTGGTGAAAGCTAAAACAGGTGCTGAATGGCCTACAGCCACTTATAAGAGCCGCTTTATAACAAGGGCTCTAAAAAGCTGTCAAGGAAGCCCCCCAGGCAAGATCTCTACTAATGGGTACTGATTCTTTCCTTGGAATCCGAATCGCGTTTCTCATCCTTCGCGACGATCTCCGGAACCACATCTGGCAAGGGCTCCGGGGCGTATTGCAGCGCAATTTGCAGGACTTCGTCAATCCATTTAACCGGTTTAATCTGAAGATCCTGCTTAATATTGTCAGGAATTTCCTTCAGATCACGCACGTTCTCTTCTGGAATGATCACGGTCTTGATCCCACCACGATGAGCGGCCAACAATTTTTCCTTCAGGCCACCAATCGCCAGCACCTGGCCGCGCAGGGTGATTTCGCCGGTCATGGCGACATCCGCACGCACAGGAATGCCGGTCAGAGCCGACACCAATGCTGTACACATTCCTACACCAGCGCTTGGACCGTCCTTCGGCGTAGCCCCTTCCGGCATGTGGATGTGAGTGTCGCGCTTCTCATGGAAGTCCAGCGGGATACCCAGGCTCTTCGCCCGGCTGCGCACCACGGTCTGGGCCGCGGTGATCGACTCGACCATCACGTCGCCCAGCGAACCGGTCTTGATCAGTTGACCCTTGCCCGGCACCACGGCGGCTTCGATGGTCAGCAACTCGCCACCGACCTGGGTCCAGGCCAGGCCGGTCACCTGCCCTACCTGGTCCTGCTGCTCGGCCAGGCCGTAGCGGAACTTGCGCACGCCCAGGAAGTGCTCCAGCAGGTCGGAAGTGACCTTCACCGAGAAGCGTTTTTCCACGGCATGCTCTTTCACCGCCTTGCGGCAGACCTTGGCGATCTGCCGCTCCAGGCCCCGCACCCCGGCTTCGCGGGTGTAGTAGCGGATGATGTCGCGGATCGCGTCCTCTTCGAACTCCAGCTCGCCCTTCTTCAGGCCGTTGGCCTGGATCTGCTTGGGCGACAGGTACTTGGTCGCGATGTTGATCTTCTCGTCCTCGGTGTAACCCGGCAGGCGGATCACTTCCATCCGGTCCAGCAGCGCCGGCGGGATGTTCATCGAGTTGGAGGTGCACAGGAACATTACATCGGACAGGTCGTAGTCGACTTCCAGGTAATGGTCGTTGAAATTGTGGTTCTGCTCGGGGTCCAGGACCTCCAGCAGCGCCGAGGCCGGGTCGCCGCGCATGTCGCTGCCCATCTTGTCGATTTCATCGAGCAGGAACAGCGGGTTGCGTACACCCACCTTGGTCATTTTTTGTATCAATCTTCCTGGCATCGAACCGATGTAGGTCCGGCGATGACCACGGATTTCCGCTTCATCACGCACGCCACCGAGGGCCATGCGGACGAACTTGCGGTTGGTCGCGTTGGCGATCGACTCGGCCAGGGAGGTCTTCCCGACCCCGGGAGGACCGACCAGGCACAGCACCGGCCCGCGAATTTTCTTCACGCGCTTCTGTACGGCGAGATACTCGAGGATCCGCTCCTTGACCTCGTCCAGGCCATAGTGGTCGGCATCGAGGATGTCCTCGGCACGCTTGAGGTCCAGGCGTACCTTGCTCTGGGCCTTCCACGGTACCTGCACCAGCCAGTCGAGATAGGAGCGCACCACAGTGGCTTCAGCCGACATCGGCGACATCTGCTTGAGCTTGTTCAGCTCGGCCTGGGCCTTGGCCAGGGCGTCCTTGGGCAGGCCGGCGTCATCGATGCGCTTTTTCAGCTCCTCGATTTCGTTGTGGCCCTCGTCGCCATCGCCCAGTTCCTTCTGAATGGCCTTCATCTGCTCATTCAGGTAGTACTCGCGCTGGCTGCGCTCCATCTGTTTCTTGACGCGCCCACGGATGCGTTTCTCGACCTGCAGCAGGTCGATTTCGGCATCCAGCAGCGCCAGTACGTGCTCGACGCGGGCCGGCAGCTCGATGATCTCGAGAATTTCCTGCTTCTGCTCGATTTTCAGGGCCATGTGCGCGGCCATGGTATCGACCAGGCGGCTTGGCTCATCGATGCTGTTGAGCGAGGACAGGACTTCGGCCGGTACCTTCTTGCCCAGTTGCACATATTGTTCGAACTGCGACAGCAGGCTGCGCACGAACACTTCGGATTCGCGATCCGGCGCCTCGGTTTCCTCGATCAGCGCCACTTGCGCACGGCAATGGCCGTCGACTTCGCTGAATTGTTCGACGGTACCGCGCTGCTCGCCCTCGACCAGCACCTTGACGGTGCCATCAGGCAGCTTGAGCAGTTGCAGCACAGTCGCCACGGTGCCGACCCGATACAGCGCATCTTCGCCCGGGTCATCATCGGCAGGATTACGCTGGGCCAGCAGCAGGATCTGCTTGTCACCCGTCATCGCGGCCTCGAGGGCTTCGATAGACTTCTCGCGCCCCACGAACAGCGGGATAACCATGTGCGGATACACCACGACATCACGCAATGGCAGGAGAGGCAATTCGATGGTTGTCTTCATGATTTCGCCTCTACGGCGGCCCTGAGGCCGGAAGGTGGAAAGTAAGCTTGGGTCCAAGATGGGGGTTGCCCGGGAAAAAAACAAGCACCCTTTCTTCGCAAAGACAGCAAAAGCCGGAAAAGCAAAAGGGGGCCCCAAGGCCCCCTTTCAGGTCACGCACGCCACCGCTTACGCGTCAGGTGCCGCCTTGGCGGTCGGCTCGCTGTTTTCATAGATATACAGCGGCTGGGACTTGCCTTCTATGACGCTTTCGTCGATCACCACTTTACTCACGTCGGACTGCGACGGGATTTCGTACATGGTGTCGAGCAGAATGCCCTCGAGGATGGAACGCAGGCCACGGGCGCCGGTCTTGCGCTCCAGGGCACGTCGGGCCACGGACTTCAGTGCATCGGCACGGAACTCCAGGTCAACGCCTTCCATTTCGAACAGCTTGGCGTACTGCTTGGTCAAGGCGTTCTTCGGCTCGGTGAGGATCTGCATCAGCGCAGCCTCATCCAGCTCGTCCAGGGTCGCCAGCACTGGCAGACGGCCCACGAACTCGGGGATCAGGCCAAACTTGACCAGGTCGTCCGGCTCGACTTCACGCAGGGACTCGCCAACCTTCTTGCCCTCTTCCTTGCTGCGGACCTCGGCGCTGAAGCCAATGCCGCCCTTGGTGGAACGGTTCTGGATGACCTTTTCCAGGCCGGAGAACGCACCACCACAGATGAACAGGATGTTACGGGTGTCGACCTGCAGGAATTCCTGCTGCGGGTGCTTGCGACCGCCCTGCGGCGGAACGGAAGCGACCGTGCCTTCGATCAGTTTCAGCAAGGCCTGCTGTACGCCTTCGCCAGACACGTCGCGAGTGATCGAAGGGTTGTCGGACTTGCGGGAAATCTTGTCGATTTCGTCGATGTAGACAATGCCCATCTGGGCCTTTTCCACATCGTAATCGCATTTCTGCAGCAGCTTCTGAATGATGTTCTCCACGTCCTCGCCCACGTAACCGGCCTCGGTGAGGGTGGTTGCGTCAGCGATGGTGAACGGCACATTCAGCAGGCGTGCGAGGGTTTCGGCCAGCAGGGTCTTGCCCGAGCCGGTCGGGCCGATCAGCAGGATGTTGCTCTTGCCGAGTTCGACGTCGTCGCTTTTCTTGTCGCGCTGATTCAGGCGCTTGTAGTGGTTGTATACCGCTACGGCCAGAACCTTCTTGGCACGCTCCTGACCAATGACGTACTGGTCAAGGATGCCGCTGATTTCTTTAGGCGAAGGCAATTTATGCGCGCTGCTCTCGGCCTGTGCTTCCTGCACCTCCTCACGGATGATGTCATTGCACAGGTCGACGCACTCGTCGCAGATAAAGACGGAGGGGCCGGCAATCAATTTGCGCACTTCATGCTGGCTTTTGCCACAGAAGGAGCAATAAAGCAGCTTGCCGTTGTCCTCGCCGTTGCGGGTGTCAGTCATTCGTTCGATCCAAATCCGATAGGCTTGCAACACAAGATGAAGGCTATTGCAGGCTTTTTCAAGCCCGCAGGTGATCGGACCGGCCGACCACCCCTATTTTGTGCCGCTTATTTCACGCAGGGCGCTTTTCGATCACTTCGTCGATCAGGCCGTAGTCACGTGCAGCGGTTGCGCTCATGAAGTTGTCGCGGTTGGTGTCGCGCTCGATCTCTTCAAGGGTACGCCCACTGTGCTTGGCCATCAGCGTGTTGAGGCGCTCGCGGATGAACAGGATTTCCTTGGCGTGGATTTCGATGTCCGAAGCCTGACCCTGGAAACCGCCCAGTGGCTGGTGAATCATCACGCGCGAGTTCGGCAGGCAGAAACGCTTGCCCTCGGCACCTGCGGTCAGCAGGAATGCGCCCATGCTGCAGGCCTGGCCGATACAGGTGGTCGACACGTTCGGCTTGATGAACTGCATGGTGTCGTAGATCGACATGCCCGCAGTGACCGAACCACCCGGGGAGTTGATGTACAGATGGATGTCCTTGTCCGGATTTTCCGCTTCAAGGAACAGCAGTTGCGCACAGATCAGGTTGGCCATGTAGTCCTCTACAGGGCCCACCAGGAAGATCACTCGCTCCTTGAGCAGACGCGAGTAGATGTCATAGGCGCGCTCGCCGCGAGCGGACTGCTCGACAACCATCGGGACCAGGCCGCCAGCGGCCTGGATATCAGAGTTCTGCTGAATATAAGAATTACGGAACATGCTCTGCACCCAAATAGTCATGTCTTGAATACGCATAAGCCAGCTCGAGGCTGGCTTATGGTGTGTATTTTCCAACGAGTCAGAAAATCAGTCGGCTTGTGGAGCTTCCGCCGGCTTGACTGCTTCTTCGTAGGAGACCGATTTATCGGTCACTTTCGCCTTCTGCAGAACAGTATCCACAACTTGTTCTTCCAGCACAACCGAACGAACTTCGTTCAGTTGCTGGTCGTTCTTGTAGTACCAGGATACAACTTGCTCTGGTTCCTGGTAGGCCGACGCCATTTCCTGGATCAGTTCGCGAACACGGTCTTCATCAGGCTTGAGGTCGAATTGCTTGACCACTTCAGCCACGATCAGACCCAGAACTACGCGACGCTTGGCTTGTTCTTCGAACAGCTCGGCCGGCAGTTGGTCAGGCTTGATGTTGCCGCCGAACTGCTGGACAGCCTGCACGCGCAGACGGTTCACTTCGTTCACCAGCAGGGCCTTTGGCACTTCGATCGGGTTGGCAGCCAGCAGGCCGTCCATTACCTGGTTCTTGACCTTGGACTTGATGGCCTGACGCAGTTCGCGCTCCATGTTCTTGCGAACTTCGGTGCGGAAGCCGTCCAGGCCGCTTTCCTTGATACCGAACTGTGCGAAGAAGGCTTCGTTCAGCTCAGGCAGGGTTGGCGCGGAAACAGTGTTCACGGTGACGGTGAACTCGGCGGTTTTGCCAGCCAGGTCCAGGTTCTGGTAGTCCTCTGGGAAGGTCAGGTTCAGAACGCGCTCTTCACCAGCCTTTGCACCCACCAGGCCGTCTTCGAAGCCAGGGATCATGCGGTTGGAACCCAGCACCAGCTGGGTACCCTTGGCGGAACCGCCAGCGAATGCCTCGCCGTCGACCTTGCCCACAAAATCGATGTTCAGCTGGTCTTCGTTCTGGGCGGCACGCTCGGCCACTTCGAAACGGGTGTTCTGCTTGCGCAGGATTTCCAGCATGTTGTCCAGGTCGGCATCAGCCACTTCGGCGCTCAGGCGCTCGACGGCGATGGAGTCGAAACCGGCAACGGTGAACTCGGGGAACACTTCGAAAGTGGCGATGTATTCCAGGTCCTTGCCCTTCTCCAGCACTTTCGGCTCGACCGAAGGCTGACCGGCAGGGTTCAGCTTCTGCTCGACCACTGCTTCATAGAAGGAAGCCTGGATCACGTCACCTACCGCTTCCTGGCGGGCATCAGCTTCGAAACGCTGACGAATCACGCTCATTGGCACCTTGCCAGGACGGAAGCCTGCAATCTTGGCCTTTTGGGCAGTCTGCTGCAGACGCTTGTTGACCTGGGTCTCGATGCGCTCAGCTGGCACGGTGATGCTCATGCGGCGCTCAAGAGCCGATGTATTTTCAACAGAAACTTGCATGGATATTCCTCGTTGCACAGACGTTAGCCGGCCGTTTCCGACCTCAGAAGCAAGGGCATGCATTCTAGTGGGTCATACTCAAGAAGTCACCCCGCTGAAAACGAGCAGGAAACAGCCGGTCATTATTCGTCGGAACAGGCTGTTGGCATCCTTTTCCGACAACACGCAATCACTTGTGCCAGAGCCGTCGCCCCGGCTTTCCCGAGGGAAGCAGGGAGCTGGACGGCACCCTGGCTATCGGCCCGCCAAACAGACCGAAGGTAAACCGACACCATCCGGCAACAACACGATCGCGACCAGGCACAACACCCCGGCAGCGAACTCGTCGAGCCCTGAAACAAAAACGGCGCAGCCCTTATTCAGGTGCTGCGCCGTCTTTTGTATGTGAAGCCAATTTGGTGCGGACGAAGAGACTCGAACTCTTACGCCTCGCGGCGCTGGAACCTAAATCCAGTGTGTCTACCAATTCCACCACGTCCGCGGATCAAACCGTTAAAGCAAAGACGCCAGATGATTAATCTGGCGTCTTTATTCGAATATGGGGTGGACGATGGGGATCGAACCCACGACAACAGGAGTCACAATCCTGTGCTCTACCAACTGAGCTACGCCCACCATATTGCGTTACTTGTGCCAAAGCTGCCTAAATGGCGCACCCGGCAGGACTCGAACCTGCGACCATCCGCTTAGAAGGCGGATGCTCTATCCAGCTGAGCTACGGGCGCCTTTTTAATCTGTACTCTATTATGACTACAAATTAAGAGCTTCAATCTCGCTGAGCTAGGCTGTAACATCCACCCATTCAGCTCGACCTTCTTAACCAGTGCTAGGCTGTGCCCGACAAGTGCGACGAATGTTATAGACGAGTCGGAAGGTCGTCAACTCTTTTTTGAAAAAAATTTAGAAATATAAAGGAGTTAGGGGAATATCCAGACCAAGCGCCTTTGCCCTCGCGCCCTGGCGTGCGAGAATGTGCGCTCTTTTTCCACCCCTTTCGATGGTTAATCACGCGTCATGACTGCACAACTAATCGACGGCAAGGCGATCGCCGCTCGTCTGCGCCAGCAGATCGCTCAACGTGTCGCCGAGCGTCGCCAGCAGGGCCTGCGTACGCCAGGCCTCGCAGTGATTCTGGTCGGCAGCGATCCTGCCTCCCAGGTATATGTCTCGCACAAGCGCAAGGACTGCGAAGAGGTCGGCTTCATTTCGCAAGCCTATGACCTGCCCAGCGACACCACGCAAGAGGCGTTGACCGAGTTGATCGACCGCCTGAATGACGACCCGAGCATCGACGGCATCCTTCTTCAGTTGCCACTGCCGGAGCATCTGGATGCGTCCAAGCTGCTGGAGCGCATTCGCCCGGACAAGGATGTGGACGGTTTCCATCCTTATAACGTCGGCCGCCTGGCCCAGCGTATCCCGCTGCTGCGCCCGTGCACGCCGAAAGGCATCATGACCCTGCTGGAAAGCACCGGTGCCGACCTGTACGGCATGAATGCGGTGATCGTTGGCGCTTCCAACATCGTTGGCCGCCCGATGGCCATGGAACTGTTGCTGGCTGGCTGCACCGTCACCGTAACCCACCGCTTCACCAAGGACCTGGCCGGCCACGTCGGCCGTGCCGACCTGCTGGTGGTGGCCGCCGGCAAGCCGGGCCTGGTCAAGGGCGAGTGGGTCAAGGAAGGCGCCATCGTCATCGACGTGGGCATCAACCGCCAGGAAGACGGCAAACTGGTAGGCGACGTGGTCTACGAGACCGCCCTGCCCCGCGCCGGCTGGATCACGCCGGTTCCAGGTGGTGTCGGCCCGATGACTCGTGCCTGCCTGCTGGAAAACACCCTGTATGCGGCTGAGTCGCTGCACGCCTGATCGGTGACAACAGTAAAAAACAAAGGCACCTTCGGGTGCCTTTGTTGTTTGTGGGCGTCCTGTTCGCGGATAAATCCGGCTCCCACGGACTTTCGGCGCACACAAAATACCTGCCTGGTGCCAACGGCTGTGGGAGCCGGATTTATCCGCGAACGGGGACACCGCCAATCTCACAAACAAAAACCCGCACAAGGCGGGTTTCCGTTCATTCAGCGCACGATTCAGTCAGCCAGGCGCCAGGTCGTACCGCCCTTGCCGTCTTCCAGCACCACGCCCATGGCGGTGATCTGGTCGCGGATACGGTCGGACTCAGCCCAGTCCTTGTTGGCCCGCGCCGCCAGGCGCGCCTGGATCAACGCTTCGACCTGCGCCGCATCGACACGCCCTTCGGCGCCCGCCTGCAGGAACTCGTCCGCCTCCAGCTGCAGCACGCCCAACACATCGGCCAACTGCTTGAGACGCGCCGCCAACCCTGCCGCCGCATCGACATCGATCTCACGCAGGCGGTTGATCTCGCGCACCATCTCGAACAGTACCGCACAAGCCTCGGGGGTGCCGAAGTCGTCGTTCATCGCCTGGGTGAAACGCTCGACGAACGCCTCGCCACCGGCAGCCGGCACGCTCGGCAGGCCTTTCAACGCATGGTAGAAACGCTCCAGGGCGCCCTTGGCGTCCTTGAGGTTGTCTTCCGAATAGTTGATCGCGCTGCGGTAGTGGCTTGCCACCAGCAGGTAACGCACGACTTCCGGATGGTACTTGTCCAGCACATCGCGAATGGTGAAGAAGTTGTTCAGGGACTTGGACATCTTCTCGCCATTGATGCGGATCATGCCGCAGTGCATCCAGGCATTGGCGTAGGTCTTGCCGGTGGCCGCCTCGCTCTGGGCGATTTCGTTCTCGTGGTGCGGGAACTCCAGGTCACTGCCGCCGCCATGAATGTCGAAGGTCTCGCCCAGGCAGCAGGTCGACATCACCGAGCATTCGATGTGCCAGCCCGGACGCCCCGCCCCCCATGGCGACTCCCAGCTCGGCTCGCCCGGCTTGGCTGCCTTCCACAGGACGAAGTCCAATGGATCCTGCTTGGACTCGTCGACCTCGATCCGTGCACCGATGCGCAGGTCCTCGATCTTCTTGCGCGACAGCTTGCCGTAGCCCATGAACTTGCCGACGCGGTAGTACACGTCGCCGTTACCCGGCGCGTAGGCGTAGCCCTTGTCGATCAGGGTCTGGATCATCGCGTGCATGCCAGCGATATGATCGGTGGCACGCGGCTCCATGTCCGGCTTCCTGATGTTCAGCCGGGCTTCGTCCTCATGCATCGCCGCGATCATGCGCTCGGTGAGCGCCTCGAACGACTCGCCGTTTTCGTTGGCCCGATTGATGATCTTGTCGTCGATGTCGGTGATGTTGCGCACATAGGTCAGGTCATAACCACTGAAACGCAGCCAGCGGGTCACCAGGTCGAAGGCGACCATGCTGCGGCCATGGCCCAGGTGGCAGAAGTCGTACACGGTCATGCCGCACACGTACATGCGCACCTTGTTGCCATCGAGCGGCTTGAAGACTTCTTTGCTCTTGGTGAGCGTGTTGTAGATCGTTAGCACGTTAATTCCTTGACTGAATCACTGACCCCAGGAGTCGCGCAGGGTCACGGTACGGTTGAATACCGGGGCGCCTGGTTTCGAGTCCTTGATATCCGCGCAGAAGTAGCCTTCGCGCTCGAACTGGAAACGGTCCTCCGGCTGTGCGTTGCCCAACGAAGGTTCGGCACGACAACCAGTGAGCACTTGCAGGGAGTCAGGGTTGATGTTGTCCAGGAAGCTGGCGCCGTCTTCGGCCTTCTCCGGGTTCGGCGACCGGAACAGGCGATCGTACAGGCGCACTTCGCACTCGACGCTGGCAGCCGCCGGCACCCAGTGGATCACGCCCTTGACCTTGCGGCCCTCGGGGTTCTTGCCCAGGGTGTCCGGATCGTAGGAGCAGCGCAGTTCGACGATATTGCCGTCGGCATCCTTGATTGCCTCGTCGGCACGAATCACGTAGCTGCCGCGCAGGCGTACTTCACCGGCCGGTTCCAGGCGCTTGTAGCCCTTCGGTGGCTCTTCCATGAAGTCGTCGCGATCGATGTAGATCTCGCGGGCGAACGGCAGCTGGCGCACGCCCATGTCTTCCTTCGGATGGCATGGCAGTTCGAGATTCTCGACCTGACCTTCCGGATAGTTGGTGATCACCACCTTCAGCGGGCGCAGCACGCACATGGCGCGTGGCGCACTCTGGTCGAGGTCGTCACGGATGCTAAACTCCAGCATGCCGAAATCCACCACGCCGTCGGAACGGTTGGTACCGACCATCTCGCAGAAATTGCGGATCGACTTCGGCGTGTAGCCACGGCGACGGAAACCCGACAGGGTCGACATGCGCGGATCGTCCCAGCCGTTGACGTGCTTCTCGTCCACCAGTTGCTTGAGCTTGCGCTTGCTGGTGATGGTGTAGTTCAGGTTCAGCCGCGAGAACTCGTACTGGCGTGGCTTGCACGGTACCGACAGGTTGTCCAGGAACCACTCGTACAGCGGACGATGGCTTTCGAACTCCAGGGTGCAGATCGAATGGGTAATGCCCTCGATGGCATCCGACTGGCCGTGGGTGAAGTCGTAGATCGGGTAGATGCACCACTTGTCACCGGTCTGGTGGTGGTGGGCATGGCGAATACGATAGAGGATCGGGTCGCGCAGGTTCATGTTCGGCGAAGCCATGTCGATCTTGGCCCGCAGTACGCGCTCACCGTCCTTGAACTCGCCCGCCTTCATGCGGGCGAACCAGTCGAGGTTTTCCTCTACCGAACGGTCACGGAACGGACTGTTCTTGCCCGGCTCGGTCAGGCTGCCACGGTACTCCTTGGCCTGCTCGGGGGTCAGGTCGTCGACATAGGCCTTGCCGGCCTTGATCAGTTCGACCGCCCAGTCGTGCAACTGGTCAAAATACTGCGAGGCATAGCGCACCTCGCCAGCCCACTGGAAGCCCAGCCACTTGACGTCGCGCTCGATGGCGTCGATGTATTCCTGATCTTCCTTGGCCGGGTTGGTGTCGTCGAAACGCAGGTTCGTGACACCACCGAACTCCTGGGCCAGGCCGAAGTTCACGCAGATCGACTTGGCGTGGCCAATGTGCAGGTAGCCATTGGGCTCAGGCGGAAAACGGGTGACGATCTGGGTGTGCTTGCCCGAATCCAGGTCGGCCTGAATGATCGGGCGCAGGAAGTTGACCGGGACAGCCGGGCCGGTCTTGGCGTTCGAAGTAGGGTCGACAGTGGGCTTGCTCATAAGATCCTTGGACGTAACAAGTGCGTGGCCCGGATAGGCCGGGTCAATCAAAACTCCTATCATAGCCGAACCTGTCAAGCCCCTGACAGGGCTAGCCGGAAAACCGCTGCTTTTAATACTGGCGCTATAAAAACCCTCGAAATGCCCCGCAAGCGCGTTAAACTCCCCGCCCAGGTTGTGGCGCAGCCTTGCGATGGGCCCAGCCACAGTTCCACGAATTCCCTGAACAGAGCGATAGCTACCATGACTCAAGTCAAACTGACCACCAACCACGGCGAGATCGTTCTCGAGCTGAACGCAGAGAAAGCCCCGCTGACCGTTGCCAACTTCGTTGAATACGTCAAGGCCGGCCATTACAGCAACACCGTGTTCCACCGCGTCATCGGCAACTTCATGATCCAGGGCGGCGGTTTCGAGCCAGGCATGAAGGAAAAGAAAGACAAGCGCCCAAGCATCCAGAACGAGGCGGATAACGGCCTGTCGAACGACAAGTACACCATCGCCATGGCCCGTACCATGGAGCCGCATTCGGCTTCCGCCCAGTTCTTCATCAACGTCACCGACAACAGCTTCCTCAACCACAGCGCCAAGACCGTCCAGGGTTGGGGCTACGCGGTATTCGGCAAAGTGATCGCCGGCACCGAAGTGGTCGACAGCATCAAGGGCGTTGCCACCACCATGAAAGCCGGCCACCAGGACGTCCCAGCAGAAGACGTGATCATCGAGAAAGCCGAGATCGTTGAGTGATACTGCTGATTTCAGACTTGCATCTGGAAGAGGAGCGCCCGGACATCACCCGGGCGTTTCTGGATTTCCTCGCCGGACGCGCCCGTTCGGCACAAGCGTTGTACATCCTGGGCGACTTCTTCGAGGCCTGGATTGGCGACGATGCCATGACCCCGTTCCAACGCTCGATCTGTAGCGCACTGCGCGAACTCAGCGATGGCGGCACCCCGATTTTCCTGATGCACGGCAACCGCGACTTCCTGCTCGGCAGCGCCTTCTGCAAGGCCGCCGGGGCCACGCTGCTCAAAGACCCGAGCGTGGTACAGATGAATGGCGAGCCGGTGCTGCTGATGCACGGCGACAGCCTGTGCACCCGCGATGAGGCCTACATGCGCCTGCGTCGCTACCTGCGCAACCCCATCACCCTGTTCATCCTGCGGCACCTGCCACTGCGTACCCGGCACAGGCTGGCGCGCAAGCTGCGCAGTGAAAGTCGGGCACAGACCCGCATGAAGGCCAACGACATCGTGGACGTGACCGCGGAAGAAGTCCCGCGGCTCATGCAGCAGTATGGCGTACATACCCTGATCCACGGCCACACCCACAGGCCGGCGATCCACAAGCTGCAACTGGGCACCCAGGCGGCGAAGCGTATCGTGCTGGGCGACTGGGATCGCCAGGGCTGGGCGCTGCAGGTGGATGAGCAGGGATTCCACCTGGGCGAGTTCGAGTTTCCGCCTCCGCCGGCGTTGCCGCTGCTTCATTGAAAAGCTTCGCGGGCAAGCCCGGCTCCTACGGATTCACGTCTTACACCCATGCATCAAACGACGCTGAACTGTAGGAGCCGGGCTTGCCCGCGAATGGGCCCGACTCGGATCAATGCCCGGCCGACGCTGGCCCAGCCTTCGCCGCGAACGGCGGCTTGGCCAGCCACACCAGTAGCATCAAGCCCATGAAGCCCCACCCGAGCAGCGTAAAGTAGTCCACGGTCGACAGCATGTAGGCCTGGCTGCTGAGGATCTGATCCAGCTGGCTGTAGGCCTGGCTGCCCGCCCCACCGAGATGGTTCAGCGCCTCGCGGGTCGCCGGGTCGAACGGCGTGATGCTTTCACTCAGGTAGGCGTGATGCTGGTCCGCCCGGCGAATCCAGATCCAGGTGGTCAGTGATGCGGCAAAGCTGCCCCCCAGCGTACGCAGGAAGGTTGCCAGGCCCGCACCGTCGGCGATCTGCTGCGGCGGCAGGTCCGACATCAGGATGCTCAAGGTCGGCATGAAGAACAGCGCCACGCCGATCCCCATGAACAACTGCACCAGCGCCACGTGTTCGAAGTCCACCTCATTGGTGAAGCCTGCGCGCATGAAACAGCTCAGGCCGATCGCCAGGAAGGCCAGTCCGGCCAGCAGGCGCAGGTCGACCCGGTTGGCGTACTTGCCGACGAAGGGCGACATCAGCACCGGCAGGATGCCGATCGGCGCCACCGCCAGGCCCGCCCAGGTCGCGGTGTAGCCCATCTGGGTCTGCAGCCACTGCGGCAGGATCAGGTTGATCCCGAAGAACCCGGCATACCCGAGGATCAACACGATGGTGCCGATACGGAAGTTGCGATAGGCGAACAGCCGCAGGTTGACCACCGGATGCTCGTCAGTCATTTCCCAGATGACGAACACCGCCAGGGCGATGGCCGAAATCACCGCACCAATGATGATGAAGTTCGACTCGAACCAGTCCAGGTCGTTGCCCTTGTCGAGAATCACCTGCAACGCACCGACCCCGATGATCAGGGTCAGCAGGCCGACATAGTCCATCGGCTGCCGGCTGATCACCACCGGCCGTGCCTTGAGCTGCTGGCGCACCACCGCCGCGGCGAAAATACCGATCGGAACGTTGATGAAGAAGATCCAAGGCCAACTGTAGCTGTCGGTGATCCAGCCACCGAGGATCGGCCCGGCAATCGGTGCAACCACCGTGACCATCGCCAGCAGGGCCAGGGCCATGCCTCGTCGCGCCGGCGGATAGACGGCGATCAGCAGCGTCTGGGTCATCGGATACAAGGGTCCGGCCACCAACCCCTGGAGCACCCGGAAGCCCACCAGCTCGGGCATCGAGGTGGAAATCCCGCACAGAAACGAGGCCAGCACGAACAGCAGCGTGGCCCAGATGAACAGCTTCACCTCGCCGAAGCGCCGGCTCAGCCAACCGGTCAGCGGCAGCGCGATGGCATTGCTGACGGCGAAGGAAGTGATGACCCAGGTGCCCTGCTCCGAACTCACCCCCAGGTTGCCGGAAATGGTCGGCAGCGCCACGTTGGCGATGGTGGTGTCGAGCACCTGCATGAAGGTCGCCAGCGACAGGCCGATGGTACTGAGCAACAGGCTGGGCGGGGAAAATGATGCGTTCGAACTCATCGCGAATCCTTTGGAACGAGGCAGGCGCTGCGACTACCAGGGCCGCAGCGGGGGATTGGCGACTCAGCGCTGCGCGGTCTTGGTCGCCGTCGCGCTGTTTTCGTGGATCAGGCGACTGATCACCGCATCGGCGTCAGCCAGTTGCTGCTGGTAGACGTTGGTGCTGAACGAAGCCTTCTGCGGTGGCTGCTGGGCCAGTACCGGGCCGCTCTGGTCATGCAGATCGACTTCGACCTGGGTCGACAGGCCGACCCGCAGCGGATGCTTGACCAGGTCCTCGGCATTGATATGCACGCGTACCGGCACCCGCTGGACGATCTTGATCCAGTTGCCGGTGGCGTTCTGTGCCGGCAACAGGGCGAAGGCACTGCCGGTGCCGGCGCCGAGGCTGTCGATGGTGCCGCTGTACTTCACGTCGCTGCCGTACAGGTCGGCCTCGATGTCCACCGCCTGGCCGATGCGCATCTGGCGCAGCTGGGTTTCCTTGAAGTTGGCATCGATCCACAGCTGGTCCAGCGGGATCACCGCCATCAGCGCGGCACCCGGCTGCACCCGCTGGCCAAGCTGCACGGTGCGCTTGGCGACATAACCGGTGACCGGTGCGATCAGGGTGGTACGGGCGTGGGCCAGATAGGCCTGGCGCAATTGGGCGGCCGCCGCCTTCACGTCGGGATGATTGGACACCACCGTGTCATCGACCAGCGCGTTACTGCTGTTGAGCTGCTGCTGGGCGTTGCTCAAGGCACTTTCAGCCGAGGTCAAGTCGTCACGGGCGTGGGACAGCTCCTCCTGGGAGATGGCACCGCTGGCGGCGAGATTCTTGCGGCGGGTGAAGTTTTCCTGGGCTTTCTGCACGGCCGCCTTCTGCGCAACGACCTGGGCCTTCATGCCATCGACATTGCTGTACAGGCCGCGCACCTGGCGCACGGTCTTGGCCAGGTTGGCCTCGGCACTCTGCAGGCCGACGTCGGCGTCGCTCGGGTCGAAGTTCACCAGCACCTGGCCCTCATGGACCAGGTCGCCATCGTCGGCACCGATGCTGACCACCGTGCCGGTCACCAGCGGGGTGATTTCCACCACGTTGCCGTTGACGTAGGCGTCGTCGGTGCTTTCGCTCCAACGCCCGTAGAGTTCGTGCCAGCCCCAGACCGCCGCGCCACCGACGGCGACCACCAGGGCGAGCGCCGTGAGCATGAACTTGCGTTTACCGGAGTTGGCAGCGCCGGGGGTGTTCTCAGCGGAATTGTTTTGGGCAGGGTTAGCCATGACAAGTACCTTGAATTAGTGAGTCTGTGCGGCCGGGCCCGAAGCACCCAGGGCGATGTCCTGGGCGTTGAATCCGCCGCCCAGCGCCTGCATCAGCTGAATGGAAAGGTCGATCTGCTGGGCATTCAGTTCCGCCAGTTGGCGCTGGGCCTGCAGCAGGGTCTGCTCGATGGTCAACACGTCCAGGTAGTTGCCGATGCCGGCGCCATAACGCTGGACCACGGTGTCGTAGGACTGCTGGGCGATGTCCGCGGCGTGCTGCTGCACAGCGATCTGCCGGGCGATCTCGCGCGACTGCTGGATCGTGTCGCTGACATCCCCCAGCGCCTTGACCAGGCTCTTGTTGTACTGCGCCACTGCCAGGTCGTAGTCGGCATCCCTGGCGTCGAGCCCGGCACGCAGGCGGCCGCCGTCGAAGATCGGCAGCGAAACGGTCGGCGCGATGCTGAAGAAGCGACTGGCCGAACCGAACAGGGCATCACCCAGCAGGGATTCGGTACCAGCGGCGGCACTCAGGTTGAGATTCGGATAGAAACGCGTCTTGCCGGCGGCAATGTCCTTGCTCGCAGCCTCGACCCGCCAGCGCGCGGCCACCAGATCAGGGCGCCGGCCCAGCAGCTCGGCCGGCAGGCTCGATGGCAGGGCGACCACGGCGGGCTGGAGGATTTTCGGCCGGGCCAGCTCGTTGCCACGATCCGGCCCCTTGCCCAGCAAGACCGCCAGGGCAACCTTGGCACTCTGCAGCTTCTTGCGGGCATCGATCACCTGCTCCTCGGAGCTGGCAGCCAGGCTTTCGGTCTGCTGGTACTGGTAGTGGCTGTCGATCCCGGCGCTCAGGCGGCGCTGGCCGAGCTCGAGCATCTGCCGGGTGCGCTTGAGGTCATCGTTGGCCAGGTCATAGACGATATGCGCCTCGCCCAGGTTGCTGTAGGCCCGTGCCACATCGCCGGCCAGGGTCAGGCGTGCCGCCTGCTGGTCGACTTCGGCCGCCCGCGCCTGGCCCAATGCGGCTTCCCAGGCATCACGCTGGCCGCCCCAGAGGTCGAAGGTGTAGTTGAAGTTCAGGCCGAGCTTGCGCACGGTATCGTAGGCGGCGCCCTGCCCCTTCGGATCCTGGTCCCGCGGCAGGCGGGAACGGGTCACACCTCCACTGGCATCGAGAGTCGGCATGCGCGCGGCGTCGGCGGCATAGGCCGCGGCGGCGGCCTGGTGGCTGCGCGCACTGGCGACCTGCATGTCCGGGCTGTCGCGCAAGGCCTCCTGGATCAGCCCGTCGAGCTGCGGATCACCGAGGCTTTTCCACCAGTCGCTCGCCGGCCAGGCCGCTGGCGACAGGTGGATGCCCTTGAGCGACTGCCCGGCCTTGAGCTGTTTCGCATCCAGGCTGACTGCGGATGTCGACAACCCTTCGTAACTGGCACAGCCCGCCAGGACCATGGCCAGGAACACCAGACTGAAACCGCTGCGCAAGATTTTACCGTTCATTTTTTTCACCCAGCCGCAACTGGGTGATCGAGTCCCCGGCTGCCAGCAGAATCTTCTTGAGAATGTCTTCCAGGGTTTGCAACTCGTCCTCGGTGATCGCACCGGCCAGTTCGTTCATGGCATCGGCACCGATCTGCGGCAGGCGATCAGCCAGGGCCTGGCCCTGCCCGGTGAGCACCAGGCGGACCTGGCGCCGGTCGCCCTCGGAGCGCTGGCGACCGAGCAATTCCTTCTGCTCCAGGCGATCGAGCATGCGTGTCATCGAGCCGCTGTCGAGCGACAGGTGGCGGCACAGTTCGGCCGGGGTGTCGACGCCGTACTGGGCCATGATGATCAGCACCTTGAACTGCGCTGCAGTGATCCCGTACGGAACCATGTGAGTATCGATGATCCGGTCCTTGAGCAACGCCGCACGCCCCAGGAGCAGGCCGAGATGGCAGTTGTGAAAATCTTCCGGAAGGAAATGCTTCATAGGGTCACCAGAAAGCTGCCTAGGCAGAGAGTTGTAGGGATATTACTGCCTAGGCAGTTAATGTCAAAGAAAATTGTTAGCAAGCTTTACAATAAACCGACGGAAGGAGTGGACTACCCGCTCATGGAAATAGGCGGCAACCTGCTTAGACGAAAGCGTGCTGAACGATGGTCAACAACCGGACTTTTTGCGGTCGGAAGACGAGTGGCAGCAGTCTTACAAAGATAACTCTAGACACACCTTTAAAATCGCTGTCTCATAAGACGCACAGCTAGGCTTCCTTGACAGACCTGATCAAGGAGTCAAGGGTGAAAAGCAGGGATTTGATTGCTGAACTGGAAGCCGCGGGCTGGATGCTGCAACGAATAAGAGGCAGCCATCACGTTTTCGTACATGAGAACAGCCCTCACTCGATTCCCGTGCCACATCCCAAAAAGGATCTGCCGCTCGGGACCGTCAGAAGCATAAGGAAACGGGCGGGCTTGCTATGAACCTGCTCACCCAGGAGGACATCATGCAATATCCCATCGCCATCGAATGGGGTGATGAAAACACCGCGATCGGCATACAGGTTCCAGACATTCCCGGCGCAGTGACCGCCGGAGATACCTTCGAGGAAGCCTACAACGCAGCCATCGAGGTCGCCCACATCATGCTCGAGGAAATCGCCTCGAGCGGTGAGCCGGTACCGATGCCGTCATCATCCTTTACCCACAGGCAAAACCCCGAATTCGCCGACATGGGCTGGGGCATGCTGGAAATCGACATCTCACCCTATCTGGGCAAGACCGAGAAGGTCAACGTCACACTCCCCGGCTTCGTGATCCAGCGTATCGACCGCTACGTCCGCGACCACCGGATCAAGAGCCGATCGTCATTCCTGGCCGATGCGGCGCTGGAAAAACTGGTGCGTGCCTAGCACGGGATACCGCTGTGGAAGCGAAACTCGACGTCCGGTGACTCGATCAATTCCTGCTCGACCACCCGGACTTTCTCGATGACCTTGGCGATATCCGCAGCGTCCCCATACTGATAGGCCAGCTTCAGGTAGCCCTGGAAGTGCCGCGCCTCGCTCTTGAGCAGGCCGAAGTAGAACTTGCCCAGTTCCTCGTCCAGATGCGGCACCAGGGCTTCGAAACGCTCGCAACTACGCGCCTCGATGAAGGCCCCGACCACCAGCGTATCCACCAGCTTGACCGGCTCGTGGTTGCGCACGACCTTGCGCAAGCCCGAGGCATAGCGGCCGGCCGACAGCTGGCGCAAATCGATCCGGCGGCGCTTCATCAGGCGCATCACCTGCTCGTGGTGCACCAGCTCCTCGCGCGCCAGTCGCGACATCATGTTGATCAGGTCGACATGCGAGTGATACTTGGCGATCAGGCTCAGGGCCGTGCTGGCCGCCTTGAACTCGCAGTTCTTGTGGTCGATCAGCAAGGTTTCCTGGTCGGCCAGCGCCGCCTGCACCCAGGCATCCGGCGTGCGGCAACCGAGAAACTCATGAATTTCCAGCAGGTTCACAGGGACGCTCCCGGCAATGCACAGCGAAGAGGGTCGAACAACGAAAGAATCGGCAACATGGGGCTCACAAGGGTGTCAGGCAACTCAAGGCCGCCGATTATACGGGTCCCGGGGCGGACCACCAGCCATCCACCTTGATATGTATCAAGTTCGGGTCGAACGCGGTGCAACTATAGTTAGGTCATGCCGCCTTCGGATCTCTTGGAGCAAGCCGACCATGCAAACCATCCGCAGCATTCTGGTGATACTCGACCCCGATCACGCCCACAGCCTGGCACTGCACCGCGCCAAGCTGATCGCCAAGGTCACGGATGCGCACCTGCATCTGCTGATGTGCGACCCCCGGCATGACCACAGCGCCCTGCTCTCGCTGCTCAAGAGCCAGCTGCATGACGACGGCTACAGTGCCACGGCCGAGCAGTCCTGGGACAGGACCCTGCACGACACCATCATCGGCGTGCAGCAGGCCGAGGGCTGTGGCCTGGTGATCAAGCAGCACCGCCCCGACAGTCCGCTGAAAAAGGCCCTGCTGACCCCTTCGGACTGGAAACTGCTACGCTTCTGCCCCTGCGCGGTACTGATGGTCAAGACCGAGAACCCCTGGGCCGGCGGCGTGGTTCTCGCCGCCGTGGATGTCGGCAATGCGGACGAGGATCATCGTCACCTGCACGCGAACATCGTCGATCACGGCTATGACATCGCCAGCCTGGCCAAGGGCCATCTGCACGTGATCAGCGCCCATCCGTCGCCGATGCTCTCGGCCGCCGACCCGGTGTTCCAGCTCCGGGAAACCATCGAGGCGCGCTATCGCGAGCAGTGCCGGGCCTTCCAGGCGGAGTTCGATGTCGATGACGAGCACCTGCATATCGCCGAAGGTCCGGCGGATGTACTGATCCCCCACATGGCCCACAAGCTCGGCGCGGTGGTCACCGTGATCGGCACGGTGGCGCGGACCGGGATTTCCGGGGCATTGATCGGCAACACTGCCGAAGTGGTGCTCGATTCGCTGGAAAGTGACGTGCTGGTGCTCAAGACCCAGGAAATCACCGATCACCTGGAGGAACTGGCCAGGGGCTGAGGCCTGCACTGGACACCAGGCCCTCCTCGCGGGCAAGCCCTGCTCCTACAGGTTCGAGTCGAACTCAAGAGATATGAACACACGACAACTGTGGGAGCCGGCTTGCTGGCGATCCGCCAACGGCGGCCATCCAACACGATCTGCGCCGCTCATGATATCGCGATCGCCAGCAAGCCGACTCCTACGATGGCGAGCGAGGCCTAGCCGCCCAGGGCTTCCTTGAGGAAGCCCGGGGCGATATAGCGCTCGTAGTGTGCCTCGGATAACAGGAAGAACTCACGATCGATGGCATCCCGCAGTTCCGGCAGGGCCCAGTCACGGAACTCCGGCAACAGCACCATGCCATAGGCCTCCAGCTGGTTGATCACCCGCGCGCCACGGGCGATCAATTGATAGGCCCAGCAATATTCCGACTGGTGCGGCACGAAGCGGATCTTGCGCGACTCCAGCTGCTGGCGCAGTTTCAGCGGGTCGAACACCTCGACCTTGGCCACCATCACCTGCACCAGCAACTGTTCCAGACGCAGCCACACCGCACGCTTCTGCTCCTCGCTGTAGCCGTTCCAGTGAATGACTTCATGGTGGAAGCGCTTGCAGCCGCGGCACACCAGATCACCGTAGACAGTGGAGCAGAGGCCGACGCAAGGGGTCTTGATAGTCTGATTGGGCATGGGCAGGGAAAACGCGCAGAAGCAAAACAGGCCCGCATGTTAGCCCTTTGTCTAACAAGGGTCACCCCCGAACCTGTAGGGCTTACCTTACCTTTCTGCAGAATATGCCGTAGAATCGTTCTGCCTTTTTAGGCGCCAATGTCCGTTGGAAGCTGTTTTCAAAGCGTCACGAGCACAGTTTAGGGTGAAGCCGTCCCAGGGCGCTTCATCCACCGGGTGGTCACCCACCCTTCATCCTGAAGAACGACGTTGGCTCGGGAATTTCCGCCCGGAAGTTCTCGCGCCGACCCTCATCTGCTCCGTTCCGAAGGCGTAAAACTTTGAAAACAGCTTCTGTTGGAAATCGCGGAAACTCTGGCTAAGCGGCTCAAAAAGCCCCGCAGCGCATGAGTACCGTGCATTTCTGGATGAGCGTCCCGGACACCCATTTGGGACCACTGATGAGGGTAATAACTGTGCTTGAAGCCTACCGCAAACATATCGAAGAGCGCTCAGCCCTGGGTATCGTGCCCCAGCCGCTTAACGCCGAACAAACCGCAGGCCTGGTCGAGCTGCTGAAGAATCCTCCGGCTGGCGAAGAAGCTTTCCTCGTTGACTTGATCACCAACCGCGTTCCACCAGGAGTGGACGAGGCCGCCTACGTCAAGGCCGGTTTCCTCTCCGCACTGGCCAAGGGCGAAGCCAAGTCTCCGCTGCTGGACAAGAAGCGCGCGGTTGAACTGCTCGGCACCATGCAGGGCGGCTACAACATCGAGACCCTGGTTGCGCTGCTGGACGACGCCGAGCTGGCGCCGGTTGCCGCCGAGCAACTCAAGTACACCCTGCTGATGTTCGACGCTTTCCACGACGTCGCTGAAAAAGCCAAGGCCGGCAACGCCCACGCCAAGGCCGTCCTGGAGTCCTGGGCCGCCGGCGAGTGGTTCACCGCCCGTCCAGCCATCGCCGAGAAGTACACCCTGACCGTGTTCAAGGTGCCTGGCGAAACCAACACCGACGACCTGTCCCCTGCCCCGGACGCCTGGTCGCGCCCTGACATCCCGCTGCACGCCCTGGCCATGCTGAAAATGGCCCGTGACGGCATCGAGCCTTCCCAGCCGGGTTCGGTTGGCCCCCTGGCACAGATCGAAGCGGTCAAGGCCAAGGGTTTCCCGGTTGCCTACGTCGGTGACGTGGTCGGTACCGGTTCCTCGCGTAAATCCGCCACCAACTCGGTGCTGTGGTTCTTCGGCGACGACATCCCGTACGTTCCGAACAAGCGCGCCGGTGGCTTCTGCTTCGGCACCAAGATCGCCCCGATCTTCTACAACACCATGGAAGACGCCGGCGCCCTGCCGATCGAATTCGACTGCACCAACCTGGCCATGGGCGACGTCATCGACGTCTATCCGTTCAAGGGCGAAGTACGCCGCCACGGCAGCGACGAGCTGGTCACCAACTTTGAACTGAAAACCGAAGTGCTGCTGGACGAAGTCCGCGCCGGCGGCCGTATCCCGCTGATCGTCGGCCGCGGCCTGACCGGCAAGGCTCGCACCGAGCTGGGCCTGGCGCCATCGGACCTGTTCAAGACTCCAGAAGCTCCGGCTGCCAGCACCAAGGGCTTCACCCTGGCACAGAAGATGGTCGGCAAGGCTTGCGGCGTCGAGGGCATCCGTCCTGGCACCTACTGCGAACCGAAGATGACCACCGTCGGCTCCCAGGACACCACCGGTCCGATGACCCGTGACGAACTGAAGGACCTGGCTTGTCTGGGCTTCTCCGCCGACCTGGTGATGCAGTCCTTCTGCCACACCGCGGCCTATCCGAAGCCGATCGACGTCAAGACCCACCACACCCTGCCCGACTTCATCATGACCCGTGGCGGCGTGTCCCTGCGTCCAGGCGACGGCATCATCCACAGCTGGCTGAACCGCATGCTGCTGCCTGACACCGTCGGCACCGGTGGCGACTCCCACACCCGCTTCCCGATCGGTATCTCCTTCCCGGCCGGTTCCGGCCTGGTCGCCTTCGCGGCCGCTACTGGCGTGATGCCGCTGGACATGCCCGAGTCGGTACTGGTCCGCTTCAAGGGCAAGCTGCAGCCTGGCATCACCCTGCGCGACCTGGTTCACGCCATTCCCTACTACGCGATCCAGCAGGGCCTGCTGACCGTAGAGAAGAAAGGCAAGAAGAACATCTTCTCCGGTCGCATCCTGGAGATCGAAGGCCTGAACGAGCTGACCGTCGAGCAAGCGTTCGAACTGTCCGACGCCTCGGCCGAACGTTCCGCCGCCGGTTGCACCATCAAGCTGCCGGAAGAAGCGATCGCCGAATACCTGAAGTCGAACATCACCCTGCTGCGCTGGATGATCGGCGAAGGCTACGGCGATGCCCGTACCATGGAACGTCGTGCCCAGGCGATGGAAGCCTGGCTGGCCAAGCCGGACCTGCTGGAAGCCGACAAGGACGCCGAGTACGCTGCAGTCATCGAGATCGACCTGGCCGACGTCAAGGAGCCTGTGCTCTGCGCGCCGAACGACCCGGACGACGCCCGCCTGCTGTCCTCCGTTGCCGGCGACAAGATCGACGAAGTGTTCATCGGTTCGTGCATGACCAACATCGGCCACTTCCGCGCTGCCGGCAAGCTGCTGGACAAGGTCAAGGGTGGCATCCCAACCCGTCTGTGGCTGGCGCCGCCAACCAAGATGGACGCCCACCAGCTGACCGAGGAAGGCTACTACGGCATCTACGGCAAGGCCGGTGCACGCATGGAAATGCCAGGCTGCTCGCTGTGCATGGGTAACCAGGCACGTGTGCAGACCGGTTCGACCGTGGTCTCCACTTCGACCCGTAACTTCCCGAACCGCCTGGGTGACTCCACCAACGTCTACCTGGCTTCGGCCGAGCTGGCGGCGGTCTCCTCGATTCTCGGCAAGCTGCCGACCGTCGAGGAATACATGGAGTACGCGAAGAACATCGACAGCATGGCTGCCGACATCTATCGCTACCTGAGCTTCGACCAGATCGCCGAGTTCCGCGACGCTGCGGCCAACGCGAAGATCCCGGTCGTTCAAGCCTAAGCGACAGTGCAATAGAAAAAGCCCCGACTGATCGGGGCTTTTTCATTTCTGCCGGGAAATTTCTGCGGGGCCCCGTGGAAGATGATCCCTGTGTGGGAGCTGATCCCTGTGGGGCGAGCGGGCTTGCCCGCACTGGGGTGCGAAGCGCCCCCAAAACCTGCAGCCGCACTCCTACAGAAGTACCGGGGGTTATGGCTTTACGACTGCTCTGCAGCCGAGCGCGGGCAAGCCCGCTCACCACAAAAGCCCGCTCGCCACAAAAGCCGGAAGCCCAAAACCGGCAAGTTCCCAAGCCAAATAGCCTTCCTACTGGCGCACCAGCCGCTGGTTCTGGAAGTCCACCACTTCAGTACTGCGATACGGATTGATGTCCAGCCCGCCACGGCGCACATAACGTGCATACACCGTCAATTTCTCCGGCTTCAGCAGCCGCTGCAGATCGAGGAAGATCCGCTCCACGCATTGCTCATGAAAGTCCGAGTGCTGACGGAAACTCACCAGGTAGGCCAGCAGACTGGCATGGTCCAGCGCCGCACCACGGTACTCGACCACCACGCTGCCCCAGTCCGGCTGGCTGGTTACCGGGCAGTTGGACTTGAGCAGGTGACTGTGCACGCTCTCCTCGACCAGGCGCGACGCATCACAACGCAGCAGCTCAGGCCGTGGATGGGCATAGTCGCTGACACTGATGTCCAGCTCATCGATACAAGTGCCCGGCAACGCCACCACGCCCTCGGCCTGCACGTCGCCCAGGCGACGAATACGCACACCCACCGGCTTGCCGGCAGCCTTCGACAGATCGGCGCGCAGCACCGCTTCCAGGCTCGGGATATCGGCGAACGGCGTCTGGTTCAGCGAGTTGAGGTACAGCTTGAACGACTTGGACTCGATGATGTTCGGCGAGTCGGCCGGAATGCTGAACTCGCCGATGGCCACCACCGGCTTGCCCGACGGCAGCAGCCAGGACAGTTCGAAGCAGTTCCAGAAATCCACGCCGTGATACGGCAAGGTCTCGGCACTCAGCCCCAGCTCGGCCCATTTCGCGGCGCGCGGAATCGGAAACAGCAGGGATGGCGTGTAAGTGGCGATGTATTCACTGGACTTGCCCAGCGGCGAATGTTCGGCTGCGGGATGCATAACGAAAACCTGAAAGAATAAACCCGCCCAGTCTAGCGGGTTTACGTCCGGCTTTCAGCGTGCCGAGGCCTGCGACCTGCCTCAGCGGTCAATTTTCAGCTTGCCGACCATGCCCGCCTGGTAGTGGCCTGGGATGTTGCAGGCGAACTCGAGCGTGCCGGCCTTGCTGAAGGTCCAGGTCAATTCGGCGGTCTTGCCCGGCTCGACCAGCACACTGTTGGGATCGTCGTGCTTCATCATGCCATGATCCATGGCGCCGCCCGCCATGCTGGAATGATCCATCGCCGGCATCTTCATGCCGGTCGGCGTCAGCATGCCGCTCTGCTGCATCTTGAGCATTTCCCGCTGGTGCTCGGCATGCATCGCCGCCTCGCCGAGGTTGAACTCGTGCAGCAACCGGCCCTTGTTGACCAGCACGAAACGCACCGTTTCACCGGCCTTGACCTCAAGCTCCTTGGCATCGAAGGCGATATCGGTCATGGTCACTTCGATCGTACGGGTCGCCTTCGCAGCCGGCGCCGGCTGGCCGAAGTCATAATGCCCGGCCGGCGAGGCCCAGGCCACGGAACCCAGCAGCAGGCCGGCAAACACGAGGCTATTGCGCACAAACATGGTCACACTCCAACGGAACAGGTTTCACTCTGTGCAAGACTGTAGGGCCAGGCCGCTGCCACCAGGCTGACAGGAAGATTACAACTTTGTCAGCTTGGGCGCGGGTGGCCGGGCGACCTGTATAACGTTACCGTTCCATCTGCCATGAGTCATCCATGAAACTGCTGATCGTCGAAGACCAAGCGAAAACCGGCCAATACCTGCGCCAGGGCCTCAACGAGTCCGGCTTCAACTGCGAGCTGGTCGCGGACGGCACCAGCGGCCAGCACCTGGCCCTGACCGGTGACTACGACCTGCTGATCCTCGACGTCATGCTGCCGGGTCGCGACGGCTGGCAGATCCTCCAGGCGGTGCGCGCCGCCGGCCTGGAAATCCCGGTGCTGTTCCTCACGGCCCGTGACGCGGTCGAGGACCGGGTCCACGGCCTGGAGCTGGGCGCCGACGACTACCTGGTCAAGCCCTTCGCCTTTTCCGAACTGCTGGCCCGGGTCCGCAGCCTGCTGCGCCGCGGCGGCGGCAACACCCAGGACACCAGCCTGCAGGTCGCCGACCTGCGCCTGGACCTGATCCGCCGCCGGGTCGAACGGGCCGGCCAGCGCATCGACCTGACCGCCAAGGAATTCGCCCTGCTGGAAATGCTGCTGCGCCGCCAGGGCGAAGTGCTGCCCAAATCCCTGATCGCCTCGCAGGTCTGGGACATGAACTTCGACAGCGACACCAACGTCATCGAGGTCGCCATCCGCCGCCTGCGCCTGAAAATCGACGACGCCCACCCCAACAAGCTGATCCACACCGTTCGCGGCATGGGCTACGTGCTCGAAGAGCGGGACCTGTGATGCGCCGCCTGTCCCTGGCCGGTCGCCTGGCCATGCTGTTCGCCGCCTGCACCGCCACGGTGTCGCTGGTGGCCGGCGTGCTGTTCAACCGTGCCAGCGAATCGCACTTCATCGAACTCGACCAGCAACTGCTGGATGGCCGCCTGGCAGAACTGCGCAACACACTCGGCCAGGTAGACAACCCGGCCGACTTCCAGTCATTGCGCGACCGCCTGCAGGGCGAAATCAACCTGCGCCCTGACCAGGCCCTGAGAATCCATGGTGCCGACGGCCAACCCTGGTTCGACAGCGCCCCGCACCTGCCCATGACCTTGCCCACGCAACCCGGGCTGCTCAGCCTGCTGGACGGCGCAAGCGCCTACCGGCTGTTCAATGCGCCACTCACCCCGGGCCAGGCGGGTTCGCCCGAGCTGACACTGATCCTCGACATCACCCATCACCAGCACTTCCTGCAGCGCATGCAGCAACTGATCTGGCTGACGGTCGGCCTGTCGGCCCTCGCCACCGCCCTGCTCGGTGCCTGGGCCGCCCGCAGCGGCCTGCGCCCGCTAAGACGGATGAGCGAAGTGGCGAGCAGCGTCTCCGCCAACTCCCTGACCCCGCGCCTGGACATCGACCGGATGCCGGCAGAGCTGGCCGAACTGGGCCAGGCGCTCAACGCCATGCTTGGACGCCTGGAAGACTCGTTCCAGCGACTCTCGGCATTCTCCGCCGATATTGCGCATGAGTTACGCACACCGTTGTCGAACCTGCTGACCCACACCCAGGTCACGCTGACCCGCCCTCGCCCACTGGAAGACTACCGCGAGGCACTGCACAGCAACCTCGAGGAACTGCAATGGATGGCGCAACTGGTCAACGACATGCTGTACCTGGCCAAGGCCGACCACGGCCTGTTGAGCCCCAGCTTCGAGCAACTGGAACTGGCGGACGAGGCGGATGTGTTGCTGGAGTTCTTTGCGCCACTGGCGGAAGACAACCAGGTACGCCTGGCCCGTAGCGGCACGGCAAGCATACTGGGCGATCGCAGCATGTTGCGCCGGGCGCTGTCCAACCTGCTGGACAATGCCCTGCGCTTTACGCCGGCAGGAGGTGAAATCCAGCTCAGCCTGGAGGCGACGGCCACAGGATCGCGCATCAGCGTGCAGAACAGCGGTGCGGGGATCGCAGCAGCGTTGCTGCCCCGGTTGTTCGACCGCTTCTACCGGGCAGACCCGGCGCGTCACGAAGGCAGCAGCGAGCATGCCGGGCTGGGGCTGGCGATCACCCAGTCGATCGTGCGGGCCCATGGCGGACAGATTCGCTGTGAGTCGGAGGAAGGCTGGACGCGGTTCGTGATCGAGTTGCCGCGCCAGGCTTGAGGGCCCCTTTTCGCGGATTACGAGTAGCGCAAAGCCTGCGCCGGCTCGGTCTTCGCCGCGCGATACGCCGGATAGAGCGTCGCGAGAAAGCTCATGATGAACCCGGCCGAACAGATCAACACCACATCCCCGCCCTGCAGCTGCGATGGCAGGTTGCTGACGAAGTACACGTCGGAACTGAAGATGTGCTGCCCGCTGACCCGCTCGATCCAGCCCACCAGTTCGCTGACGTTCAACGCCGCGATCACCCCGAGCACACCGCCGATCAGGGTTCCGACGATGCCGATCACCGTGCCCTGGACCATGAAGATCGCCATGATCTGCCGGGGTGTGGCACCGATGGTACGCAGGATGGCGATGTCCGCCCCCTTGTCGTTCACCACCATGATCAGCGTAGCGATGATGTTGAAGGCCGCCACCGCGACGATCATCAACAGCAACAGGCCGATCATGGTCTTTTCCATCTTCATCGCGCTGAACAGGCTGCCCTGGGTGTGAGTCCAGTCATCGGCCTTGTACTCGGCCCCCAGGCCGCCGGCGATGGCCGCGGACACCTGCGGTGCGGCATACAGGTCCTTGACCGCCAGGCGCACGCTCTGCACCTGGTTCGGCTGCCAGTGCTGGATCTGCGCCGCATCAGCCATGTGGATCAACGCCATGGAACCATCGAGCTCGGCACCGACCTTGAACACACCGACCACGTTCAGGCGCTGCATGCGCGGGGTAATGCCACCCGGGTCGCTGCTGACTTCCGGAACGATCAGGGTCAGCTTGTCGCCGACATTGAGGCGGAAACGGCGGGCGGTGATTTCGCCGATCACCACGCCGAACTCACCCGGCTTCAGGTCTTCCAGCTTGCCCTGGACGATGTGCTGGGCAACGATCGAGACCTTGCCTTCCTGGGCCGGATCGACCCCGCTGATCTGGATCGGCTGCATCGATCCCTTGTACGACAGCATCCCGTCCATCTCGGTGAAAGGCACTGCCGCCGTCACCTGGGGGTTCTTCATCGCGGCGGCGGCCACCGGCTGCCAGTCATCGATGGGCTTGACCCCGACGATGGTCGCATGGGGCACCATGCCGAGAATCCGCGACTGCATTTCCTTCTGGAAGCCGTTCATCACCGACAGCACCACGATCATCGCCAGCACACCGAGGGCGAGGCCGATCATCGAGGTCATCGAGATGAACGAAACAAAACGATTGCGGCGTTTGGCGCGGGTATAGCGCGTGCCGATGAAAATCGATAACGGTCTGAACATTCGCAGGCCACCGTAGAAAATAATCGAGCCGACCCCGCGCACATCCGCGCGGGCCGGCCTGGGCGAATCAGATAGCGACCAGCTTGCCGTCCGTCAGGTGCAGCACACGGTCCATCTGGCGCGCCAGGTTCATGTCATGGGTCACCACCAGGAAGGCGGTATGCATCGAGGTGCTGAGCTCCAGCATCAGGTCCTGGATGCCCTGGGCGGTGTGGTGGTCGAGGTTGCCGGTCGGCTCGTCGAGCATCACCAGGCCCGGCTTGTTCACCAGTGCCCGGGCGATCGCCACACGCTGGCGCTCACCACCGGACAGTTCGGCCGGCTTGTGCTCCAGGCGATGGCCCAACCCGACCCGCTCCAGCAATGCCGTGGCGCGCTGGCGTGCTTCGGGGATCGCCGTGCGACCGATCAGCAGCGGCATGCAGACGTTCTCCAGCGCGGTGAACTCCGGCAGCAGGTGGTGGAACTGGTAGACGAAGCCCAGCGCCCGGTTGCGCAGCAGGCCGCGGGCCTTTTCACCCAGCGCCGACAATTCCTCGCCGGCCAGCCAGACACTGCCCTTGGACGGCGTATCCAGCCCGCCCAGCAGGTTGAGCAAGGTACTCTTGCCCGAACCGGAACTGCCGACGATCGCCACCCGCTCGCCCGCGAACAGCTCAAGCTGCAGGCCGGACAGCACCACCACCGACTCCGGGCCCTCCTCGTAGGATTTGCCCAGGTTGCGGCAACTCAGCACTGCTTTATCACTCATGCCCAACTCACTCATAACGTAGCGCCTCCGCAGGCTGGGTGCGCGCCGCACGCCAGGCTGGATACAGGGTGGCGAGGAAACTCAGGACCAATGCCGCGCCGCAGACCATCAGGACATCCTCGGCCATCAGCTGCGATGGCAGGTAGTCGATGAAGTACACGTCGGCATTGAGGAACTTGTGACCGATCAGGCCTTCGAGAGCGGAAATCGCGGCGCTGACATTCAGCGCGGCGAAGATCCCCACCGCCGCGCCGATCAGCGTACCGACCACGCCAATCACGCTGCCCTGGACCATGAAGATCGCCATGATCTGCCCGGGCGTGGCACCGAGGGTACGCAGGATCGCGATATCACCCTTCTTGTCGTTCACCACCATCACCAGCGTCGAGATGATATTGAACGCCGCCACCGCGACGATCAGCAGCAACAGCAGGCCGATCATGGCCTTTTCCATCTTGATCGCCTGGTACAGGTTGCCGTGGGTACGGGTCCAGTCACGGGCGTAGAAATGGTTGTCACCCAGGCGCTGGGCGATCTCCCAGGCCTCGCGCGGCGCCTGGAACAGGTCGTCGAACTTCAGGCGCAGGCCCTGGACCTGGTCCGGTTTCCAGCGATGCAGGCGGGCCAGGTCGTCAAGGTTGGTCAGGCCCAGGTAGCCGTCCAGCTCACCGGCGCCGACGTGGAAGATCCCGACCACGGTGAAGCGCTTCATCCGCGGGAACATGCCCGCCGGTGTCACCGAGACTTCCGGGGCGACGAAGGTCAGCTTGTCGCCCAGGCCAACACCGAGCTTGGTCGCGGCCTTGTCGCCGATGACGATACCGAAGCTGCCGGGCGCCAACGCATCGAGCTGGCCCTGCTGCATGAAGCGGTCGATGATCGATACCTTGCGCTCCTGCGCCGGGTCGATGGCGTTGAGCAACACCTTCTGCACCTGGCCGTTGTTGGTCAACAGCCCCTGCATCTGGGTGAAGGGCGCCACGGCGGCGACTTTCGGGTCCTGCCGGACCTTGTCCGCCAGGACCTGCCAGTCACTGATCGGCTCGCCCGATTCGATGGTCGCGTGGGGCACCATGCCCAGCACGCGGTCGCGCATTTCACGATCGAAGCCGTTCATCACCGAAAGCACCACGATCATCACCACCACGCCCAGGGCGAGGCCGATGATCGAAGTCAGGGAAATGAAGGAAACGAAATGATTGCGACGTTTTGCACGGGTATAGCGCGTACCGATAAATACGAAGAGTGGTCTGAACATGTCGGGGGCTGGTTTGGAGGAAAAGAGGACGTCCATGTGGCGAGGGCGGGTCAGCAGCTTTACACTCAGACCATTGCCTCTGCCTTGGGTTCGCCATGTCGACATTAGATGAAGAAGATCGCCGCGAATACTACCGTATCGAGGACACGATCGCACTGGAAATCCGCCCCCTGTCTGCCGTCGACGCGGCGGGCAAGGATGTGTTGCAGGATGCTTCACCGCTCTTCAACCTGCTGAGCGAACTGCACCTGAGTGAATTCGAATCGCAGCACCTGCTGCGCCAGGTCAGCGAGCGCGACCGCGCCCTCTCCGCCTACCTCAAATCCCAGAACAAGCGCATCGACCTGCTCAGCCAAGTGATGGCCATGACCATACTCGGCGAGATCGGCGAACCGCAGCCGGTGATCCTCTCCGAAGGCGGCATCGAGTTCAGCCATCACATGGCCTACCCGGCCGGCACCCACCTGGCGGTCAAGCTGGTGCTGATGCCGCAGGCCCACGGCCTGCTGCTGCGGGCCAAGGTCACCCACTGCGAACCACAGAGCTTCGGCTCGTTCGAAGTCGGTACCGAGTTCGAAGCATTGACCGATGCCCAGCGCCAACTGCTGGCCCGCTACATCCTACAGAAGCAGGCGCAGCAACGGCGCCAGGCCCGCGAACAGAACGACCCCGAGGCCAATTGAGCCTCGGGACCTGCGTGCTACCCCCGATTACTTGCCGGACATTTTTTCCTTGAAGGAGCAGTCGTGACTCTGATTTATGGCCATCGTGGCGCCAAAGGCGAAGCGCCGGAAAACACCCTGACCAGTTTCCAGGAGTGCCTCAAGCACGGCGTGCGCCGTTGCGAGCTGGACTTGCACCTGTCCATGGATGGCGAACTGATGGTCATCCATGACCCGACCCTCAAGCGCACCACCGACCGACGCGGCAAGGTGGTCGAACACACCGCCGCCGAACTGGTGACCTACGACGCGCGCAAGGGCGGCCCGGGCTGGATCACGCCCTGCCCGATCCCACGCCTGGAGGAGCTGTTCGAACAGTGCGATTTCGAGCACTGGCAACTGGAAGTCAAGAGTGCCTCGCGCACCCGCGCGGCGACCACGGTACTGGCGATTCGTGAAATGGCGCAGCGCTTCGGCCTGCTGGACAAGGTCACCATCACCTCCAGCTCGCGCGAGGTACTCAAGGCGGCCCTGGAACTGACGCCGGACCTGTCACGCGGCCTGGTGGCCGAATATGCCTGGCTCGACCCACTCAAGGTCGCCCAGAGCTATGGCTGCGAGATTCTGGCGCTGAACTGGACACTCTGCACCCCGGAGCGCCTGCTCAGGGCCCAGCGCCAGGGTCTGCACGTGTCGGTGTGGACAGTCAACGAGCCGGCGCTGATGCGCAGGCTCGCCGACTTCGGCGTCGATAGCCTGATTACAGACTTTCCCGGTTTGGCCACGGCCACACTTGGGAAAGGCTGAAATCGGTCTCCCCGGCCGGCTCAGGCCACCGGCCGGAGCCGCTCAAAAAAGCCGGTTCAGGCCGTCGTAGGCAGCTACCCGATAGGCTTCGGCCATGGTCGGGTAGTTGAAGGTGGTGTTGACGAAGTACTTCAGGGTGTTGTTCTCGCCCGGCTGGTTCATGATCGCCTGGCCGATGTGGACGATTTCCGAAGCCTGGTAGCCGAAGCAGTGCACACCGAGCACTTCCAGGGTTTCGCGGTGGAACAGGATCTTCAGCATGCCTTGCGGCTCGCCGGCGATCTGCGCACGCGCCATGCTCTTGAAGAAGGCCTTGCCCACTTCGTAGGGCACCTTGGCCTTGGTCAGCTCATGCTCGTTCTTGCCGATCGAACTGATCTCCGGAATGGTGTAGATCCCGGTCGGTACGTCGTTGACATAACGCCAGCTGCCGTTGTCGACAATGCTGCCGGCTGCCGAACGCCCCTGGTCGTGGGCGGCACTGGCCAGGCTCGGCCAGCCGATCACGTCGCCGGCACCGTAGATGTTCGGCTGGCAGGTACGATAGTTCTCGTCGACTTCGATCTGGCCGCGGCCGTTGACCTTGACGCCGATGTTCTCCATGCCCAGCTTGTCAGTGTTGCCGGTACGACCGTTGCACCAGAGCAAGGCGTCGGCCTTGATCTTCTTGCCGGACTTCAGGTGCAGGATCACCCCGTTGTCCAGGCCTTCGACCCGCTCGTACTCCTCATTGTGGCGCACGGTGATGTTGTTATTGCTGAAGTGGTAGCTCAACGCCTGGGAAATCTCGCTGTCGAGGAAGCTCAGCAACTGGTCGCGGTTGTCCACCAGCTCGACCAGCACACCCAGGCCACTGAAGATCGACGCGTATTCGCAACCGATCACCCCGGCACCGTAGATGATCAGTTTGCGCGGGGTGTGGCCGAGGCTGAGGATGGTGTCGCTATCGTAGATACGCGGGTGGTGGAAATCGATATCGGCCGGACGGTACGGGCGCGAACCGGTGGCGATGATGATGTGCTTGGCCACCAGTTTCTCGACCACGCCGTTCGGGCAGACGACTTCGACGGTCTGCTCGTCGGCGAAGCTGCCGGTGCCGAAGAACAGGTCGACGCGGTTGCGTGCATAGTAACCGGTACGCGAGGCAACCTGCTTGGCGATCACCTTCTCGGCGCTCTTGAGCACGTCCGGGAAGGAGAACCAGCGCGGCTCGCCAATGGCCCGGAACATCGGATTGGTGTTGAACTGCATGATCTGCCGCACGGAGTGACGCAGGGCCTTGGACGGGATGGTCCCCAGGTGGGTGCAGTTGCCACCGACCTGCCGGCGGCTGTCGACCATCGCGACCTTGCGCCCTGCCTTGGCGGCGTTCATTGCCGCCCCTTCTCCAGCGGGGCCGGAACCCAGTACCACTACGTCGTAGTTGTAGACAGCCATGCGTACTCCTCAGAACAGGCCGAGGCACCCCTTTGGCACCTGCGGCTAAATCACGTCGCGGCAGCGACATGCAGGATCAAATCTCGGTGTGCAGTTTATAGATGCGTCAACGCCGCGCACATTAACCCTTGGTCGCGTCGTAAGCCAGCTTTGCCTGCACTACATGTTAATGCCCGGCAGCCTTCAGTAATCTGTCAAACGCCGAATTCGTTCGTGTGACGAAAGCTTTATCGGTACGAATCACAAAAAATGCGGCGATATCGTGTTTTTCCGCATAGTCCCAACCTCGCTCAGGGCCGAGGATCAGCAACAACGTCGACAAACCATCGGCCATCAGCGTCGACGGATGAATCACTGTGACCGCTGCCAGGCCGTGGGTGATCGGCGCACCGGTCAGCGCATCGAAGGTATGGGAGTAGCGCTTGCCACCCTGCTCGAAGTAATTGCGATAGTCCCCCGAGGTGGACACCCCATAGCCGTCGATATCGACGATCCGTTGCGCAACCTGCCGGTCATCGCGCGGCGCCTCGAGGGCGACACGCCAGGGACTGCCATCGGGCTTGCGCCCTACCGCCTTGAGCTCACCCGTAACCTCGGCCAGGAAGCTGTCGATACCCAGCGCCACCAGCCGCGCGGCAATCAGATCCACAGTGTAGCCTGCGGCGATGCTGTCGAAGTCGACCTCCACCGCGGCATCCTTGCACAGGCGTTCGCCGTCGATGTGCAGATGGGCATGACCGACCCGCTGGCGGACCGCCGCCAGCTGCGCGGTATCCGGTACCTTCTCCTGGCGCCCTTGCGGGCCGAAGCCCCAGAGATTCATCAGCGGCTCGACCGTCAGGTCGTAGGCACCGTCGCTGTCAGCGGAGAGCGCTTCGCCAGTGCGCACCAGCTCGAGAATCGACGCCGGCACGACCTGGCAGCCGTTGGCCGGCAAATCGTTGAAGCGGGCGATATCCGAGTCGCCGCGATAGGTCGACAGCTGCTGGTCGACCTGCACCAGGATCGCCTCGACTTCCTTCCTGACCACAGCCGGCACCGGCCCACCGGCACGACGCACGTACTGGATCGAATAGGTGCTGCCCATGGTCGGACCACCAAAGCGCTCCAGCGAATCCTGCCCTTCACAACCGGATAGCAGCGCCAGGACCACCAGCCAAGGGCGGTGTATTCGCAAGACAATCCTGAAAGGCGGGAGAAAGAACATGGGCTCACAATGGGCAGCATTCGGGGTTGCGCATTATGCGCCAGATCATTGCCGACCCATTGACAATCATGACCAGGCGTTACTCACAGCCGACCCGAAACTGCTGCGGAGCGCTCTAGCCCGTGGTGTATGCCATTTAGCCAGCAAGCTTGCTTTTTTGTTGCCCGGAAACCTTAATACACATATCGTTACAAAACTGTTCTGCCAGCGTGCGTATACCTGAAAGAGTCAGTAAGGACGAGCAAAGACGAAGGATTGCTTATAAGACAGCCAACGTGAGTGAATAAAAATGGCCTCGAATACGGGCAAGGGCAAGGCGATCTTTCGCGTTGTCAGCGGCAACTTCCTTGAAATGTTCGACTTCATGGTCTACGGCTTCTACGCCACGGCCATCGCTAAAACCTTCTTCCCTGCCGACAGTGCATTCGCTTCGCTGATGCTCTCGCTGGCCACCTTCGGTGCCGGCTTCCTGATGCGCCCACTGGGGGCGATCTTCCTCGGCGCCTACATCGACCGCCACGGCCGTCGCCAGGGCCTGATCATCACCCTGGCCCTGATGGCCGCCGGTACCGTGCTGATTGCCTGTGTGCCGGGCTACTCGACCCTGGGCGTTGCCGCACCGCTGCTGGTACTGGCCGGCCGCCTGCTGCAAGGCTTCTCCGCCGGCGTGGAACTGGGTGGCGTTTCGGTCTACCTGGCCGAGATCTCGACCCCGGGCCGCAAGGGTTTCTTCGTCAGCTGGCAGTCCGCCAGCCAACAGGCCGCCGTGGTCTTCGCCGGCCTGCTGGGTGTAGGCCTGAACCACTGGCTGAGCCCGGAAGAAATGGGTGAATGGGGCTGGCGCGTACCGTTCCTGGTCGGCTGCATGATCGTTCCGGCGATCTTCATCATCCGCCGCTCGCTGGAAGAAACGCCCGAGTTCCAGGCCCGCAAGCATCGCCCAACCCTGTCGGAAGTGATGCGCTCGATCGGCCAGAACTTTGGCCTGGTGCTGGCCGGCATGGCGATGGTGGTGATGACCACGGTGTCCTTCTACCTGATCACCGCCTACACCCCGACCTTCGGCAAGGCCGAACTGCACCTGTCGGACTTCGATGCGCTGCTGGTGACCGTGTGCATCGGCCTATCGAACTTCTTCTGGCTGCCGGTGATGGGTGCCGTCTCCGACAAGATCGGCCGCAAGCCGCTGCTGCTGGCGGCGACCATCCTGGCGATCCTGACCGCCTACCCGGTGCTGTCCTGGCTGGTGGCCGACCCGAGCTTCAGTCGCCTGCTGATCGCTGAACTGTGGCTGTCGTTCCTGTACGGTTCGTACAACGGGGCCATGGTGGTCGCCCTGACCGAAATCATGCCGGCCGAAGTACGCACCACCGGCTTCTCCCTGGCCTACAGCCTGGCAACCGCGACCTTCGGCGGCTTCACGCCAGCCGCCTGCACCTACCTGATCCACGTGCTGGACAACAAGGCCGCGCCGGGCATCTGGCTGAGTGGCGCGGCAGTACTGGGCCTGATCGCGACCCTGGTGCTGTTCCGTGGCAACAAGCACGCACTGCGTACCGCGCAGACCGCGGCGTGACACAAGGAGAGAGGGGTATCCATATTGCTGTGGCCACGTCGCCGTGCCCATACCCTGTGGCAATCTCTCTCCCCATTGCCATATCCCTGTGGCGAGCGGGCTTGCCCGCGCTGGGGCGCAAAGCGCCCCTGAAGCCTGCATGCTCGCTTCGCCTGACATACCGCGACTGCTGACCTCGGGGCTGCCTTGCAGCCCAGCGCGGGCAAGCCCGCTCGCCACAAGTGATCACTCACCAGAGCGGCCTATCCAATAGGGTGGTCAGCCCAACAGAGTGAGCTGCCAACCACAAAGGCCGGACCAGACTCAAAGCCAAAACCGGCTCCGGCACAAACAAAAACGCCCCGACAAGTCGGGGCGTTTTCATTTCCAGTCGCTTAGCGCGGGAACGCTGGCGGGTTGACCCCAGCCATGTCTTCCATCACGCGAACCACCTGGCAGCTGTAACCGAATTCGTTGTCGTACCAGACGTACAGCACGACGCGGTTATCGTTGCAGATGGTGGCTTCGGCGTCGACCACACCGGCGTGGCGCGAACCGACGAAGTCGGTGGAAACCACTTCCTGCGAGTTCACGAAGTCGATCTGCTTGTGCAGGTCCGAGTGCAGCGCCATGTAGCGCAGGTACTCGTTCATCTCTTCGCGAGTGGTGGCGGTGCCCAGGTTCAGGTTCAGGATCGCCATCGACACGTTCGGCGTCGGAACGCGGATCGCGTTACCGGTCAGCTTGCCAGCCAGCTCAGGCAGGGCCTTGGCAGCGGCGGTGGCGGCGCCGGTTTCGGTGATCACCATGTTCAGCGCAGCGCTGCGGCCACGACGATCGCCCTTGTGGAAGTTGTCGATCAGGTTCTGGTCGTTGGTGTACGAGTGAACGGTTTCAACGTGGCCGTTGACGATACCAAACTTGTCGTTGACCGCCTTCAGCACAGGAACGATGGCGTTGGTGGTGCAGGACGCCGCCGAAACGATCTTGTCCTCGGCGGTGATCTCGGCATGGTTGATACCGTGCACGATGTTCTTCAGCTTGCCCTTGCCGGGAGCGGTCAGGACAACGCGGTCGATACCCGGGCAGGCCAGGTGCTGGCCCAGGCCGTCGGCATCACGCCAGACACCGGTGTTGTCCACCAGCAGGGCGTCCTTGATACCGTACTGGGTGTAATCCACCTCGGTCGGGTTCTTCGCGTAGATAACCTGGATCAGGTTGCCGTTGGCGGTGATGGTGTTGTTTTCTTCGTCGATGGTGATGGTGCCGTTGAACGAACCATGTACCGAGTCACGACGCAGCAGGCTGGCGCGCTTGGTCAGGTCGTTGCTGGCACCCTTGCGCACGACGATGGCACGCAGGCGCAGGCCGTCGCCACCACCGGTTTTCTCGATGAGGATACGGGCCAGCAGGCGACCGATACGACCGAAGCCGTACAGCACCACGTCGGTACCCTTGCGAGCGGCAGCGTTCTGCTGGCCAACCACGTCGGCCAGCTCTTCACGGACGAACTGCTCGGCAGTACGGCCGTTGCCTTGTTCCTTGAATTTCACTGCCAGCTTGCCCAGGTCCACCGAAGCGGCGCCCAGCTTGAGCTCGCTCATGGCCTTGAGCAGCGGGAAAGTCTCGTGGACGGACAGTTCGGCATCGTCGCTCTGACGATGGCGAGCAAAGCGGTGAGCCTTGAGAATCGCGATGACAGACTGGTTGATCAGGCTGCGGCCATAGATCGAACTCACCACATTGTTATTGCGGTAGAGCTGACCGATCAGCGGAATCATCGCTTCTGCAAGTGCTTCACGATCAATCCACTCACCAAGACACTGGTCGGGCTTCTGAGTCACGGGAACCTTCCACATGTAGGGGCTTAAAAAAGGGGCTACATTATGCCGCCGAGTCGCCCCATGAGCAATGCGCGACTGTCACCCTTCGTCACAGAAAATGCCCACGGAAAAATCCCGACCTCGACGCAGACCAGTAAACACGCGGCTTCCAGAGCGCCCCATTTTGGAGCAGTCAGTACGACTTGTCTGTAACCCTCCGAAACACTGCGGGCATACCCCACTACATATTCAGGGAAAAACCGTGTTTTTTTGTCATAGCCACTACATTTCCCTCGTCATGCAATCGGCACAGTCTGCAACTGACAGGCGGCACCCGGGACCGTTACAATTGATCAATTTGTCGCAACGCTTGGAGCTCAACCTTCCGTGCCCGTTCTGCGTCTACCGCTACTGCCTGCCGCAACAGGCAAACAACACTGGGGCAACCTCCCCGGTGCCGCACTCAGCCTGGCCATTGCCGAGGCTGCCAGCGCCGCCCGGCGCTTCACCCTGCTACTGACTGCCGACAGCCAGAGCGCCGAACGGCTGGAACAGGAGCTGAGTTTCTTCGCTCCCGATCTGCCGGTGCTGCATTTCCCCGACTGGGAAACGCTGCCCTACGACCTGTTCTCGCCGCACCAGGACATCATCTCCCAGCGTATCGCCAGCCTCTATCGGCTGCCGGAACTGGAACATGGCGTGCTGGTGGTGCCGGTCACCACCGCCCTGCATCGCCTGGCCCCGACCAAATTCCTGCTGGGCAGCAGCCTGGTCCTGGATGTCGGCCAGAAGCTGGACGTGGAGCAGATGCGCACCCGCCTGGAGGCTGCCGGCTACCGCTGCGTCGACACGGTCTACGAACACGGCGAGTTCGCCGTGCGCGGGGCCCTGATCGACCTGTTCCCGATGGGCAGCAAGCTGCCATACCGTATCGACCTGTTCGATGACGAGATCGAGACGCTGCGCACCTTCGACCCGGAAAACCAGCGCTCCATCGACAAGGTCGATTCGGTGCGCCTGCTGCCGGCCAAGGAATTCCCGCTGCAGAAAGAGGCGTTGATCCGTTTCAAGGCGCGCTTTCGCGAGCGCTTCGATGTCGACTTCCGCCGCTGCTCGATCTTCCAGGACCTCAACAGTGGCATCACCCCTGCCGGTATCGAGTACTACCTGCCACTGTTCTTCGAGGAAACCTCGACGCTGTTCGACTACCTGCCGCAGGACACCCAGGTGTTCTCCCTGCCGGGCATCGAACAGGCTGCGGAAAACTTCTGGAACGATGTGCGCAATCGCTATGACGAACGCCGCATCGACCCGACCCGCCCCCTGCTGCCACCGGCCGAGCTGTTCCTGCCGGTGGAAGACTGCTTTGCCCGCCTGAAAAGCTGGCCGCGCGTGATCGCCAGCCAGCAGGACGTGGAAACCGGTGTCGGCCGGGAGCGTTTCGCCGCCCGCGAACTGCCGAACCTGGCAATCGAAGCCAAGGCCAACCAGCCCCTGGCGGCGCTCTCCGGGTTCCTCGACCAGTTCCCCGGCCGCGTGCTGTTCACCGCCGAATCCGCCGGCCGCCGGGAAGTCCTGCTGGAACTGCTGGAACGACTCAAGCTGCGCCCGAAAACCGTCGACAACTGGCCGGAATTCGCCGCTGGCAAGGAACGCCTGGCAATCACCATTGCCCCGCTGGACGAAGGCCTGGTGCTCGACGACCCGGCCCTGGCATTGATTGCCGAAAGTCCGCTGTTCGGCCAGCGCGTGATGCAGCGCCGGCGCCGGGAAAAGCGCGCCGACGCCAACAACGACGCGGTGATCAAGAACCTCACCGAGCTGCGTGAAGGCGCACCGGTGGTGCACATCGACCATGGCGTCGGCCGCTACCTGGGCCTGGCGACCCTGGAAATCGACAACCAGGCCGCCGAGTTCCTCACCCTCGAATATGCCGAGGGCGCCAAGCTCTACGTGCCGGTCGCCAACCTGCACCTGATCGCCCGCTACACCGGCAGCGACGACGCCCTCGCCCCACTGCATCGACTCGGCTCGGAAACCTGGCAGAAAGCCAAGCGCAAGGCCGCCGAGCAGGTCCGCGACGTCGCCGCCGAACTGCTCGACATCTATGCCCGCCGCGCCGCGCGCGAAGGTTATGCGTTCAACGATCCGAAGGCCGACTATGCGACCTTCAGCGCCGGCTTCCCCTTCGAGGAAACCCCGGACCAGCAGAGCGCCATCGAGGCGGTACGCGCCGACATGCTCGCCGCCAAGCCGATGGACCGCCTGGTCTGCGGTGACGTCGGCTTCGGCAAGACCGAAGTGGCCATGCGCGCAGCCTTCATCGCCGTGCACGGTGGCAGGCAGGTGGCGATCCTGGTGCCGACCACCCTGCTCGCCCAGCAACACTACAACAGCTTCCGCGACCGCTTCGCCGACTGGCCGGTGACCGTCGAGGTGATGAGCCGCTTCAAGTCAGCCAAGGAAGTCAGCGCCGCCGTGGCCGACCTCGCCGAAGGCAAGATCGACATCGTCATCGGCACCCACAAGCTGCTGCAGGACGATGTAAAGATCAAGAACCTGGGCCTGGTGATCATCGACGAGGAACACCGGTTCGGCGTGCGCCAGAAGGAACAGCTCAAGGCCCTGCGCAGCGAGGTCGACATCCTCACCCTGACCGCCACGCCGATTCCGCGCACGCTGAACATGGCCGTGTCGGGCATGCGTGACCTGTCGATCATCGCCACGCCGCCAGCGCGCCGACTGTCGGTACGCACCTTCGTCATGGAGCAGAACAAGAGCACGGTCAAGGAAGCGCTGCTGCGCGAGCTGCTGCGCGGCGGCCAGGTCTACTACCTGCACAACGACGTGAAGACCATCGAGAAGTGCGCCGCCGACCTCGCCGAGCTGGTGCCGGAAGCCCGCATCGGCATTGGTCACGGGCAGATGCGCGAGCGCGAACTCGAACAGGTGATGAGCGACTTCTACCACAAGCGCTTCAACGTGCTGATCGCCTCGACCATCATCGAGACCGGCATCGACGTACCGAGCGCCAACACCATCATCATCGAGCGTGCCGACAAGTTCGGCCTGGCCCAGTTGCACCAGTTGCGTGGTCGGGTCGGACGCAGCCACCACCAGGCCTACGCCTACCTGCTGACGCCGGGTCGCCAGCAGATCACCGCCGACGCGGAGAAACGCCTGGAGGCGATCGCCAACACCCAGGACCTGGGGGCCGGCTTCGTCCTCGCCACCAACGACCTGGAGATCCGTGGCGCCGGCGAACTGCTCGGCGACGGCCAGAGCGGCCAGATCCAGGCGGTGGGTTTCACGCTGTACATGGAAATGCTCGAGCGCGCGGTCAAGGCCATCCGCAAGGGCGAACAGCCGAACCTCGACCAGCCGCTGGGTGGCGGCCCGGAGATCAACCTGCGCCTGCCGGCGCTGATCCCCGAAGACTACCTGCCGGACGTGCACGCGCGCCTGATCCTCTACAAGCGCATCGCCTCGGCGACCGACGAGGAAGGCCTCAAGGACCTGCAAGTGGAGATGATCGACCGGTTCGGCCTGCTGCCCGAGCCGACCAAGAACCTGGTGCGCCTGACACTGCTCAAGCTGCAGGCCGAGCAACTGGGGATCAGGAAGATCGACGGCGGCCCGCAAGGCGGACGCATCGAGTTCACCGCGGACACACCGGTCGATCCACTGGCACTGATCAAGCTGATCCAGGGACAACCCAACCGCTACAAGTTCGAAGGCGCCACGATCTTCAAGTTCATGGTACCGATGGAACGTGCGGAAGAACGCTTTAATACACTGGAGGCGCTGTTCGAGCGCCTCACCCCGAAATCTGCCTGATAAGGACGCCGTATGCGCCTGATCCCATCGCTGGCCGTGTTGTTGACCCTGCTTTCCCCGGCCGCCTTTGCCGATGAGCCATACCAGGTCGAAATGATCCTGGTGCGGCAGAACCTCGAACAACCCTTCCAGAGCCAGCCGGCTCCGGAAGACTGGGCCAAGGGGGCGAAAGCCATCACGGCCAGTGACGAGCGCACCCCCAGCCTGAACGACATGGCCAGCAAGCTCAGCGCCAGCGGCAACTACGAGGTGCTGCTGCACAAGGCCTGGCAGCAGAACCTCGGCGACCAGCCGAGCGTCGTCTCGATCACCTCAGGCCAGGAGCAGTTCGGCCAGTTCCCGGTGGAAGGCACCCTGAGCCTGACCCTCAAGCGCTTCACCGAGGTGCAGGCGCAATTCTGGGTCAACGGTTTCGACAACAATGGCGTGGTCAATGCCAGCGAGCGCCTGAGCCAGACCAGCCAGACCAAGAACGGCCAGCTCAACTTCCTCGACGCCGGCCACCTCGGCCTGCTGCTCAAGGTGACCTCGCTGAACGCCTCCCGCCGCGAAGCGCCGTCCCAGAACCTCGACCAGTGAAAGCCAGATGCCCGCGCCCGTGACACCCTCCATGACCAAGCCGCTCGCCCCGTCCTGGGCCAGCCGCTTCAAGGAACAGAGTCTGGAGCGCGGTCGCCGCTACGCGATCGAAAACCGGGTGAGAATCGTCGAGGCCGCCGACAGCACGATCACCGCCAGCTGCGAAGGCTCTGGCGGCAACGTCTATCGGCAGACCATCCACCTGCGCGAATCGGCCAAGGGCACCCTGCTGATCATCGACGCGACGTGTACCTGCCCGGTGCGCAGCCACTGCAAGCACACGGCGGCGGTCCTGCTGAAAGTACAGGAAACCCTGGCCTACCCGGCCGCGGAGAAAGATGCCGAGCTGCTGGAAAAACTCCAGGCCGTGCTCGACTCGCGCCCACCGCCGCCCCCCCAGCAGCAGGTCGACGACGTTCAACCGGTGCCCCGGTTATGGCTGGCGAGTGTCGAGTTCAGTGCCTTCGAACCCCGCAACGGGCGCATGCAGCGCTACATCCAGCACCGCGCGGCACTGTCGTTCAATTACCTGGGCGAGTACGCCAGCGGCCAGAAGAACGCCGACATCATCCTGCGCCAGGAACACCAGAGCCTGCGCATCAAGCGCCAGCCCGAAGCGGAAAAGGCCTGCCGCGAACAACTGCGCCAGCTTGGTTTCAAGGTTGCCACCCGGCAGAGCAAGGCCCTGCCGGAAAGCGCCGGCGAGTTGTACGAAATGGTCAATGACAGCGCCTGGCTGAACTTCACCCTCAACGAGCTGCCAGGCTTGCGCGCGCTGGGCTGGGAATTGCAGATCGACGAAGACTTCGGCTTCGACCTAAGCCCGGTCGACGACTGGTACGCCACTGTCGATGAAGCCCCGGAGCGCGACTGGTTCGACCTGGAACTGGGAATCATCGTCAATGGCGAGCGCCTGAGCCTGTTGCCGATCCTGCTCAACCTGATGCGCTCGCACACCGAACTGCTCAACCCCGAGCGACTGGCCCGGCGCCGGGATGACGAACTGATCCTGGTGAACATCCCCGCCTCGCCCAGCGGCAGCCACGACCCGCTACAGGTGGCACTGCCCTATGGTCGCCTCAAGCCGGTACTCAGCACGCTGGGCGAGTTCTACCTGGAAGAACCCGGCAGCACCACGCTGCGCCTGAGCAACGCCGACGCGACCCGGCTCAACCCCCTGGACGGCCTGCCACTGCTGTGGGAAGGCGGGGCGCAAATCCGCAGCCTGGCCGAGCGGCTGCGCGATATCCGCGAGTACAGCGCCAGCGTCCCCGAGGGCCTCAACGCCACGCTGCGCCCCTACCAGCACGAGGGCCTGAGCTGGATGCAATCGCTGCGGCAGCTGGAAGTCGGCGGGATCCTCGCCGACGACATGGGCCTGGGCAAGACCCTGCAGACCCTGGCGCACATCCTCAGCGAGAAGAACGCCGGACGCCTCGATCGCCCGTGCATGGTGGTGATGCCCACCAGCCTGATCCCCAACTGGCTCGACGAAGCCGCGCACTTCACGCCGCAACTCAAGGTCCTGGCGCTGTATGGCGCGGCCCGCAAGAAGCATTTCGAACGACTGGGCGACTACGACCTGATCCTCACCACCTACGCCCTGCTGCCCAAGGACATCGACACGCTCAAGACCCAGCCCCTGCACGTGCTGGTGCTCGACGAGGCGCAGTACATCAAGAACCCCGGCAGCAAGGCCGCCCAGGCCACCCGCGAACTCCAGGCAAGGCAACGCCTGTGCCTAAGCGGCACGCCCCTGGAAAACCACCTGGGCGAGCTGTGGTCGCTGTTCCACTTCCTGCTGCCAGGCTGGCTGGGCGACGCCAAGAGCTTCAACCGCGACTATCGCATCCCCATCGAGAAGCACGCCAGTGAAGTGCGCCTGCAACACCTGAACGGCCGGATCAAGCCGTTCCTGCTGCGCCGCACCAAGGAACAGGTGGCGACCGAGCTGCCACCCAAGACCGAGATCATCCACTGGGTCGAACTCAACGAGGCGCAACGCGACGTCTACGAGACCATGCGCCTGGCGATGGACAAGAAGGTCCGTGACGAAATCACCCGCAAGGGCGTGGCGCGCAGCCAGATCATCATCCTCGAGGCGCTGCTCAAGCTGCGCCAGGTCTGCTGCGACCTGCGCCTGGTCAGCGACGCGACCCCTCCGGCCCGCGGCAGCGCATCGGGCAAGCTCGACAGCCTGATGGAAATGCTCGAGGAGCTGTTCGCCGAAGGTCGGCGAATCCTGTTGTTCTCGCAGTTCACCTCGATGCTGTCACTGATCGAGGCCGAACTGAAAAAACGCCATGTCACCTACGGCTTGCTGACCGGGCAGACCCGTGACCGACGTACACCGGTGAAGGACTTCCAGAGCGGCAAGCTGCAGATTTTCCTCATCAGCCTCAAGGCCGGTGGCGTCGGTCTGAACCTGACCGAAGCCGACACCGTGATCCACTACGACCCGTGGTGGAACCCGGCGGCGGAAAACCAGGCCACTGACCGCGCCTACCGGATCGGCCAGGAAAAGCCGGTGTTCGTCTACAAGATGATTGCCCGCGGCACGGTCGAGGAAAAGATCCAGCACCTGCAACAGGAAAAATCCGACTTGGCCTCCGGCGTGCTCGACGGGCGCCAGGCCGGGGACTGGCAGTTGCAGAACGAGGACATCGAGGCGCTGTTCGCGCCGCTGCCGGACAAGAAGGCCGGGCGTTGAGCCCCCCCTGAAAGCTTCGCGGGCAAGCCCGGCTCCTACAGTATGCGTGTCGTGCGTCAGATGGAGTACGGCACACCTTGTAGGAGCCGGGCTTGCCCGCGAATGGGCCCTCGAATATGACGCCACTCAATCGATGAGCTGAGCCTCGCGCAACGCCCCCAGCGCCTCCAGCCATCGCGGCTGCTCGCGGTAGTCCGTGCGGGCGAAGCCCTGGCCACGCATCCGCGCGATCCGTGGCGACGGCGCCACCTTCAGGCGCTGCGCGGCACTCAGGGCCAGCTCCGCCGCCGCCCGGTCATTGCACACCAGCCCCATGTCGCACCCGGCCGACAGCGCCGCCTCGATACGACTGGCCGCATCGCCCACCACATGGGCACCGGCCATGGACAGGTCATCACTGAAGATCACCCCATCGAACCGTAACTCGCCGCGCAGGATGTCCTGCAACCAGCGCCGCGAGAAGCCGGCAGGTTGCGCATCGACCTGCGGATAGATCACGTGAGCCGGCATCACCGCCGCCAGCTGCTGGCTCAGGTGGGCGAAAGGCACCAGGTCATGGGCGCGAATGGTGTCCAGGCTGCGCTCGTCGACCGGGATTGCCACATGGGAGTCCGCCTCGGCCCAGCCATGCCCGGGAAAGTGCTTGCCGGTGGCGGCCATGCCGGCCGCCCTCATGCCGCGGATGAATGCACCGGCGAGCAGGGCCGCACGCTCCGGATCACCCTCGAAGGAACGACTTCCAACCACCGCGCTACGCTGATAGTCCAGGTCCAGTACCGGGGCAAAGCTCAGGTCGAGCCCGACCGCCAGCACCTCGGTCGCCATCAGCCAACCGCAGTGTTCGGCCAGGCGCTCGGCCTGCGGGTTGTCGGCAATCGCGCGCATCGCCGGCAGGCGCACGAAGCCCTGGCGCAGGCGCTGCACCCGCCCGCCCTCCTGGTCGACCGCCAACAGCAGATCAGGGCGAATCGCGCGGATCGCAGCGCTCAGTTCGCGCACCTGGCGCGGGCTCTCGATGTTGCGCGCGAAGATGATCAGCCCACCCACTTGCGGCTGGCGCAACAACTGGCGATCTTCAGACGTCAGCCAGGTGCCGGCGATATCGACCATCAGGGAGCCTTGCAGGGCAGTACTCATAGGAAATCCTTGTGAAAAAGGGCCGTCTGGAAAACCGCCAGGCGTGCGAACGCCCTGCCACGGAGCGCATCCGGCAGACGAACAGGAAAAAAGGGAGCGGCAAACGCAAAGGAGTCAGGCATGGGCGGCAAGCTTAGCGGATCGAGGCCTGCGCGCCCACCCGGATGCGTCAGGCCTTGACGACAGGCGCCGCCGACTTGCTGCGCGGGCGCAGTTGCGCGGCGGCCATGGTTTCGTCGGTGACACCGCTGTCGGCGCGCATGCCGGCCGCCAGGAAGGGCACCATCAGGCGCATCACCGTCTCGATCGAGGTATTGACGCCGAAATCGGTCTCGGCGATCGCGCGCAGCGCCTTGATCCCGGACATGCTGAACGCCGCTGCGCCGAGCATGAAGTGCACGCGCCAGAACAGCTCGATCGGGGGGATACGCGGGGCCGCTTCATTAACCAGCAGCATGTAGCGGCGGAACACCTTGCCGTACATGTCCTCCAGGTAACGGCGCAGGTGGCCCTGGCTCTGGCTGAAGGCAAGGCCCAGCAGGCGCATGAAGATCGACAGGTCGTTGCCGCTGCGGGGCTGCACGACCAGGGCCTGTTCGACGAGTATTTCCAGCAGTTCTTCCAGGGTCGGCTTGACCTCCGGCTTGGCCTGGCGGCGCTCCAGTTCGCGCTCGAGGCTGACGCAGAATGGGCCGAGGAAACGCGAGAAGACCGCCTGGATCAGGGCCTTTTTCGAGCCGAAATGGTAGTTCACCGCCGCGAGATTGACCCCCGCCTTGCTGGTGATCAACCGCAACGAGGTCTCGGCGAAACCTTTTTCCGCGAACAATTGCTCGGCAGCATCGAGAATGCGTTCAACGGTTTCCGACTGGGCCATGACTACTCCGCCTGACAAACACTTGTTTGAAACATACGTTTCAGACCACGGAATGTCAAGCCTGACGGTCCCTTTCCGGCCGGTCAGTCAGGTATTAAATCATAGAACCCGCACCTGTAGCGCGGCACTTGCCATGGATCCCGAAGCCCTTTGCGACAACCGTCCGGCGGCCACCTTGAAAAGGAGGATTGCCAAGCGCCTCGCACTGTATATAATTCCAGTCACTGTATAAAAAGACAGAGCCATCGAAATGCTAAAACTGACGCCTCGCCAAGCTGAGATTCTGGCTTTTATCAAACGCTGCCTCGATGACAACGGCTATCCGCCTACTCGTGCGGAGATTGCCCAGGAACTGGGCTTCAAGTCACCGAATGCGGCCGAAGAACACCTCAAGGCCCTGGCCCGCAAGGGTGCGATCGAAATGACACCCGGTGCCTCGCGTGGCATTCGTATTCCGGGTTTCGAAGCCAAGGTCGACGAATCCACCCTGCCGATCATCGGTCGCGTCGCGGCTGGTGCGCCTATCCTCGCCGAACAGCATGTCGAGGAATCCTGCAACATCAACCCGACGTTCTTCCACCCTCGGGCCGACTACCTGTTGCGCGTCCACGGCATGAGCATGAAGGACGTCGGCATTTTCGACGGCGACCTGCTGGCCGTGCACACCTGCCGCGAAGCCCGCAACGGCCAGATCGTGGTCGCCCGCATCGGCGAGGAAGTCACCGTCAAGCGCTTCAAGCGCGAGGGCAGCAAGGTCTGGCTGCTGGCGGAAAACCCCGAGTTCGCCCCTATCGAAGTCAACCTGAAAGAGCAGGACTTCGTCATCGAAGGCCTGAGCGTCGGCGTCATTCGCCGCTGAAGGAGGCGTCATGCAATTTCCGCAAACTCCACAACATGCACAGCTGCCCTTGTTCGAAGCGTTCATGATGCAGCCGCTGGCCCCGGTCCTGAAGGACGTGGTCGAAACACCCTGGAGCACCGAGCCCGAGGCCTTTAGCGAGTTGTCGTTGCGCGGCGGGAATTGCCTGAGCCTGCTGGCCCCGATCCTGCGCGAACTGAGCCAGGACCAGGACGCCCGCTGGCTGACCCTGATCGCCCCACCCGCCAGCGTCACCCAGGCCTGGCTGCGCGAAGCCGGCCTGAACCGCGAGCGAATTCTGCTCCTGCAACCCAGCAGCGCCCAGAATGCCCAGCAACTAGCCTGTGAGGCCTTGCGCCTGGGGCGCAGCCATACCGTGGTCAGTTGGTTGAATCCGCTGAGCAGCAGCGCTCGCCAACAATTGATCAACGCCGCACGCAAGGGCGACGCACACAGCCTGAATATTCGCTTGGGTTGAAGCGGGATAACGATAGGCAGGCTGTTCGCACCCACCCCACAAGGCTTCTCCAGGACAGAGAAGCCGATAGGACCAACGACTGGCTACAGACACGTACCTGAGCCAGGCACGCACAGCTCCTTAGTGAAGAACCCGCGGACCGTCTTCTTCTTTCTCAAACTCGCCTTCCACCAGGCGCCCTGCCATCTGCACACCCACGCTCAACATGGCCTTGGCCACTTCGACGTGCTGGCCCTGCAGGAAGGCCTTGGCGTCCTCAGAAAAGTTCAGGGTGACCAGAGAACCTTCGTCCTCGGCGCGGCGCAGCTCGATACGGCCGTCCGGCAGCTCGACAATTTCTAGAAAGGACGTAGGCATAAAAGTCTGTTCTCCACGAAAGGACAATATTATACCAGTCATTCATGGCAACTCGCTCATCATCTCAACAGCTTTCGTTACCGCCTGATGAACAACTGACAGACGGAACCTACATCCCGTCCGCGCAGATCAGCACTCGCTGAGCCCATCCCGGAAGCGAATCGCCAGCGCCTTGAGGTTCTGCCGCCAGCTTTCCAACTCTTCACGGCCCAGCTCCGGTGCCGCCTCTTCATCCAGGCTGACTGCCTCGATCAGCGGCTGCAACACATCGCCCTTGGGTTTGCGCGGCGCCAGCGGTGGCAGATAGAGCGCAGAGTGGGCAGCGATCAGCCGCGCCAGCCAGGTTTGCGGGCTGTGGGCCAGCTCTACCAGCTCGGCCATTTCCGGAATGGCGATGGACTCCAGCACTTCCCGGGTCAGCAACAACTCGGCGCGCGGCGCGCTGGCCTGAGGCAGACGATAGAAGCCGGCGATCTCATGACACAGCCCGAGCAAGGCGCCATAGAGATGAAATACCGCGGCTTCACGCTCGGCCTGGGTCAGCGCCAGCGCGTTCATCGCCCGGCTCTCCTCGGCCTTGCCAAGGGCTTCCAGGGCCAGGCCGGCGTAGAAGATCTTCTGGTTGGTACGGGTATAGAGTTCGTTGGCCATGATGGCGCACTCCCAAATAAGACCATACACGGCCCGCTGCAGGAGCGCGGCTTGCCCGCGAAGGCGTCTTCAAGGACGCTAAAAGCTTCGCGGGCAAGCCACGCTCCTGCAGGGGCCCGCATCAGGCCCTGGCTTCAAGGAAACCAGGACCTCGACCGGCAAACGGATCAGGCACCCTGACGCTTGTCTTCCACCTTCCACTTGCCGCTGTCGTAGAACGCCTTCCAGCCCGTCGGCTTGCCATCGACCTCGGTCTGCACGTACTGCTCCTTGGTCTTGCGGCTGTAGCGGATCACCGCTGGACGGCCGTCCGGGTCCTTCTGCGGCGCTTCGCAGAGGAAGTGGTACTTCGGATCGATTTCATCCTTGTGCGGGACGATTTCGAGCACCAGTGGCGCACGGGTCTCGCGATTTTTCGGGAACTGGCTCGCGGCCAGGAACAGGCCCGAGGCACCATCCCGCAGGATGTAGGTGTCGTCGACCTTCTCGCACTTGAGCTCCGGCATCTTCACCGGGTCCATTTTCGGCGGCGCCGCATCACCGCTTCTGAGCAGCTTACGCGTGTTCTTGCAGGTCGGGTTGGTGCAACCGAAGAACTTGCCGAAACGGCCGGTCTTGAGCTGCATCTCGCTACCGCACTTGTCGCACTCCAGGCTCGGCCCTTCGTAACCCTTGATCCGGTAGTTGCCTTCCTCGATCTCGTAGCCGGCGCAATCCGGGTTGTTGCCACAGATGTGCAGCTTGCGCTTCTCGTCCAGCAGGTAGGCGTCCATCGCGGTGCTGCAGATCGGGCAGCGATGCTTGCCACGCAACACCAGCGATTCCGACTCACCCTCGTCGTCCGCGGCGATTTCGTCGCCCGGCACCAGGTTGACGGTTGCCTTGCAGCGTTCTTTCGGTGGCAGGCTGTAGCCCGAGCAACCGAGGAACACACCGGTCGAGGCGGTACGGATCTGCATCGGCCGGCCGCAGGTCTGGCATGGGATATCGGTCATGACCGGCTGGTTGGCACGCATGCCGTTTTCCGCACCCTCGGCCACTTCCAGCTTCTTCTTGAAGTCGCCGTAGAATTCGTCGAGCACGTTCTTCCAGTCACGCTCGCCCTGGGCCACGTCGTCGAGGTTCTCCTCCATGTCCGCGGTGAACCCGTAGTCCATCAGGTTCGAGAAGCTTTCCGCCAGGCGCTCAGTAACGATGTCGCCCATCTTCTCGGAGTAGAAGCGACGATTGTGCAACGCCACGTAGCCGCGATCCTGGATGGTGGAAATGATCGCCGCATAGGTCGAAGGACGACCGATACCACGCTTCTCCATTTCCTTGACCAGGCTGGCTTCGGAGTAACGCGCCGGCGGCTTGGTGAAGTGCTGGCTCGGGTCGAGCTGGATCAGCTTCAGCACTTCGCCCTGGGCCATGTCCGGCAGGACATCATCGTCGCCCGGCTTGCTCAGCTGTGGCAGAACCCGGGTGTAGCCGTCGAACTTGAGGATGCGACCCTTGGCACGCAGCTCGAAGTCGCCAGCGGCGACGCTGACAGTGGTCGACAGGTACTGCGCCGGCAGCATCTGGCAAGCGACGAACTGGCGCCAGATCAGCTCGTACAGGCGCTCGGCGTCACGCTCCATGCCCGAGAGCTTGCTCGGGTCAGTGTTGACGTCCGAAGGCCGGATCGCCTCGTGCGCCTCCTGGGCACCTTCCTTGCTGCTGTAGACGTTCGGTGCGGACGGCAGGTATTTCGCGCCGAACTCGCCCTCGATATAGGTCCGCGCCATCGCCACGGCGTCTGCCGAGAGGTTGGTGGAGTCGGTACGCATGTAGGTGATGTAGCCCGCTTCGTACAGACGCTGGGCCATCATCATGGTCTTCTTCACCCCGAAGCCCAGGCGGTTGCTCGCGGCCTGCTGCAGAGTGGAGGTAATGAACGGAGCCGAAGGCTTGCTGCTGGTCGGCTTGTCTTCACGCTTGGCGATGGTGTAGGCCGAGGCCTTGAGCTTCTCCAGCGCCGCCATGGCCTGGGCTTCGTTCAGCGGCTTGAAGGCCTCGCCGTTCTCCCGCGCCACCTCGAAGCGCACCTTGGCGCCCTTGGTCGTGCCCAGGCCGGCATGCACTTCCCAGTACTCTTCCGGGATGAACGCGCGAATCTCACGTTCACGCTCGACCACCAGCTTCACCGCCACCGACTGCACGCGACCGGCGGACAGGCCACGGGCGATCTTCGCCCACAGCAGCGGCGAGACCATGTAGCCAACCACGCGATCGAGGAAGCGACGGGCCTGCTGGGCATTGACGCGGTCGATGTCCAGCTCGCCAGGCGCCGAGAAGGCCTCCTGGATCGCCTTCTTGGTGATTTCGTTGAACACCACGCGCTTGTAGCGGCTGTCGTCCCCGCCGATGGCTTCGCGCAGGTGCCAGGCAATGGCTTCCCCCTCGCGATCCAAGTCGGTTGCGAGATAGATGGTGTCGGCATCCTTGGCCAGTCGGCGCAGCTCCTCGATCACCTTCTCCTTGCCAGGAAGGATCTCGTAGCGGGCTTTCCAGCCATGATCCGGGTCGACGCCCATGCGCGACACCAGCTGCTTGCGGGCCTTCTCCTTCGCCGAGAGCGCAGGCGCCTCGCTGGCCGCAGCCTTGCCGCGCTTGGCAGCGGGTTCCTTGGTGGCACTGGCCGAACCGCTGGTGGGCAGGTCTCGGATATGGCCGATACTCGACTTCACCACGTACTGGGTTCCCAGATACTTGTTGATGGTCTTGGCCTTAGCCGGGGATTCCACAATGACCAGCGATTTGCCCATGGATCGGAAAATTCCTGAATGCTAGAAGTGAGAGCGCAGCCCGCGACTGGCGCGGCACCGCTATATATAGTGGCAACAAGGTGAGGTCAAGCACAGGGTGCTGCGCGACCGGCCCTCAAGCCTTGGAAAAAACACTCGGCTCGGCCTGCACCAAAGCAAAGCGTGGGACCCGTTCGCCGTCAACCTCGACCGACTCCAGGAACATGCTCAAGGGCCGTACCCAAAAGCCGTATTCGCCATACAGCGCCTGGTAGAACACCACCTCTTCCTCGGTCTCGGAATGCCGTGCCACGCTGAAAACGCGGTACTGCGGCCCCTTGTAATGCTGATAGAGCCCGGGTTGCAAAGTCATGTATCGGCCCTCTTACAAAATAAAATAAAAAATATCGCAAAAACAAAAACCGGGGCACCAGGCCCCGGTTTCCGTCAACGAAACACTCAGACGCGTTCGAAGACGGTGGCAATGCCCTGGCCGAGGCCGATACACATGGTGGACACCCCGAAAGTGCCGCCGTTCTGTTTCATCACGTTCAGCAGGGTGCCGGAAATCCGTGCACCCGAGCAACCGAACGGGTGACCCAGGGCGATGGCACCGCCGTGCAGGTTAACCTTCTCGTCCATCTTGTCGAGCACTTTCAAGTCCTTCAGCACTGGCAGGGCCTGTGCGGCGAAGGCTTCGTTGAGCTCGAAGAAGTCGATGTCGGAGATCGACAGCCCGGCACGCTTGAGGGCTTTCTGGGTCGCTGGCACGGGACCATAACCCATGATCGCCGGATCGACACCGGCCACCGCCATCGAACGGATCACCGCCAGCGGCTGGATACCCAGGTCCTGCGCACGCTGCGCCGACATCACGATCATGCACGAGGCACCATCGGTGATCTGCGACGAAGTACCCGCGGTCACGGTCCCCCCCTTGGGGTTGAATGCCGGCTTCAACGCCGCCAGGCTTTCCAGGTTGGTTTCCGGGCGAATGGTCTCGTCGTAGTCGAAGACCTTCAGGAAGCCAGCCTCGTCATAACCCTGCATCGGGATGATCTCGTCCTTGAACTTGCCTTCCACGGTCGCCTTGTGGGCGAGCTGGTGGGAACGCACGCCAAAGGCGTCCTGAGCCTCACGGGTGATGCCGTGCATCTTGCCGAGCATCTCGGCGGTCAGCCCCATCATGCCCGAAGCCTTCGCCGCGTACAGCGACAGGTGCGGGTTCGGATCGACACCATGCATCATGCCCACGTGGCCCATATGCTCGACGCCGCCAACGACGAAAACGTCACCATTGCCGGTCATGATCGCCTGGGCGGCGGTGTGCAGTGCGCTCATCGACGAGCCACACAGGCGGCTGACGGTCTGGCCGGCAGCGGTGTGCGGGATCTGGGTCATCAGCGAGGCCATGCGCGCGATGTTCCAGCCCTGCTCCAGGGTCTGGTTCACGCAGCCCCAGATCACGTCCTCGACCTCGTTCGGGTCGACCTTGGTGTTGCGCTCCAGCAGCTTGCTGATCAGGTGCGCGGACATGTCCTCGGCACGGGTATTGCGGTGCATGCCGCCCTTGGAGCGGCCCATCGGAGTACGACCGAAGTCGACAATCACGACGTCTCTAGGATTCAAGCTCATATCGTTCACTCTCGCTCTAGTGTGGGCGCTTAACCGAAGAACCGCTGGCCGTTCTTGGCCATTTCACGCAGTTTCGCGGTCGGGTGGTACAGCGCGCCCAGATCGGCGTACTGGTCAGCCAGGGCAACGAACTCGGCCACACCGATCGAGTCGATGTAGCGCAGCGCACCGCCACGGAAGGGAGGGAAACCGATGCCGTAGACCAGGCCCATGTCGGCCTCGGCCGCAGTGGCGACGATGCCGTCTTCCAGGCAGCGCACGGTTTCCAGGCACAGTGGGATCATCATCCAGTTGATGATGTCCTCGTCGGTCACTTCACGCTGCTCGTAGACGATCGGCTTGAGCACTTCCAGCACCGACGGATCGGCGACCTTCTTCTGCTTGCCACGCTTGTCGGTCTCGTAGGCGTAGAAGCCCTTGCCATTCTTCTGGCCCAGGCGCTTGGCGTCGTACAAGGCATCGACAGCCGAACGACGGTCGTCCTTCATGCGATCCGGGAAGCCTTCGGCCATCACGTCGCGACCATGGTGACCGGTGTCGATGCCGACCACGTCCATCAGGTACGCCGGGCCCATCGGCCAGCCGAACTTCTCCATGATCTTGTCGATACGAACGAAGTCCACACCGGCACTGACCAGCTTGGCGAAACCGCCGAAGTACGGGAACAGGATACGGTTGACCAGGAAGCCGGGGCAGTCGTTGACCACGATCGGGTTCTTGCCCATCTTCTTGGCGTAGGCCACGGTGGTGGCGATCGCCTGTTCGCTGGACTTCTCGCCACGGATCACTTCCACCAGCGGCATCATGTGCACGGGGTTGAAGAAGTGCATGCCGACGAAGTTTTCCGGACGCTTGAGGGCCTTGGCCAGCAGACTGATGGAAATGGTCGAGGTGTTGGATGCCAGCACGGCATCTTCCTTGACCTGGGCTTCCACTTCCGCCAGGACTGCCTGCTTGACCTTCGGGTTCTCGACGACCGCCTCGACCACCAGGTCGACGTGGCCGAAGTCACCGTAGGACAGGGTCGGACGAATGCCATTGAGCACTTCGGCCATCTTCGCCGCGGTCATGCGGCCCTTGTCGACGCGACCGACCAGCAGCTTGGCGGCTTCGGCCAGGCCCTGCTCGATACCGTGTTCGTTGATGTCCTTCATCAGGATCGGCGTGCCCTTGGACGCCGACTGGTAGGCGATGCCGCCACCCATGATGCCAGCGCCGAGTACGGCGGCCTGCTTCACGTCCTTGGCGATTTCGTCGTAGGCCTTGGCCTTCTTCTTCAGTTCCTGGTCGTTCAGGAACAGACCGATCAGGCTTTCGGCAGCCGAGGTCTTGGCCAGTTTCACGAAGCCGGCGGCTTCGATTTCCAGGGCCTTGTCACGACCGAAGTTGGCGGCCTTCTGGATGGTCTTGATCGCCTCGACCGGCGCCGGGTAGTTGGGACCCGCCTGCCCGGCCACGAAGCCCTTGGCGGTCTCGAAGGCCATCATCTGCTCGATGGCGTTGAGCTTGAGCTTGTCCAGCTTCGGCTGGCGCTTGGCCTTGTAGTCGATCTCGCCGGAAATGGCGCGCTTGACCAGGTCTAGGGCGGCCTGCTGCAGTTGCTCGGGGGCAACCACGGCGTCGACGGCGCCGACTTTCAGTGCGTCTTCGGCACGGTTTTCCTTGCCGGCGGCGATCCACTCGATGGCGTTGTCCACACCGATCAGGCGTGGCAGGCGGACGGTGCCGCCGAAGCCCGGGTAGATGCCCAGCTTGACTTCCGGCAGGCCGATCTTGGCGCTGCTCGACATGACCCGCAGGTCCGCGGCCAGGCACATTTCCAGACCACCGCCCAGGGCGATGCCGTTGATCGCGACAACGGTCGGAACGGCCAGGTCTTCGAAATCGCTGAAGATCCTGTTGGCTTCGAGGTTACCGGCCACGAGCTCGGCATCAGGCAACTTGAAGTTGTCGACGAATTCAGTGATGTCGGCACCGACGATGAACACGTCCTTGCCGCTGCTGACGATGACACCCTTGACCGAGGCATCGGCCTTGAGGGTATCCACCGCCTGACGCAGTTCGTTCAGGGTGAGACGGTTGAACTTGTTGACGGACTCACCCTTGAGATCGAACTTCAGTTCGACGATGCCACTTTCAAGAGCCTTAACCGTGATGGCTTTACCTTCGTAAATCATCAACTGATCTCCACGATATGGAAGCTGAACAGTACACGTCGGTCGCTAGCTTCCGGCCCCGCATTGACGTCACCGTCACTGCTACGCCAAGCCGCCAGGCACACCCGCCGACGCGATAGTCGGGATTCTGTAAGAGCGGTCTGTCAGACAAACGCTCAATTCATACGCCCGTTTGATTTGGGTGTGGACACCTTCACGGAATTCGAGGCAATTGTCAATTGCCGAAAACACCCCGAAAAAATGCGACTTTCCGGTCACTTTCCAGGCGTGCAGGTGCTGCAGCCGCCGTCCTGATGGCGCTTCATTCATGAAATCAATAGCACGCAAAGCCATCAGATCAGACACAAATCTGAGAACAGGCCTACCAGACTCCAAGAGAGAGCCTAGTGGAAAATATGGACACTTTTTGTGAAAGGAAGGTGCCAGAGCGGTTTGCCGATGGAATGCCCTCGGCTCAAGCCAGCGCCTTGAGCACCGCCGCGATATCCTGGAGTACTTTCGCGTCACCGCGTTCGCCCCAGTAGAGCGCGATCATCTGCGCATCCGCCTCGACCTTGAAGACATTGCCCGGCAACGTCCGCAAATGGGCCAGCAGCGCCTCGTCCGCGAGCACTTCGCGCCACTGGTTGACCCACACACCCGGCTCGCTCTGCCAATAGCACCAGCACGGCGATACCTTGCCGCGCCGTGGTCGATGATACTGCGCACAGGGGCTTGGCGGCTCCTGGGGCAGCCAGTGCGGCCATTCCTGGGGCGCCAGCTGCATGCCCAGGCCAATGCGGCGCGCCTCCATGCGCAGGGCCATCCGATCGCTCTGGCGGCGCGACGGACGCAGCCAGGCCAGAGGACTGAGAACCACCGCCAGGATTGACACCACTATCCAGACCGTCATATCTCTACTCCCCGATGATTATTCATGAGCGATTGATTCAGCGCAGAACCAATCAGCTTGAAACGAGCCATAATTAATACAAATGCGATCCTCAGGAGGTGCCTCCAATGCCCTACAACCACATTCTGGTTGCCGTCGACCTGACGGAAGAGTGCGACCCGGTCATTCACCGCGCACGCGAACTGTCGGCCAGCAACAACGCCAAGCTCTCGCTGGTCCACATCGTCGAGCCCATGGCCATGGCCTTTGGCGGCGACGTCCCGATGGACCTGTCCCAATTGCAACAGCAGCAGTTCGACCAGGCCAAGGAGCGCCTGGAACGGCTGATCAACAAATACCCTGAAATTTCCAAGGACACCTGCCACCTGACCTACGGCCAGCCGCGCCAGGAAATTCACCATCTGGCCAAGGAACAGCACTGTGACCTGATCGTGGTCGGCAGCCACGGACGCCATGGCCTGGCCCTGCTGCTCGGATCCACTGCCAACGACGTCCTGCACGGCGCCTCCTGCGACGTCCTCGCGGTACGCCTCCAGACCAAAAACTGATCCGCCCCTGTAGGAGCAGGGCTCGCCCGCGAATGGCATTGCAGGGTGAAACAGTGACAGGACGTTGTCTTGTTCGCGGGCAAGCCCTGCTCCTGCAAGGACACCGCCTCGCCTGTGCACCCCTTGAGCAGCTTCTGAAAAAAGCCCGGCCTCACAGAATGAAGCCGGGCTTTTTTATTGTCGCGCCGTCAATCAGGCATCCAGCTCGGCCCAGCGCTCGACCATTGCATCCAGCTCGGCCTGCAGGGCCTCCAGCTTGGCCAGCACCGCAGTGGTTTCAGCCACTGGACGCTGGTAGAAGCCTGCTTCGGCCATCTCGGCCTGCACGGCGGCAATGGCCTGCTCCTTGGCATCGATCTCGCCCGGCAGAGCCTCCAGTTCGCGCTGCAGCTTGTAGCTGAGCTTCTTCTTCGCCGCCGGTGCCTCAGCCACAGGCGCAGCCTGCGCAGGCGGCGCACTGACGATCGCCGATTCCAGCTCGGCCTTGCCCGACTTGCTCTCGGTCACCCCGAGCAGGCGCGGCGAGCCGCCCTGGCGCAGCCAGTCCTGATAACCACCGACGTATTCACGCACCTTGCCTTCACCCTCGAACACCAGGGTGCTGGTCACCACGTTGTCGAGGAATGCCCGGTCGTGACTGACCATCAGCACGGTACCCTGGAAGGTCAGCAGCACCTCTTCCAGCAGTTCGAGGGTTTCCACGTCGAGGTCGTTGGTCGGTTCGTCGAGGACCAGCAGGTTCGCCGGCTTGCTGAACAGCTTGGCCAGCAGCAGCCGCGCGCGCTCGCCACCGGACAGCGCCTTGACCGGCGTGCGGGCCCGCTGCGGGCTGAACAGGAAATCACCGAGGTAGCTGAGCACATGACGGCTCTGGCCATCGATCTCGATGAAATCGCGACCTTCGGCGACGTTGTCGACCACGGTCTTTTCCAGGTCCAGCTGATGGCGAAGCTGGTCGAAATAGGCCACCTCGATGCGAGTGCCCTCCTCCACCTTGCCGCTGGTCGGCACCAGGCCACCCAGCATCAGCTTGAGCAGGGTGGTCTTGCCGGTACCGTTGGCCCCGAGCAGGCCGATGCGGTCACCGCGCTGCAGGACCATCGAGAAGTCCTTGACCAGCACCGGGCCGTCCGGATGGGCGAAGCTGACGTTCTCAAGGACCATCACCTGCTTGCCGGACTTCTCGGCGGTATCGAGCTGGATGTTCGCCTTGCCGGTGCGCTCGCGCCGCTCGCTACGCTCGACACGCAGCGCCTTCAGAGCACGCACACGGCCCTCGTTACGGGTACGCCGGGCCTTGATGCCCTGGCGAATCCACACTTCTTCCTGGGCCAGGCGCTTGTCGAACAGCGCGTTGGCGGTTTCCTCGGCAGCCAGCGCGGCTTCCTTGTGCACCAGGAAGCTGGCGTAGTCGCCGTTCCAGTCGATCAGCCCGCCGCGATCCAGTTCGAGGATCCGGGTCGCCAGGCTCTGCAGGAAGGAACGGTCGTGGGTGATGAACAGGACCGCCCCCTGGAAGTCCTTGAGGGCTTCTTCCAGCCAGGCGATCGCGCCGATATCCAGGTGGTTGGTCGGTTCGTCGAGCAGCAGCAGGTCCGGCTCGGCCACCAGGGCCTGGGCCAGCAGCACGCGACGGCGCCAGCCACCGGACAACTCGGCCAGGGTCTTGTCGGCCGGCAGCTGCAAACGGCTCAGGGTACTGTCGACCAGCGTCTGCAGGCGCCAGCCATCGCGGGCTTCGAGGTCATGCTGGACGCGCATCAGCTTGTCCAGGTCGGCATCGGTGACGATGTTCTGGCTCAGGTGGTGATATTGCGCCAGCAACTCACCGACACCGTCCAGGCCCTGGGCCACGACGTCGAACACGGTGCGCTCGTCGGCCACCGGCAGTTCCTGCGGCAATTCGCCGATCTTGAGCGCCGGCGCGCGCCAGACGGAGCCGTCGTCGGGCTTCTGATCGCCCTTGACCAGCTTCAACATGCTGGACTTGCCAGTGCCGTTGCGGCCGATGATGCACACCCGCTCACCACGGGCGATCTGCCAGGACACCTTGTCCAACAACGGCATGGCGCCGAAAGCAAGGGACACATCGCTGAATTTGAGCAGGGTCATGAGCTTCTCCAAAAACCGGGCGCGCATTCTACCCGATGTTGAGCGGCGAGGCGGTCGCGATTTTCGCCGGTGGTCGACGCCCGCCCCGTCCGGCACATGACATTTGGTATCAAGTTGCGTACGAGAGGCCGGCAAAACTTTCGCCCGTCGCCGGCAAAAGGCTAAGCTACCGGACAATCAGCGCCGGCCCAGCCAGCGCTTGTCCGTTTTTCTGACCGGAAGTCTCATGCGCAGCCGTCTTTTCAACTTTTTATCGTGTCTGCTTCTTTCCACCTGCGCCGTCCAAGCTGCACAGGCCGTCGACCTCGCCCAGCAACGTCAACTCTACGATGATGCCAAGCGCGCCCTGGCCAAGGGCGACTCGGGCCCGTATTTCCAGAATCGCAGCGCCCTGTTGAGCTACCCGCTGGAACCCTACCTCGCCTACGACGAATTGACTGCCCGGCTGAAGACCGCCAGCAACGCCGAGATCGAGCAGTTCCTCGCCGAGCATGGCGACCTGCCCCAGGCCAACTGGATGAAGCTGCGCTGGTTACGCTGGCTGGCCGAACGCGGCGACTGGGCACCCTTCGTCAAGTATTACGACCCGAAACTGAACTTCACCGAACTGGACTGCCTCAACGGCCAGTACCAGCTCAGCCACAACCTGCGCGCCGAGGGCTTCGCCACCGCGGAGAAACTCTGGCTGACCGGCAAGACCCAACCCGGTGCCTGCGATGCCCTGTTCGACGCTTGGGCCGCACAGGGCCAACTGACCGAGCAGAAGCGCTGGCAACGCGTCAAGCTGGCCACCGAGGCCCGCAACTACGGGCTGGCCACGGCCTTGACCAAGGGCCTGAACACCCTCGGCGCGCAAGGCCGCCTGATGATCGACGTGGCGCAGAAACCTGACCTGCTCAGCCAACCGGCGCGCTTCATGCCAGCCGACGAGGCGATGTCCGACGTGGTCGGCCTGGGCCTGCGGCGCCTGGCACGCCAGGATCCGGACAAGGCCATGGCACTGCTCGACGGTTATGCCACGAGCATGCACTTTTCCCGTGACGAAAAGGTGTCCATCGCCCGTGAAATCGGCCTGACCCTGGCTCGCCGCTACGACGGTCGCGCCCTGGAAATCATGACCCAGTACGATCCGGAGCTGCGCGACAACACCGTCACCGAGTGGCGCCTGCGCCTGCTGCTGCGCCTGGGCCGCTGGGAAGAGGCCTACCAGTTGACTCGCCGCCTGCCACAGGACCTGGCCAGTACCAACCGCTGGCGCTACTGGCAGGGCCGCAGCCTCGAACTGGCCGAACCACAGAACCCGCAGGCGCAGGTGCTGCTCAAGAACGTCGCCCGCGAGCGTGACTTCTATGGTTTCCTTGCCGCCGACCGCTCGCAGACCCCTTACCAGTTGACCAACCGCCCGCTGGTCCTCAGCCAGCAGTTGATCAACAAGGTCCGCAACACCCCGGGCATACGTCGCGCCCTGGAACTGCACGACCGCGGCCAGATCGTCGACGGTCGCCGCGAGTGGTACCACGCCAGCCGCCACCTCAGCCGCGACGAAATGGTCGCACAGGCCAAGCTGGCCTATGACCTGAAGTGGTATTTCCCGGCGATCCGTACCATCAGCCAGGCGCAGTACTGGGACGACCTGGATATCCGCTTCCCGATGGCCCATCGCGACACCCTGGTGCGCGAATCCAAGCTGCGCGGCATCCATTCGAGCTGGGCGTTCGCGATCACCCGCCAGGAAAGCGCCTTCATGGATGATGCCCGC